>JBIOYQ010000121.1:0-7439 GCA_044870295.1 Actinomycetota bacterium
CCGTCTGCAGGGGCGCGTTGAAGTTCGCGACGTAGATGCCCTTCTCGTTCCTGACCAGCTCTTCGACGGTCTGCCGCGCGCCGCGGATGGCCATCATGGTCCCGCTGTCCTCGCCCGCGGCTCGGAGCATGCAGGCACCTCGCGTCCAGAGCAGCTCGTACAGGCTCTCTTCCCCGAGCACACCCGCGGTGGCCAGCGCGACGTACTCTCCCACGCTGTGGCCCCCGGCCATGTCGGGCCGGATTCCGAAGGCGCGGAGGGTCTTGTAGAGACCGAACCCGGCGGCGCCCAGCGAAGGCTGGGTGATGTCGGTGCGCATCAGCGCCTCGACGCTCGCCGCCTGATCTTCCTCCGTGAACGACGCCGGGGGATACACGTAGTGACTGAGCGGCAGCGGCAGGCGCGACGCCAACACCCGGTCCGCCAGCGCGAAGCTCTCCCGCACCTCGTCGAAGAGGAGCGTGAGATCCTTCAGCATGTCCACTCTCTGGGAGCCCTGCCCGGGAAAGACGAAAGCGATCTTGCCTTCTCGACCGAGCCCTGCGGGATCGAAATAGATGCCGCTGGGATCGCGCAGCGGCCCGGCGGACCCGATCGCCGAGCCCGCGCGCACGAGCTTCCCCCGCAGGTCCTCCACCGAATCCGCGACGATGGACAGCGAAAACGCCGCGCCCGGTTGCGGGCGGCCGCGGCCCATCCGAAAAGCGCGATGAGCCAGCTCGCGAAGCGCCACCGGCTCCGCCGCCGCCCGCCGGATCTCCTCGATGTCTTCCCGCAGCCGCTCCACGGTCGGACCGCGGAAGCAGAACAGCTCCGCGGGGAGTTGCGCCATGGGGAAACGGGAAATCTCCACCTTCTCCCGCCGGTGCTCCTCCACCACGGCGTGGAAATTGGTCCCTCCGAAGCCGAACGAGCTGACCCCCGCGCGGCGGGGCTGCTCCCTGCCGACCCACGGGCGCACGTCCGTGTTGAGGTACGCCGGGCTGTCACCCGCCCACAGCTCCGCCCCCGTCGGCTTCTTCACCCACAGCGTCGGCGGCAGGACCTTGTGGTACAAGGCCAAGGCGGCCTTGATCAAGCCCGCCATCCCGGCGGAACCCTTGGTGTGGCCGATCATCGACTTCACGGTGCCGACGGCACAGCTCCTGGGGGGCGCGCCGGCGTCGCGCAGCGCGCGGATGGTGCTCTCCGCCTCGGTGCGGTCGCCCAGCACCGTCCCGGTGCCGTGCGCCTCGATCAGCTCCACGGTGTCCATGCCGAGACCCGCCTGCTCGTAGGCTCGGCGGATGGCGCGCAGCTGCCCTCGCTGTGTCGGTGCCGTGAGGCTCTGGCCGCGTCCGTCGCTGGAGCTGCCCAATCCGCGCAGGACCGCATAGATCCGGTCGCCGTCGCGCTCCGCGTCCTCCAGCCGTTTGAGGACCACGACCCCGACTCCCTGGCCGAGGACGATGCCGTCACCGGAAGCGTCGAAGCACCGCGGGGTGCCGGTGGGGGACAGAGCCATCGTCTTGGAGAAGGAGAGATAGGTGAACGGGTTCTGCTGCACGTCCACCGCCGCGACAATGGACATCCGGCTCCGGCCGTTGCGCAGCTCCTCCATGCCCAGCGACAAGGCCGCCAGCGCAGAGGCGCACGCGGCGGAGGTGGACTGGTTCGTCCCGCCCAGATCGAACTGATTCGCAATCCGCCCCGCGATGACGTTCGGGAGCAGTCCCGGAAGGGAATCCTCCGTCCATTCGGGGAGTTGGGCGAGCAGATCCTCGGGGACCTTCTCCAGGAACATGGGCAGCAGGGCCCGGAAGCAATAGAGCTGTCCCATGTTGCCGATCGCACCGCCCTCCCCGACGAACACGGACGTGTGCTCGCGGTCGAACTCGCGCTGATCGTAGCCGGCGTCGCGAATCGCGCGGTCCACCAACTCCAAGGCCAGGAGTTGACAGGGATCGATGGAGCTCAACGCCTTCGGCGGCATGCCGTACTTGACGGGATCGAACTCGATGGGATCGAGGAACCCTCCCCAGCGGGAATAGATCTTGTCCCGGGAGCTCGGTTCCGGGTCGAAGTAGATCGAAGCGTCCCACCGCTCCGGGGGCACCTCGGTGATGCTGTACTTGCCGCCGAGGATGTTCTCCCAGTAGGTGTCGAGATCGGGAGCGCCCGGGAAGATGGCGCTCATCCCTATGATCGCGATCTCGTCGCCACCCCCGTCGTGGACCGCTCTCATCCGCACCCGGGCCTCTGGCCGAGGGCGGAGCAGCTCGTTGCTCTCCTCGGAGATCCGCCGGTGCAGGTCCGCGACCGAGTAGACCGAGTCGTGCAACACGATGGCGTGCCCGGCCATGTACACGCCCTCGCGCTGCTGCTGCGGCCCCGGCACCTCCAAGGTGGTGGGCTGGCTCGGATCGCGGCGCCGCTTCTCGTTGAAACGCAGCCCCTTGGCGGCGATGCGCAGGCGGCCCAGGACCAGGTGCTCCAGGTCCATGCGCACCTTTTCCGGCGGCAACCCCTGGCCGATCAGTCGCTGCTTCTCCTCCTCGAACGCGTGGCAGAACGGGCTGGGAGCGGCCCGGATCTCATAGCCGCCGCCGCAGTCCAGGATCGTGGTCCGCCGCGCCGCCAGGATTGCGTCCTGGAAAGCCGAGTTGATCGCGCCGCATTCCACCGCTTCCCGCGTGAACAGATAGCCGGTCCCCACCAGCACGCCGACGTCCACGCCGCGATCGGCGAGCGGGGCCACGATGGCCGAGACCATCGCTCCCGACAGCGCTGTGCTGATCCCGCCGGCGAACAGCGCGCCGCAGCGGCCGGCCTTGTTGTCCCGGAGGGTGCGGGCGAGCAGAACCTCGATGGCGTTCTCCCAGAGGACGAATCCGGAGTAGCGTCCGATGTGGCCTCCGGACTCGAGCCCCTCGAAGATCACGTTCCGGGTGCCCTCGTCCAGGTAGAGGTCCAGCAGCCGGTGCGACGGCACGTGGATGAACGTGGGAATCCCCATGGCCTCGAACGGCTGGGCCTGGACCGGCTGGCCGCCGGCGATGACAACCGCGGGCGGGGAGTACTTCTTCACCAGCTCGACCTGCGGTCCGTAGAGCTCCGGAGCCAGGAAGCCCAACAGCCCGGCCGCCCAGGGGGCCTGGCCCAGGCGTTCGCTCGTGTCCCGCAGCATCGGCTCCAGCTCGTCGGCCCGCATGGCCGCGATCGCCATGACCGGCAGGCCGCCTGCCGCCGCCACCGCCGCGGCGAACGCCGGTGTGTCGCTGACGCGGCTCATCGGTCCCTGGACGATGGGGTAGCGGGTCCCCAGGATCCTGGCGACGCCCTTGTGAGGACCCAGCGGCGCGGCTTCCCGGGCGCGCGACAGGTGGAACCGAAGGCTTCGATCCATCTCCTCCAGGACGCCGCCCACGGTCCGGAACTTCGCCGCCAGCCGGGCGGCGAAGGAGACCTCCATCCCCAGCTTGCGGGCCTCCCCGGAGGAGCCGGACAGTGCTTCGTCGATCGCCCGCCGCCAGCGGATGGTGCGTTCCTCTTCCGTCAGGTCGGACGTGGCCAGGCGGTGTTCCTGCTCCTGGAGGTTCGCGAGCAGGGTTCGCGCGGGTCCCAGGTACAGGCGGTACCCATCGCCCAGCCTCAACCCGACGGGAGAGGTTTCGCTGCCGTCCAGCCGCGAGACAGCCAGCCGCAACGGCGCGGGCAGCCGGGACTCCTCCACGAGGCACAGCTGCCAATCGAGCACGGCGCCGCTGGCCCCGGCGACATGGCAGGCCGCGGCCGTATGCAGGCCCACGCCTCCCTGGGCGTAGAAGGGTGTCGAGATGAGCCCGGACAAGCGCTGCAACAAGAGGAACGAGGTCTCATGGCCGATGCGACCGCCCGCTTCGCTCCCTTTGGCGATGACTCCATCGGCACCGGCCTGGTGCGCCGCGACCGCCTCGTCGACGCTCACCGCTTCGACCAGGACTTCCAGCTTGAGCCGCTGCAACCCGGAGATCATGGAGCGAAGCTCGGAGGCGGCACGGCTGGGGCGGACCAGAATGACCCGGCCCAGCCAGGGCGGTCGCGCCGTGACGAGCGGCTCCCAGACCTCGCGCCGCGAGGCGTCCAGCTTGACGCCCAGGGGGACGTCGGCGCCGGACGTCAGCTCCGAGAAGGCATCCCGCAGGCTCTCCGCGTCGCGAACGTCCTCGAGGTCGACGAAGCCCCACGCTCCCGCGCGAACGGCCTCGCAGGCCAGCGGAATGTTCGCGACTCCACCCGGAGCAACGACGATCCAGGTGAAATCAGACACCCTCACGCGAACCTCATGATCAGTGATCACGGATCAGTTGCTCGGTGTCGTGTCGCACCCGCCGGCGGGAAGATCAACTCCCGCTCCCAGGCGGTGCGCCATTCCCGATCGCCTGAAAGACGTCATTTTTGTTCCAGGGCGTGCCAAAGTCAAGCGAAGGCCCCGACCCCACGCCACCGAATCCGGCCCTTCGCCTGCCTCCACCATTCCCCGGCCCGCGGAGGGAGACGGTTAGGGTACCCGAGGTGGATGACAACCGCAAGACAGCCCCCCGGAATCGCAGCCCTAGCATGCTTCGGGGCGCCGCGGATGGAGAGTGACTCGCGTCACCAGGGAGAGTCTCGATGAACTCCACTTGTTACGTGGCCGCGGTTTCGTGGTAGGGTACGTATCCCCTATGAACTGCACCACCTGCGGTTCGTCCGCGATCGGCGCGTACCTGCGACCCTCCGTGGGGCAGATCCTTCAGTGCGCGTCGTGCAAGGCAGTGTTCCTGTCGCCCGAGGCGCAGGAGACGGGGGCGGAAACGCTCTACTCGCAGGACTACTTCACAGAGCGGGAGGGATACTTCTTCCACGACGGGGTGGTGGACGGCAGCGGCCAGGAGAGCCCGCACGTCGCGGACTTCCGGGCGGGCCTGGCCCTCATCCAGGCCCAGGGCCTCACCACGGGATCGCTCCTCGATGTGGGATGCGCCACGGGCAGCTTCTTGAGAGTCGCCCAGGCCGCGGGCTGGCAGTGCCGCGGGGTCGAGGTATCCGCCTTCGCGGCCGCCCAGGCCCGGGAGCGCACCGGCTGCGAGGTCTTCGCGGGCCGCCTGGAGGACGCCTCGTTCGGAAGCGCGGTGTTCGACGTCATCACCATGTGGGACCTCCTGGAGCACCTGCCCGATCCCCTGCACGGGCTGGAGACGGCCCGCCGGCTGCTGAGGCCTTCGGGCCTCCTGCTCGTGAACACCCCCAACGAGAACTCGCTGCTGCGCCTGGTGGCCCGCTTCCTCTACCGGGGCAGCGGAGGCCGGATCACCGCTCCCGTGAACCGCCTCTACCATCGCTACCACCTCTACTACTTCGCCGCGGAGACGCTCACCGTGCTGTTCCGGCGCGCGGGGTTCGAGCTGGTGGAGGTGCACATCAAGCCCATCCCTCCCTCTCGCGGGCGGATTCCCGCCGCCACCAAGGTGGCCATGAAGGTCCTCTCGGTGGCCGCACGCCTTCTCAACGCGGAGTACGAGCTGATACTGCTGGCCCGCAACCCGGGGCCGGCAGCGCAGAACGCCGCGCGGGGAAGCGGCGCGCGGGCGCCGGACCCGGGGAGGCCAGAGGCCAGAAGCGCCTAGGGGTGGAACCATGTTCTATCGCACCGAGACGTTCGATTTCGTGAGGACGCTGGAGTCGGAGTTCGCGAACATCCGCGATGAGTTCCTCCGGCGCTTCGACGAGCGGGACGCGCGCCTGTGGCCGCAGCCGTTCGTCTATACGAAGGAATGGAAGATGCTCCCCCTGCTGGACCGCGGCCGCCTGGCCCAGCACGGCGTGACCGGGATCGACCAGGACCTGGAGCGGAACCAGCGGAACTTCCCGCGGACCCTGGAGGTGCTGAACCGCCTGCCGGGGCTGGTCACTGCGGGCTTCTCCCGTCTGGTCCCGGGTACCCGCATCCACCCCCACAAGGGGATCGACCATACGGTCTTGCGCTGTCACCTGGGCCTGGTGGCCCCTCCCGGCTACATGCTGCACGTCAACGGCATGCAGCGTCAGTGGGAAGATGGTTGCGTGTGGCTTTTCGACGACACCTACGCGCACGAGGTGTGGAGCGAGGGCGACCAGCCCCGCGTGGTCCTGATCATGGATTTCAACAAGAAGGACCTGGAGAAGCTGGCCGGGGAGCCCCTTGAGAACCTGGCCATCCCGCGGACGCCGGAAGAGGTCGAGCGGGGCCGCGACCTGGAAGGCCGCTGCCAGGAATGGCAGCAGAAGTACGCCGAGGCGCAGCCAGCGCCGGACTGGGACAAGATCTTCGATTACGAGGCGGACAAGACCTGAGCTGAAGGTCCGTCGACACGCCCTCGCGGTCGCTCTTCCCGGGGCGCCTTTCTCGGTATGGTCCGGGCCGGCGGTAAGGCCCGCGGTGCACTCCTCGTCGACGCCAGCTGGGGTCGGGGGGATTCTTGCGCGCTCAGGGGGCTAGTTGATCCTCCAGGAAGGTCAGGAGCTGTCCCACGGTGAAGTCCTGGAACTGGCCGTCTTGGAACACCAGCTTCTGGAACAGCAGCTTCTTCCGGAAGTGTTTTCCGATGGCCATGCAGAACTCGACGATCATCACGGACTCGAAATCCAGATCGCCGACGATGCGCGTCTCCTCGGTGAGGGGTCCCGAGAAGTCCGAGTCCAGCTTCTTGCTCTTGTCGCGCAGGATCTCCAGCACGTCCGTGCGAAGCTGATCCCGCGTCCATGCCTGCTCCGCGTTTCCCATGATCGGTATCCCTTCCTCGTTCAGTGAGGGAGCTAGATATTAGCAGCGCCGGTCTGGACACTCCACTCGTGGACCTGAGAAGACCTTGACTGTCGCACGCCAAGGGGGGTAGTTTCCTTCAAGGCAGGCACCACCCGGGCCAAGAACGCGACAAGAAAGGAAGCGAGAGAAATGAGAACACGGGTCTTCGTCGTTGGCGTGGCAGGGTTGTTGGTGGCCCTGGCGGCGGCCTCCTTTGCGAAGGATGCCGACGATCGGAACTCGCCTGCCGCCACGTTCCCACTCTCCGGCTACCAGGAGGTTCCACCCATCTCGACCACGATGAGCGGGTCCTTCACGGCCGCACTCGTGGGGGGCAATACGGTCGAGTACGAGCTGACGTACTCCGGCAGTGAGGGCACGCCGACCATGGCGCACATCCATTTCGGGAACCCGGCCGTCAACGGCGGGATCATGGCCTTCCTGTGTGGGGGCGGCGGCAAGCCCGCGTGCCCGCCCTCGGGGACGGTCAGCGGTACGATCGTGGCCGCCGACATCATGGCCGTCCCCACTCAGGGAATCGTGGCCGGCGATTTCGCCGCCTTCATCGACGCGATAGTCAACAAGGCGGCCTACGCCAACGTCCACAGCTCGGTCTACGGGGGCGGCGAGATTCGCGGAAAGCTGTCGAATTAGC
>JBIOYQ010000122.1:0-20828 GCA_044870295.1 Actinomycetota bacterium
AACACCGTGCACGCCACCCTGAGGAAGCCGGTCCCTGCGTCACGTTCCAGCTCCTCGACGACGACGGCCACGGAGTGGGGCACCTCCTCACGCGTGACGGCGAGGGCCTTCTCCCGGATCACCTCGGCCACGCGCAGCTCGACCGTCTGATCCGTGATCGTCTCGGCCGGGAACAACGGTTCCCCCGCGGGCAGTGACGCCACCAGAACGCCGCGAAGCTCCTCCACCCCCCGCCCGGTCCGCGCGGAGACCGGCACGATGTGATCGAACTCGGCCAGCGCGGCGGCGGCGGCCAGCTGGGGGACCAGGCGAAGGTGGGCGACACGGTCGATCTTGTTCACGGCGCAAATCTTCGGCCCGCGATGCGGGGCGACCTGCCCCTCGGCCACGAAGCCGTCTCCCCTGCCGACGCCCGCGACGGCGTCCACCACCTGCACCAGGACGTCGACGTCGGCGGCGGCGTCACCGACCCGGGCGTTGAGACGTTCGCCGAGCAGGGTCCGCGGCTTGTGGAAGCCGGGGGTGTCGACGAACACGATCTGGTGATCGGCGGCGGTGACGACCCCGCGGATGGGGAACCGCGTCGTCTGTGGCTTGTCGGTCACGATCGCCACCTTCTCGCCGACCAGGGCGTTGACCAGGCTGGACTTGCCCACGTTCGGCCTGCCGACCACGGCGACGATCCCCGCTCGAAACGTGACCTCGCCCGCTACCGGTCGCCCCCCAGGTCCTGGGGGCCGAACCCATCCGCCAGCAGGTCCCCCAGCCGCCACTCCCTGCGAGTCCCATCGGGACTCTCGGACACGACCACCATCGTGGGATTGAACTCGAACAGGAACTGACGGCAGGCGCCGCAGGGGGCGGCCGGCCTGGACGACCCCCCGACCACGGCGACGGCTTCGATCCGGCGCACCCCGGCGGCCACTGCCGTGGCCGCGGCCACCCGCTCCGCGCAGATCGTGACCCCGTAGGACGCGTTCTCCACGTTCGCGCCCTCGAAGACGCGCCCGTCGTCGCTCAGCACCGCTGCGCCGACCAGGAAGCGGCTGTAGGGCGCGTAGGCGCGCTCCCGCGCGGACCGTGCCCTGGCCACCAGGTCGTCCAGCGTTCGGGGGTCGACGGTCTCCTCACCCACCCGGGGCCTCGACCTCCTCGGGATCGAGCCGGCGGATCAGCACCTTCGCGATGCGGCGCCCCTGGACCTTCTCCGCGGTGAACTCGAGGTGATCGTACATCACGGTCGCGCCCTGCGTCGGGACCGCTCCGAGGAGCCCGTACATCAGGCCGCCGACCGTGTCCCATTCGTCGTGGGGCAGCTCCACGTCCAGAAGCTCGTTGACGTCGTCGATCGACAGCCGGCCATTCACCCGATAGGTCCGCTCGTCGACCGGCTCGATCTGCGGCTCCTCGCGGTCATACTCGTCCGCGATCTCGCCCACCAGCTCCTCCAGTAGGTCCTCGATGGTCACCAGCCCCGCCACGGAGCCGTACTCGTCGGTGACCACGGCGATGTGGACGCGCTTCTGCTGCATCTCGCGGAGGAGGTCGGCGATCTTCTTCGTCTCGGGGACGAAGTACGGCTCCCGCATGATCTTCTCCAGGGGCACGTCGGCCTTGCCCGCGTGGAGATGGCGGAGCAGATCCTTCGCGTACACGATGCCGGCGATCTCGTCCAGGTTCTCCCGATAGACGGGGATGCGCGAGTACCCGTGGCGCAGGACCAGATCCAGCACGTCCCGCATGGAGCTGTCCACCGGGGCGGACACGAGGTCGGGCCGCGGCACCATGACCTCGCGCACCAGGGTGTCGCCGAACTCGAAGATCGAGTGGATCAGCTCCTTCTCCTCCTCCTCGATGACCTCCTCCTCCGAGGCCACCTCGGCCATCGCCTTGATCTCCTGCTCGGTGACGAAGGGGCCCTGCGGCAGTCCCTTGCCGGGGATGATCACGTTGGCGAACCTGATCAGGAATTTCGCGATCGGCCCGATAACCCGGGCCAGGGCCGTCGCCATGGGCGCCAGGAGCAGGGCGGCTCGGTCGGTTCGTTGCACCGCCCACGTCTTCGGGGTGACCTCCGCGAAGACGAACAGCAGGATGGTCATCACGACGGTGGCCACGATCTCGCCGACCTGGTGGAGGTGACGGACGGCCACCACCGTGGCCAGGGTGGTGCCTCCCAGCTGGACCAGCAGGAGCACCAACAGGATCCCGTTCAGGTAGGGAGCCGGGTTCTCGGCGATCCGGACCAGGGCTCGCGCTCCTCGCCCGCCCTCCTCGGCCAGCCGCATGGCCCGGATGCGGCCGATCCGGGTGATCGCCGTCTCCGTGGCCGCCAGGACCGCGGCCACGACGATGAGCACCGCCACGATGGCCAGCTCGGTCCAGTCCAGCGCCGTCATTCCGCCCGCACCCCGCTGTATCGGGTCTGCAACGCCCACATCTCGACGCGCTCCTGCTCCTCCTCATGGTCGTAGCCGAGCAGGTGGAGCACCCCATGCACGACCAGGAGGCGAAGCTCGGCGGCCGGATCGTCCGGGTGGTTCGCCGTCGCCACCTCCGGGCACACGACGACGTCGCCGATCAACCCGTCCTCTCCCATGGGGAACGACAGGACGTCGGTCGGTCCATCCTCGCCCATGAACCGCCGGTGCAGGTCCTCCATCTCGGCGGCGGACACGAAGGACAGGGAGAGCTCACCGTCGGTGATGCCCTCTCCGGCAAGCGCTTCGTGGGCCAATGTGGCCAGGCCGTCGGCGTCGACCGGTGAGGGTTGACGATCGGACACCAGCACGCGTGGACCCTCGGGCGAAGGATCAGAGTCGGTTGGGCCGTCCATGGCGGCGGGGAGCGGTCACCGCTCCGGTCCCTGATCACCCCTTCGCGAACCGCGGCCCGTCCGGCCCGACCCCGTTCCCGTCCGCTGCGACCGCTCGCCGTGCGTCCGGTAGGCCTCCACTATGTCCTGCACGATGCGGTGCCTCACCACGTCCCGGGCGCCCAGGTGGATGAACCCCAGGCCCTCGATCCCCGACAGGATCTCCTCTACCACGACCAGGCCCGACCTGGTCCCGGTCGGGAGGTCGATCTGGGTGACGTCGCCGTTGACCACCACCTTCGAACCGAACCCCAGACGGGTCAGGAACATCTTCATCTGCTCGGGCGTCGTGTTCTGGGCTTCGTCGAGGATGATGAAGGAGTCGTTCAGCGTCCGGCCCCGCATGTAGGCGATGGGCGCCACCTCGATCGTTCCCCGTTCCACCAGTCGTTGGAACGCCTCCGCGTCCATCATCTCGTACAGGGCGTCGTACAAGGGCTTCAGATACGGGTCGATCTTCTCGTACAGGGTGCCGGGGAGGAAGCCCAGGCGTTCGCCGGCCTCCACCGCGGGTCGGGTGAGGATGATCCGAGTGACGTCCCGGTCCTGCAGCGCCTTCACCGCCGTCGCCACCGCCAGATAGGTCTTGCCGGTGCCCGCCGGGCCGATGGCGAAGGTAACTGTGTTCGTGCGGATGGCGTCCACGTAACGCTTCTGCCCCAGCGTCTTCGGGGCGATGGAACGTCCGCGGGTGCTGAGCAGCACGTCCCCCAGGACCTCGGTCGGACGGACGTGATCCTCCTTGATCATGTCGATGGTCCTGCCCAGCGAGTCGGTGGTGAGGGTCTGCCCCCGGGACAGCAGGGCCAGGAGCTCCTCGAACAGCAACGCCACCTTCTCGGCCTCCTGCTCGTCGCCGGTGATGGTGATCTCGTTGCCCCGGACGAGGATCTGCGTCTGGAAGGCCGATTCGATGACGCGCAAGAGCTCGTCCCGCTGGCCGACCAGGGCGACCATGGGCTGATCCCCCGGGACGAGGATCTTGACCTGGGCCGTGCGGGTGGCGGACATCAACCGGCCCGGACGAGCGACACGGGAGCCGTCACCCCGGCGGCCAGCCCATGGGGCGGCCACCCAGGAGATGGAAGTGGAGGTGCGGCACCGACTGGCCGGCGTCGGGCCCGACATTGGTCACCACGCGCCACCCGGAGGCGTCCACGCCTTCCGCCTTCGCCAGGTGAGCAGCCGTCTGAAGGATCTCCGCCAGCAGATCGGCGTTGGCATCCGACAGGCTCGCCGCCGACGGGATGTGCTCCACGGGGATCACCAGGATGTGGGTCGGGGCCTTCGGATTCGCATCGCGGAAGGCCACCACATGCTCTGTCGCGTGCACGACCTCGGCCGGAACATCCTTCGCGGCGATCCGGCAGAAGATGCAGTCGCTGGCCTGGCCCTCCTTGGTCATCTCCGTCCAATCTAGCCGAGCCGCCCATACCGGGCCAACACGATGGCCGCGCCGGCCACGGCGGCCGTCTCGGTCCGGAGGATGGACGGTCCGAGCGAGGCCACGCACATGCCCGCGTCGCGCGCCACCCCCACTTCCCCCTCAGAGAAGCCGCCCTCCGGGCCGACCAGCACGTGGACCGTGGCGGGGGGAACCGCCGGGAGCATGGGCGTGAGCCGCTCGGACGTCCCCTCGTGCAGCAGCACACGGAATGACACCGACCACGAGGCGGCCTCCCGGAGGCTGCTCCACCGCCCTACGGCCGTGACCACGGGCTGCGAGGATTGCATGGCAGCCTCGCGCGCAACCGTCCGCAGTCGGTCCACCGCCGGCTCGCTGGGAAACCGTATGGAGCGCTCCGTCTCCATCAACCAGACCTCGCCGACCCCCACCTCGGCGAGCTTCTGGACCGCCCACGACAAGCGGTCGCCCTTGGGCGGAGCCAGGCTCACCACCACCTCGGGACGACGAGGGAGATCGGCAAGCCACGCCTCGTCCAGCTCGATGACCGCGAGCCCACCGTCCGCTCCGGCGATCCGTCCTCGACCCATCCATGACCGCCCGTTCGACACGGTCACGGGTTCTCCCACCCTCAGTCGTCTCGCCCTCAGCGCGTGGACCGAGTCCGCGGACGACAGGTGGATCCGGTCGCCCGGCCCAAGTCGCTCGCGGTGCTCGACGAAGAAATGCGGAGAGGTCACGGATCAGCGCGGCCTCACGAATCGTGCCGCTTTCGGAGCCCGGCCTGCCGCCTCTGGCCCTTCCGCGAGGGTTCGCCGCGAAGCTCGGCAAGGCGCTCGATCAGCGCCCGTTCCTCCTTGGTCAGATCGCGTGGCGTCTCGACGGTGATCGTCACGAAGAGGTCGCCGCGGGCCCGGCGCCCGATGTGGGGGATCCCCCGGCTTCGCAACTTGACGACGGTCCCGGACTGCGTGCCGGGATCGATCCGAAGGTGTTCGCCCTCGCCGTCGAGGGTGGGGATGAGCAGGTCGGCCCCCAGCACCGCCTGGGTCATGGAGATGGGCAACTCGCAGGCAAGGTCCTGGCCGCGACGCTCGAAGACGGGGTGTGGCTTGACGCGGAGTGAGACGTAGAGGTCCCCGGGCACCGCCCCGAACCGCCCGTCCTGTCCCCCGTCGGGCACGCGCAGCTCCATGCCGTCGGCCACACCGGCCGGGACCTCGACCGTGAAGGACTGCTCCTTCGCCACCCGGCTCTCACCGTCGCACGTCCCGCAGGGAGCGGCGATCTCTTCGCCGGTGCCCTCGCACGTGGTGCACGGCCGCGCCGTCATGACGGTGCCGAACACGCTGCGGGCCACGTCCTGGATCTCGCCCGAGCCCCCGCACCGGCCGCACCGTGACGGGTGCGTGCCGGGCTCGCATCCGCTGCCGTTGCAGCGCTCGCACCGGACCAGGGTCTCCACGACGACGTCGCGCTTCACCCCGAACACCGCCTCCTCGAAGGTGAGCGACATCGGCACGAACAGGTCGTCGCCTCGCCTGGTCCTGCTTCGTCGTCGTGACCGAGGACGCCGGCCGCCTCCGAACCCGCCCCCGAAGAAGACGTCGAAGATGTCCCCCATGTCCCCGAACGGGAACACGCCCCCGGCCGCTCCTCCGCCCGCGCCGAACAGGTCGTACTGGCGGCGCCGGATCGGATCCTTCAGCGTCTCGTACGCCGCGTTGATCTCCTTGAACCGAGCCTCCGCGTCGGGGTCCTTGCTCACGTCCGGGTGGTACTCGCGGGCGAGCCTGCGATAGGCCCGTTTGATCTCTTCCTCGGAGGCGTCGGGGCGAATGCCGAGCAGCGAGTACAGGTCCGGGAGCTGCTGCGCCATCAGTGACCCAATGCCTCGACCACGGCAGACAGCCTGTCGGCCACCGCCCGCACCGCGGACATGGCACTCGCGTAGTCCATGCGCAGTGGCCCGACCACCCCGATGGTCCCCGTGGCCCCGGCCGCCGCGAACGGCGCCACCACCAGGCTCGTCTGCCACATCTCCGGAACGACGTTCTCTCTCCCGATGGTGACGCTGATGGACGGCGTCACCGCGGCGTCCCGAAGAAGGCGAAGAACGGCGGACTCGTGCTCGAGGGTGTCGTAGATCTGCCGCAGCGTCTCCCTCGTCGAGAACACGTCCTCGGCCGCGATGTTGGCGACGCCTCCGAGGAAGATGTGGCCTTCTTCGGCCTCCTCCTCGATGGAGCGAAGCGCGTCGGTGATCCTGGTGAACACGGTTCGCTCACGCTCGTTCGCGCCGTCGGCGCGCTTGGTCGCCACCCCTTCCGCCTCCGAGAGCGTCCGCGCCGCGAACGCTTCGGTGATCGCCCGCGACAGCCCTTCGACGTCGTCGTCGGTGGTGTCGGGCGGCAGGTCGATCAGTCGCTTCTCGACGTGGCCGGTGTCGAACACCAGCAGCAGCAGCGAGGCCGTGCCCAGCCGGATCAGCTCGGCCCGCGCGATGGCCGCCTCCCGCTGGCTGGGGGCCATGGCCAGCGAGGCGTAGCGGGTCAGCCGGGACAGCAGCTGCGTGGTGCCCCTGAGGATGGCGTCGACGTCGGACAGCGCCTGGTCGAAGAAGTGGACGATCGCCCGGCGCTCGGTCTCCCGCAGCTTCGGCCGTGACGGGAGGAGGTCCACGTAGTAGCGGTAGGCCAGGTCGGTGGGCACGCGGCCGGCGGAGGGATGGGGCTGGCTCAGGAACCCCAGCTCCTCCAGGGAAGAGAGCTCGTTCCGGATGGTGGCGGTGCTCACGCGCATGCCGGCGGCGGCCTGCAGCGCTTCGCTGCCCACCGGTTCGCCGGTCCTGATGTACAGGCCAACCAGGGCACGAAGAAGCTCGGCCTTCCGATGGGTCAGTTCTCTGGCCTCTGCCATGTCGCACCTATACATTTAGCACTCGAAGGGCCAGACTGCTAGCGGTTCGGGCGCCACCGCACAGACCGGCCGGTCGGAGTGCCTGGCCCGGGCGGTCAACCCATGGCACCCTGAATCGCGTCTACGGGTGCGTCGTGGAGGCGTGACCTGGACGAGCTCACCATCAGGGCCTTCCTGGCCACCGACTACCCCCGCCTGGTCGCGGGGGTGGCTCTGGCGTGCGGGAGCCGGGCCGCCGCCGAGGACGCCGTCCAGGAGGCCCTGGCCAGGGCGTGGGAGCGGAGCGAGCGCGGCGAGGAGTACGAGTCGCTCCGCGCCTGGGTCATGAAGGTCGCGATCAACCTGACGCGGAGCGCGTACCGGCGGATGCGGGCCGAGCGGCGGGCTCGGGAGCGACTGGCCGCCCGCCGAGACCTGGACCTGATGGGCGGGCAGCCGACGATCGCAGGCTCCGAACGGAGCATGGACGTGGCCCGCGCGCTGGCGACCCTGCCTCGGCGTCAACGGGAGGCGACGGTGCTCCGGTACTACCTCGACCTGTCGGTGCTGGAGGTGGCCGCGGTCCTGGGCGTGAACGAGGGAACGGCGAAGACGACGTTGTTCCGGGCCCGGAAGGCGCTGGCCCGGTCATTGGGAGAGCCCGCTTCGGAGGTCTCGGAGGAGGAGAACGACGTTGCCAGGTCCTGAGGACCCGCTCTCCCGCGAACTGAAGCAGTTGGCCGCCCCGGCCGATCCGGCAGGGGCGTACGAGCGGATCGTGGAGAGGAAGATCCGCCGCCAGATTTACCGGCGGTTGGAGGTCGCCGCGCTGGTGATCGTGGTCGTGGCCGGGACGGTGGGAGGTTCATTCGTTCTGTTTTCCGCCTTCCGGCCGGGAAACCGTCCCGTGTCGGTTGCCGCTCCCCTGGCGGACAACGGCCTGATCGCTTTCGTCAGCAACCGCGACGGCAATCCCGACGTGTACGTGATGAACCACGACGGATCGCAGGCCACGAACCTCACACACGATCCCGCCGATGACCATGCGCCCGCCTTCTCTCCTGATGGATCGAAGATCGCCTTCGTGAGCGATCGAGACGGCAACCCCGACATCTATGTGATGAACGCCGATGGAACGGATGTCCGTAGGGTTGTCAGCCTCCCGGGATACGACGACTCGCCCTCATGGTCGCCTGACAGTTCCATGATCGCGTTTGCCGACAACACCGATCTCGATGGACACCAGGTGAACTACCAGCTCTATGTTGCCAACGCCGATGGTTCGGAGGTCACCAGGCTGACGACCGACCTTGCCTTGGATCACTCGTCGCGACCCGCTTGGTCGCCAGATGGCACGCGCATCGCATTCACGAACGGGCGCTTCGTTCACCCGACCAATTGCCCCGCGCGTGGCGGGTGCCCGGTCGGGGTCGTTCCGGAGATCCTCGTAGCGGCGTCGGATGGGTCTCAGGTTCAGCGGCTGTCCACTGTCGAGGATGCCTCCGCCCCCGAGTGGTCCCCGGACGGAAGCAGGATTGCCTTTCGATCAAGCGGTCACATCTTTGTCATGCGAGACGACGGTCGAGATATTCACCGGGTGACCGAGGGTCCATCGATCGACGGCGCTCCTTCCTGGTCGCCAGATGGCACCAAGCTGGTGTTCGCAAGCGAGCTCGATGGCGACCAGGGGATCGACGTCGTCGACGCGACGGGTTCTGACCGAACGCGGCTCACGTCCGACGTGGCTGGCGAGTCCGCACCGTCCTGGCAGCCGCTCCCGAAGTCCCACACTACGCAGCCCAACCACTCCCCTACCCCCAGCAGTCTCAGTCCAACGCCGCACTCGCCGTCTCCGTCGCCGTCGTGCGCGATGTCCACAGTAGGCGGCGACTTCGACGGCGACGGCCTGGTCGACACGGCCACCGTGGGCGAGGCGCCCTGCCTTCCGCCCGCCCGGCCAACGGCGGAGGGGACCGCCCTCTACTCATTGAGGGTGACGTACGGAGATGGCATCCCCTACCCGAACGGGACGGCGACCTATCCCATCACCGACTGCGAGTCTGTGTGCCGAGCACTCGCTGCGACAGACCTGAACGGTGATGGGATGGACGAGCTGTTCGTCGTGGTCGATGAGGGCGCCTCCACGGGCTTCCTCTCCGTGTTCGAGCTGCAGAATGGGGAGACGGCGGGCGGACAAGCCACCACGGTGGGGTTGCCCGACGCGCCAGGCTTTCCCGCGGACGAGCCCGCCGTCTTCGAGTTCGGAGGTTCGGTGACCCACCAAGGATTCGTCACGTGCCGGACCACAGCAGGGGTTGAGCAGGTCATCTCGACGATCGCTCAGGTGGATCGCACCCAGACGACATGGGAAGCCCACGAGACCGTGTTCACGTTCGGCGTCTATCAGAACGAGGGAGTTCCGTTCCCCAAGTTCAATGTGGTCTCGACCGACGACTACACGCAGCCTTTCGACCCCACCGGCAGGATCCCGTTCCAACCGCACGGGAAGGCGTGCTTCGAAGTCGAGCCCTGAGTCCCTAGTGGGACAAGCTTGCGACGACCTCGCTGGCCAGGAAGAGTCCGCGTTCCGTGAGCACGATCCGGCCATCGTGCCTCCGGAGCAAGCCCTGTTCGAGGAACTGCGCGGCCCGATCGGACGCGATCCACTCGGCGGGCACGCCCTCCGCGACCCGTAGACCCAGGAGGAGCCGCTCGAGCCGCAGGTCGTCATCGTCCAACTGCTCGCTGCCGCCGACAGGACGTTCCCCCTGAGCGACCATCCCGAGATACTGCTGGGGAGGTCGGACGTTCCACCACCGCACACCGTCGCTGTAGGAATGCGCGCCGGCACCCAAGCCCAAATACGGCCGCCCCTCCCAGTAGCCCAGGTTGTGCGTGGAACGGTGACCGGGCCGGGCCCAGTTGCTCACCTCGTAGTGCTCGTACCCGGAGCCGCGCAGGGCCTCGCAGGCCGCGTCGTACATGTCGGCCTGAACGTCGGGATCGGGGGCTGGGACCAGCCCCGCGGCCACCTGCCTGCCGAGCGAGGTGGCGGGCTCGATGGTCAGCGCGTAGCAGGAGAGGTGCTCCGGCTGGAGGGCGATGGCCTGCCTGAGCGTCTCCTCCCATGAGACCAGGGTCTCCCCGTTGGCTCCGTAGATCAGATCGAGGCTGATGCTCGTGAACCCGGCGCGCCGCCCCGCGGCGAACGCACGCCGGGCCGACTCCGCCGAGTGGATCCGCTCCAGCGCCGCCAACACCCCGGGGTCGAAGGACTGCACGCCAAGGGAGAGCCGGGTCACGCCAGCTTCGAGGAGTCCCGCGAGATAGGGCCCATGGACGGTGTCGGGGTTCGCTTCGACCGTGACCTCGGCATCGGGAACGAACTCGAACCGAGCCGTGAGATCGGCGAGCAGCGACCGGAGCGTCTCGATCGGCAACGTCGTCGGCGTCCCTCCCCCCAGGAACAGCGACGCGAACCGGACTCTCGACCACTCGTCACCCCACAAAGCGGCTTCGCGGACGAGCGCCTCCGCATACGGGCTCTGGAGGTGGTCGAGGCCGGCGTATGTGTTGAAGTCGCAGTACCCGCACCGGGTCAGACAGAACGGGATGTGGACGTACAGGCCGGCGAGCTTCGCGTCGGTCATCGCTTGGCTCCCTGCTTCGAGCCCTGCTTCGTGGACTCGCTATCGCGGTCGACGCGGAGCGCCGCGATGAACGCCTCCTGGGGTACGTCGACACGGCCGACGCGCCGCATCCGCCGCTTCCCCTCCTTCTGCTTCTCCAGCAGCTTGCGCTTGCGCGTGATGTCTCCGCCGTAGCACTTCGCCAGGACGTCCTTGCGCTTGGCCCGCACGGTCTCGCGGGCGATGATCTTCGACCCGATGGCCGCCTGGATCACCACTTCGAACAGCTGTCGCGGGATCAGCTCGCGAAGGCGCGCGGTCATGGAGCGTCCGTAGGCCTGGGCCTTCTCCCGGTGGGTCACCGACGAGAACGCGTCCACCGGCTCGCCCTGGAGGAGCACGTCCACGCGCACCAGATCGGATCGCTCGTACCCCCAGTGCTCGTAGTCGAGGCTGGCGTACCCCCGCGTCCTGGACTTCAACTGGTCGAAGAAGTCGAAGATGATCTCGGCGAGCGGCAGGAGATAGTGGATCTCTGCGCGCTCCGGCGACAGGTACCGCAGGTCCTGCAAGGAGCCGCGGCGCTGCTGGCACAGCTCCATCACGGGACCGAGGTAGGTGCTGGGCGTGACCACGGTGGCCAGCACGAACGGCTCCTCGACGTAGTCGTACGTCCCCGGCACCGGCATCTCCGACGGGTTGTGGACGGCGATCACCTCGGTCCCCCGGATCACCCGGAACTCAACGTTGGGCGCCGTGGCGGTCACGTCCAGGCCGAACTCGCGGTCCAGCCGTTCGCGCACGATGTCCATGTGGAGGAGGCCGAGGAAACCGCACCGGAAGCCGAACCCCAGAGCCTGCGAGGATTCCGGCTCGTACACCAAGGCCGCGTCCGACAGCTTCAGCTTGTCGAGCGCGTCGCGAAGCCCCGGGTAGTCGTCGCCGTCGGCCGGATACACGCCGCTCCACACCATGGGCTTGGGCTCCCGATACCCGGGAAGGGCGCGCTGGGCAGGCCGGGCTGTCAGCGTGACGGTGTCGCCGACCTTCGCCTGCCGGACGTCCTTCACCCCGATGACCAGGTAGCCCACGTCGCCGGCGGTGATCTTCGGCACCGGGGTGGCGTCGGGCGCGAACACGCCCACCTCCTCCGACTCCGAGGTGCTCTTGCTCGACATCAGCACGATCTTGGAACGACCGACCACCTCTCCGTCCACCACTCGGATGTAGGCGATCACCCCGCGGTACGCGTCATAGCTCGAGTCGAAGATCAGGGCGCGCAGCGGACCCGTCGGATCACCGGTGGGAGGGGGAACCCGCTCGATCACGGCCTGGAGGAGCTGGGGCACGCCCAGCCCGGACTTCGCCGACACACGCAGGACCTCGGACGGGTCGCAGCCGACCAGCTCGGCGAGCTCGTTCGCGACGGCGTCGGGATCCGCCTGCGGGAGGTCGATCTTGTTGATGGCCGGCACGATGGTGAGACCGGCGTCCCTGGCCAGGTGATAGTTCGCCAGCGTCTGGGCCTCGATCCCCTGGGCCGCGTCGACCAGCAGGATGGCCCCTTCAGCGGCGGCGAGGCTGCGCGAGACCTCGTACGTGAAGTCGACGTGCCCGGGCGTGTCGATCAGGTTGAGCTCGTACTCGACCCCGTCGGCCTCGTGGCGCAGCCTGACCGCCTGCGCCTTGATGGTGATGCCGCGTTCGCGCTCCAGGTCCATGCGGTCCAGGTACTGCTCGCGCATCTGACGCTCGGCCACCGCGTGGGTGAGGTCAAGGAAGCGGTCGGCCAGCGTGGACTTCCCGTGGTCGATGTGGGCCACGATGCAGAAGTTGCGGATGCGAGACTGGTCCATTCGGTCGCTAGCGTACGCGACGAGCCCGCGCCGAAGGCCCTGCGGGCCCGCTGGTACAATCGGCGCCCGTGGCGAACATCAAATCCCAGATCAAGCGCAACAAGCAGAACGAACGCCGGCACGTCCGCAACAAGGCCGTCCGCACGGAGCTGAAGACCTACACGAAGCGCGTCCGGTCGGCTGCGGCCGAGGGCGACGTCGAGTCGGCCCAGAAGGAGCTGGCCGTGACCATCCGGCAGCTCGACAAGGCTACGTCCAAGGGCGTGGTGCACAAGCGGGCCGCCGCGCGCCGCAAGTCCAGGCTGGCGCGAGCCGTCAACGCGGCCACGTCCGGCTAGAGCTCTCTCCTACCCTTCAGCGGCTGACCCGGATGGGGACGTCCAGGGCGGCGTCCGGCTCTCCGGCCATGGCCGCCACCAGCGCGGGCAGCAACACGTCGCCCGGCACGCCACCCTTGAGGGCGCGGTCGGCTTCCGTGACCCGTTCGTGCAGACGGATCAGGTCCTGGGGGGCGAATCGCTGGGCCTGCTCTCGATACCGCCGGACTTGCCAGTCGAACCGGACGCCGGTGGTCTGGGCCGCCTGAGCGGACGACATCCCGTCGGGAAGGTCCCGTACCCTCAACAGGTCCCGGACCCGTGAGGCGATCCCGCCGAGGATGAGCAGCGGCTCCTCTCTGGCTTCCAAGAGACCGCGCAGGGTGACCATGGCCTGAGGCAGGCGACCGGTCAGGGCATGGTCGCAGAGGTCCCACACTCGCTGCTCGCCGAGGCCGACGAACTGGGCCCGAACCTCGTCCGGCCCGATGGGTTTGCCCGGGAAGGCCCCCGCCAGCTGCTCGACGGCCTGATCGAGCGCCGCGGTGTCCTCCCCCACGGTGGCGACGAGGGCGGCGGCTGCCGGCCCCGCGAACTGGGCGCCCCGGGCTTTCGCCCGCTCGGCGATCCAGCCCGGAAGGTCCTTCCGGGCCAGCGCCACGTGCTTGACCACACCTCCCGCCGCCGACACCTTCTTTGCGAGGGGCGGGCCCTGCTTGGCCCGGGAGACCAGGGTCAGGACAAGCAGCGCTTCCGGTACGGGCGCCGCGACGTAGGCGAGGATCTCCCTGGCACCGGCTTCCGGGAGCGCGTGGGCACTCGAGACCAGGAGGGCTCGCTCCTCGCCCCATAGGGAGGGCGTGGCCAGGTCGGAGGTCTCCCCTCCCTGCCACTCGGAGGCGTCCACTTCCGTCGCTCGGAGGCCTCGCTCGTCCAGCAGCTTCAGGGCGGCCATCCTCAGCAGGAACTCGTCGTCCCCCCAGAACGTCACGACGCTCGCCGGTGCCGCCATCGAGCCCGATTGTAGATTCAGCCGCCGATCACCCACCCGTCTGCACCGTGACCTCACCTCCCCGAAACCGGACCGTCACGTCGCCGTCGTGATCGGTTCGGAACACGCGCATACCGTCGCTCGCCAGCTCCGCCAGGATTTCGGGCACCGGGTGTCCGTAGTAGTTCGGGCCAACGCTCACCACCGCGATCCGCGCGTGGACGGCCAGGAAGAACGTCTCGAGCGACGTGGCTCCTCCGTGATGCGGCACCTTGAACACCTGCGCGGTCAGGCCGGTGGCTTCCTGGTCCAGCAGCTGCTGCTGCGCCGGCTGTTCGGCGTCGCCGGAGAAGAGGATCGACGCCCCACCGCTCACGGCGCGCAGAACCAGCGAGTCGTTGTTGGGGTCCGAGTCCGTACCGTGGAAGCAGTGGAGCGGTCCCAGGACCTCGAGCCGGATGTCGCCGGCCATCACGACCGTGCCGGGTCGCGGGTGGCGGAAAGGCACGCCGGCCTGGCCGACCGCGCGGAGGAAGTCCGAGTACGCCGGGGCGTCCCCACGGCAGCCCGGGTCCAGGACCAGCCCGACCGGGAACCGCACCAACACCACCGGCAGGCCGGCCACGTGATCCTGGTGCGGATGGGTGGCCACCAGTACGTCGACCCGACGGACCCCCAGCGAGGCCAGCTTTCGGGCCATCAACTCCGGGTCGGGACCGCCATCGATCACGACGGTCGCGCCCGCGGGTGATCGAAGCACGGCCCCGTCGCCCTGGCCGACCGAGAAGAAGGTGACGGTGAGTTCGGCGGGTGGCCCGGCGCGGAGCGCGCCCGCCCACACGAACACGGGCAGGACGATCACGGCGGCCGCCACGGCACGACGGGGCATGGGCGCCCCCGCCCGCAACCACCAGGCCGCCGCCAGAACCAGGGCGAACCCCACCACCAGCTCGGTGACGCGTCGGACCGACGAGGTCACCACGGGCAGAGGCGATTGGGCCAGTCGGTGAGCCAGGCCGATCAAGTAGCGAAGAGGAATGCGGGCCAGCACGGCGATGCCTCCACCGAGGGGTCGGATGGGGAACCCGAGAGCCGCGGCGAGGAGGCCCAGAAGCATCGATGGAGCGACCGCGGGGAAGGCCAAGAGGTTTGCCGGCAGGCTGATCAACGGCACCAGGCCGAAGTGGTACAGGAGGACGGGGGCCACGCCGATCTGGGCCGACGCCGTCGTCCCGGCCGCCAGGGCGAGGCTGGAGGGGAGGAAGCCCATCCGCCGGCTCAGCGGTTCGGCCAGCAACGCCATCCCGGCGGTCGCGGCAACCGAGAGCTGGAAGCCGATCGAATGGACGAGGGTTGGGTTCACGACCAGGAGCACCAGGACGGCCGCCCCCAGGACGACGGGCGGGCTGCGAGGCCGGCCCAGGAACAGGCCCAGCAGCGTCAGCCCAGCCATCACAGCGGCCCGCAGCACGGAAGGCTCGGCGCCGGTCAGCAGGACGAAGAAGACGACGGCGCAACCGCCGCCGGCGAACCGCGCGGCGCGACCCAGCCCGAGGAGCCCCAGGAGACCCATGATCGGGGCGAGGAACATCGCCAGGTTCTCGCCGGACACCGCCGTGAGATGGGAGAGCCCGGTGGCTCGGAAGTCCTCCTCGATACCGGGATCGAGGCGGGACGTGTCGCCCAGCGTCAGCCCCATCATCAGTCCGGCATCTCGCTCGGGGAACACACGCCGCACGGACCGGGCGAAGAAATCCCTGACCGCCTCGGCGCCCCGCCGGATGAGGCTGCCCGGTGGCCCGATCTTTTCGATGTGGTCGGTCGACAGGACGGCCGCGTACCCGCGTTGGAGCAGCCACGCGCCGAAGGGGCCATTCGGGACCGAGAGGGACCCCTCGGCAGACACGCGGTCACCCGGTCGGAGCGACGGGGGCCTCCCGTGCCCCTCGACCCAGACAGAGTCGCTCAGCCGGAGCCCCTCGGAGGAACCCCGCCTGGAAACCTGCGTGGCCGACATGCTGGCGTTCCATCCGAACTGACCGGCGGTGGGGGGCTGGCCGACGGCACCGACGAGATCGACGGCGTAACCGGCCATGGCAGCCAGCGGTGAGGCGCGAAGTCTCGTTTCCCGCACGGCTGCCCAGCCAGCCCCCAACGCCGCGAAACCCGACACGACCACAAGCCAAGCGACGGTCGCGCGGATCCAGGTGCTCCAAGCCGGCAGGCCATGGACCTCGTCCGAGCGCCCAGCGCAGTGATCGAGGAGCATGATGCCCACCGCGATGGCGGTGAGCCCGGCGGCCAGCAGCGCACCGGCCGTGGCCATGGCTGGGCGAACAGCTCCGGCGCCCTCCATCAGGATCCCGGCCCAGAAGGCGGCGGCCACCACGGGGATGCCCCAGGCTGGGATCAATGCCACTCCTTGGCCCGCTGCGAGTCAGACCGTGACCAGGGGGCGCAGGTCTTCCATGTGCGCGTCGCCGATCCCCGACACGTTGCTCAGATCGTCGACCGAGGCGAACGGTCCGTGCTGCTCGCGGTAGTCGATGATCCGCTGGGCCAGGACGGGCCCGATGCCGGGCAGCGCCTCCAATTGATCGAGCGTGGCGGTGTTCAGATTCACCAACGCCGAGCCAGTGCCGGACGCGCCGGCGGATCCGGGTGCCGACACGGCGGCCACCGAGCCGCCCCCCTTCCTGAGCACGACGATCTGCTCCCCGTCCGTGAGGAGCGCGGCGAGGTTGATGCTCCGCAGGTCCGCCCCCCGCAGGGTCCCACCCGCAGCCTGGATGGCGTCGATGACCCGGTCTCCCTGGTGCAGTTGGTAGACGCCGGGGTGTCGGACCCTGCCCGCCACGTGCACCAGGAGCGGGGCCGGCGATGGACTGGGGGACGAGGCCGCCGCCACGCCGGCGGGACGGGTCCCATTCGTCGTCGCGATGGTCACGGGGCGCGGCAGCGATCTGACGTACCAGAACACCGCACCGGCCACTACCAGGACCGCCAGCAGAGCCAGCCCCCCGCGCTCCCGCCTGCGAAGGGTCCCCAGATGCTCGTCGATCCGTTCGGTGATCATCCGGTCACCTCATCCAGCCCACGGTGAATCCGCGGAAGGATCCGTGAGGAGGATGGGAGTGCGGAAGGGCGGGAAGGGAACCGGAACGCTAGCAGACCTTCGCGGCTCGGTCAGTGAGATCCGTCACGGATGGACGGATTCAGCGCCGCTTCGTGACGAAGTTGACCAGCTTCGGCGGCCGGACGATGGTGCGCTCGACCTGGGCGCCTTCCAGGCCGCGACGGACTCGGTCTGATCGCTCGGCGGCGGCGATGCAGGCAGATTCGTCGGCGTCGGCCGGAACGGTGATCCGATCCCGCATCTTGCCATCGACCTGCACGACCAGCACAACCTGGTCCTCGCTGGCGAGGTCCTCGTCCCAGGACGGCCAGGTCGACATCGCCACGGTGGCGTCATGTCCGAGGGCCTCGTGCCACAGCTCCTCGGCGATGTGCGGGGCCATCGGCGCAACGAGCAGGACCAGGCGCTCCGCCGCCTCGATCGCCGCCTCTCCCCCGGCGTCCGCGTCGAGGGCTCGCTGCAGCTCGTTGGTGAGCGTCATCATCTTCGCGATGGCCACGTTGAAGCCGACCCGTTCGTAGTCCGCCGTCACGGCCTTGACGGTACGGTGGGTGGTCCTTCGAAGTTCGTCGTCCACGTCCGGGGTCGCCCCGGCGGCTCGGCGGCTCGCCGCCTCGAACACCGCGCGCCACACCCGGCCGAGCCACTTCCGGAGGCCGGACATGGAGACCGAGGCCCAATCGACGTCGTCCTCGGGCGGCCCGGCAAACATGACCGCCAGGCGCGTGGCGTCGGCCCCCCACCGATCGATGGTGGGGCCGAGCTCAACCAGATTGCCGCGGCTCTTCGACATGGCGTCCCCGTGGTACAGGACCATTCCCTGGTTCACCAGCTTGTGGAATGGCTCGGTGAAGCCCACGAGCCCCAGATCGAAGAGCACCTTGGTGATGAACCGGGAGTACAGGAGGTGGAGGATGGCGTGCTCGATGCCCCCGCTGTAGATGTCCACCGGAAGCCATCGGTCGAGAGCCTCACGTTCCCAGGCACGGTCCTGGTCGTGCGGGGACACGTACCGCAGGAAGTACCACGACGAGTCGACGAACGTGTCCATGGTGTCCGTCTCGCGCCGGGCCGGCCCTCCGCACCGGGGACAGGTCGTGTTGACGAACGCTTCATTCCTCGCCAGCGGTGACTCGCCGTGCGGCGAGAAGTCGACGTCCTTCGGGAGCACCACCGGGAGATCGGCTTCAGCCACGGGCACTTCGCCGCACGTGGGGCAGTACACGATCGGGATGGGCGGGCCCCAGTACCGCTGCCGCGAGATCAGCCAGTCGCGCAGGCGGTACGACGTGGCCGCACGACCCTTGCCCTCGCGCTCCAGCCATTCGATCACGCGCTCGATCGACTCCGGGGACGGCGTCCCGTCGAAAGGACCGGAGTTCACCATCACCCCCTGGTGTGGCCAGGCTTCGGTCATGGAGGCCGGATCGGCGTCCATCCCCTCGGGTTCGATCACGATGCGGATCTCCAGACCGTGCTCCCGCGCGAACTCGAAGTCGCGCTGGTCATGGCCGGGCACCCCCATGATCGCCCCGGTCCCGTAGTCCATGAGGACATACGGAGCGACGAACACCGGCACCTTCTCACCGTTGACGGGATTGACAGCGTGGATGCCGAGCGGCAGCCCCTCGCGGGTCAAGGCTTCGTCGCGCTCGAACGCGTGCGTCCGCTGGAGGCGGTCCTGCAGTTCCTTCACCGGGCCGGCCGTTCCACCGGCCTCGGCCAGCTTGGACACCAGCGGATGCTCAGGAGCGAACACGAAGAACGTCACGCCCCACAGCGTGTCCGGTCGGGTCGTGAATACGGGGACGGCGTCGCCGGTCTCGGCGATCTCGAACGTGACCTCGGCGCCGTAGGACCGACCGATCCAGTTGCGCTGCTGGCTGAGCACGCGTTCGGACCAGTCGAGCTGTTCCATGTCGTCGAGCAGCTGGTCCGCGTAGTCGGTGATCTTGAAGAACCACTGGGTGAGATCCTTCCGAACCACCAGCGTGCCGCACCGCTCGCATCGGCCCCCGATGACCTGCTCGTTGGCGAGCACGGTCTGGTCCTTCGGGCACCAGTTGGCCGGCGCCAGCTTCCGGTAGGCCAGGCCGCGTTCGTACAGCTCGAGGAACAGCCACTGCGTCCACCGGTAGTACTCGGGGTCACTGGTGTGCAGCTCGCGCGACCAGTCGAAGGCCATCCCGTAGCGCTTGAACGTGCGGCGCTGCTGCTCGATGTTGCGGTAGGTCCACTCCATCGGATGCAAGCCCCGCTGGATGGCGGCGTTCTCCGCGGGCAGCCCGAAGGCGTCCCAGCCCATGGGATGCAGCACGTTGTGGCCGCGCATCCACATGAACCGGGCCAGGATGTCACTGATGGCGAAGGCCTCGGCGTGGCCGGTGTGCAGATCGCCCGAGGGATACGGGAACATGTGCAGCTTGTAGAAGCGCGGCCGGCCGTCGTCCTCCTCGACCGCCTCGAACAGGCGCGCACGTTCCCACGCGGCCTGCCACTTGGGCTCGATGACGGAGGGGTCGTACGTCGCCATCTGGGAATGGTAGCGCGCGGGCGCCACCGCTTCGGGAATCGTCAGGCGGCTTCCTGCTGCGCGACCCCCGCCGTCGCCGGGCCGCGGCTCGGCCAGAAGCTCACCCGGCCGAACAACGAGACCAGGGCCGGCACCAGGAGCGACCGCACCAGGAACGAGTCGACCAGGACGCCGACGGACATCGCCAAGGCGAACTCGCGGAACGGTCCGATCGGGACCAGGGCCAGCAGGGCGAAGCTGCCGGCCAGCGTCAGACCGGCCAGGGTGATCGGACGGGTGGCCCGGCGCGCACCGATGGCCACCGCATCGCGCAACGGACGATGCCGGGCCTCCTCCCACATGCGGCCGACGATGAAGATGTTGTAGTCCGAGCCGAGCGACACGAGCAGGACCGCGACGGCGAACGGGACGTAGTAGGTGAGGTGGTCGACTCCCCACATGTGTTGCACGATCCACGTGGTGATCCCGAGCGACGCCAGCAAGGCGAGGACGCTGGCCGCCAGGAGATAGAGCGGGGCTACCAGGGACCGCAGGAACAACACGAGCAACAGAAGGTCCACCGCGAGGGCCGCGGCGGCGATCCGACCCAGGTTGTCCAGCGTCCGCTGCACCGTGTCGTCGGCCAGGGCGGTGTCGCCGGCGAACGCCGCCCGGACACCCGGCAGCCCGGCCTGTCCCAACAGCTCGGGGAACCGCTCGCGCATGGCGCGGATGTCCTGGATGGCAACCCCGCCGAGCGGGTCCGATTCCAGGATCACGACCAGGCGGGCAGCGTTTCCATCCTTCGAGACGGCGATGCCCGGCTGGGCCGGGACCCCCTCGTTTCCCACGATCCCGCCCAACAGCGCCACGCCGGTGGCTTCCTCACGGGGGCCCAGGACCGCGGCCACGCCCGGCTCCCGGCCCACCGCGGCTTCCAGCGCGGAGAGCTCCTGTCGGTGGTTTCCGATGCCCTGGCCTTCGAGCAGGATCTCCGTCGGCGACAGGACCCCGGGAACGAATCCCTGACCCGCGGCTTGTGCCGCTTGATGCTCCTGCGTGTCCGGGGGAAGGCCGCTGATCAAGCTGAACCCCAGCCGGGCCGAACGGATCTGCGACCCGGCCAGGAGGAGGCCCACCAGCAGGACGGTCGCGATCAGGAACGCGGCCGGCTTCGCCGTGGTCAGCCGTCCCAGGCGGCCGCGCCAT
>JBIOYQ010000123.1:0-17264 GCA_044870295.1 Actinomycetota bacterium
CGTACAGGCCGGGCAGCCGCGTCCGAGCCGGCGGGCGGAGGCTGCGGGTCCCGGGAGCCTGTCGGAACGTCGCGGCATGCTCGCGGGTCACGAAGAACCGCTCCACCACGGCCTGACCCGCTCGGGGGAACAGCGCGCTCAGGGCGGGCAGGAAGCGCGCCCGCAGCTCGTCGGTGCGCTCGCCGATCTCGCGATCGGCCCCCGAGATCGAGATGGCCAGGTACTGCCCGTGGTCGAGCCCGGACGCCCCGGTGCGATCGAACACCCATTGAATCGGCGTGCCCACGCCCGCCGCGAACGGCACATCGGTCACGCGGCGATCGAACACGACGTGCACGTTGACGATCGGTGACACCCCGAGGCGGACGAACGCCGAGGGGTCATCGACGGCTCCGGCCGGTAGCAGCTCTCCGATCCGATCGTGCGGCACGGCGACGATGACGGCGTCGGCCTCCACCGCCCCGCCCAGCGTCGCAACGTCGAAGCGCGACGGCATGGCGCCGTCGCCGAGGGCTCCGCCCGGGATCGCCGCGATCCCCCGGACGGGCGCGCGGAGATGGATGTCGGCTCCGGCCTGCGCCAGCGCGCGACCGGCCGGCTCGCCGTGCACCTGCGCCAAGGGGACCCCGGCATACCCGATGTCGGCGGCGTCGCGTTCCGACAGCAGCCCGGTCTTGAAAACCTTCACGGCCAGCGCCAGCGACGCCTCGTCGGCCGGGAGGTTGAGCGTGGGGAGCGCGATCAGGTTCCACAGGGCCTCGACGGCCGCATCGGACTGGCGATGCTGGCGCAGCCAGGCCCCGAACGTCCGGCCATCCAACGACGAGTCGTCGGGATCGAGCCGCCCCAGGGCCAGCGCCGCCCGGAAGACCCGGGCCCGGTCGGCGCCCCGGATGAACGGATACCGCGCCAGCGAGCGGCCCAGATGGAGCGGCGCCGGCAGCGCGTCCCGGCGGAGCCACCCCATCCGCCCGGTGGGAGAGAGCACCGGGATGGCCATCCGATCCTGCAGGACGGTTCGTTCGGTGGCGCCGACCCGATCCAGGAAGCCTCGGTAGGCGGTGCAGCATCGGAGGAAGACGTGCTGGCCGTTGTCCACGGAGAGCCCGTCCCGGGTGAAGGAGAACGTGGCGCCGCCCAGCCTCGGCCTGGCTTCGAACAGCGTCACCCTGGCACCGCCGTCGGCGCAGGCCAGCGCCGCCGACAGCCCGGCCAGGCCACCGCCGACCACGACGACGCGCGCTTCGGTCACGAACCCACCCCCGCCAGGCTCCGGGCGGCCACCCACGCCTTCTGCCACGCAGGGAGCGACACCCGCCGCCGGAGAACGTCCTCCGGGTGGCGCTCCAATCGAGCCAGGAGGCGCCGGTAGATGCCGGTCATGGCCGAGACGCACGAGGCGCTTCGGGCATCCAGCAGGGGCAGCAACCGCAGGCCCTGAGCGAACCACGTGCGAGCCCGCTCCACCTCGAACCTGACCAGCGTCGAGAGTCGGGCCGGGTCAGACGTCACCAGCCCCGCGTCCACCTCGAAGCGGGCCAGGTCGGCCGCAGGCAGGTACACCCGACCGCGCGCCAGATCCTCCCGGACGTCTCGAAGGACGTTGGTGAGCTGCATGGCCACGCCCAGATCGTCGGCAAGGCGCGCGCCCACTTCCGGCAGGGACGGACCGAACACCGCGGTGGACAGGCGGCCGATCGAGCCGGCCACCCGGCGGCAGTACACCTCGAGGTCTTCGAACGTGGGATAGGTCGAGCCCCGGACGTCCATCTCCACGCCGTCGATCAGCTCGTCGAACGCCCCCAGAGGAAGAGGAAACCGCGCTGCCGTGTCCGCCACCGCCGCCAGCACGGGATCACTCGAAGCCGCGTCCGCGGCGCGGAGTCCGGCCCGAGCTTCCTCCAGCGATCGAAGCTGCGCGGCGGAGTCGAGCGGTCCATCGCCGATGTCGTCGATGCGGCGGGCGAACGCGTAGATCGCGCACAGTGCCCATCGCTTCGTGGGAGGCAGCAGCCGGATCCCGTAGTAGAAGTTGGCCGCGCGGGAACGGGTCACGCCCTCGCAATGGCGATAGGCCAGGGTGGTGTTCACCTCGCCGCCCTCCACCGATCCACCCAGGCTCCCGCCGCCACGCGGAGGAACGTCCACGCCCGACGGGGTCGGGACGGACGCGGCGAGGACGACAGCACGTCATACCCAGCGCGCCCGATGGCATCCAGGGCGCTGCGTCCACCCGCGACGAAGCCGGCGATGGCCAGCCCGGCCCGCCCCTCCAGGTCGGCCGCCAACGGAGCGCCGCGATCCAAGAGATCCCGGGCCCGCCCCACCTCGAACGCCATGAGGCGGCGGAAGGCGATCCCGGCGCGGGGGGCCGACAGGTCGCCGCGGCCGACGCCAAACCGATCGAGGTCCTCCTGCGGCAGGTAGACGCGGCCGCGCGCGAGGTCCTCGGCCACGTCCTGCCAGTGCTCCACCAACTGCAGACCGGTGCAGACGTCGTCGGACCGTCGCATCCGCGACGGCGTTGCCTTCTCCAACACATACAGCACCAGGTGGCCCACGGGATTCGCCGAGAGCTCGCAGTAGCGAACCAACTCCCCGAACGTGGCGTACGCCTGGACTTCCTGGTCCTGTCGATTGGCCGCGATCAGCTGGTCGAACGGCTCACGCGGGATCCCGAACCGGATGACCGTGGGGACCAGTCGTCGCATCAGCGGATTGGTCGGCGTCCCGTCGTAGACCCTGTCGACCTCGTCCTCCAACCACGCCAGCCATCGCAGCCGATCGCCCGGGGCTTCGTCGCCGATGTCGTCGACGAGCCGGGCGAACCCGTAGATGGCGAAGAGGTGGTGCCGGATGGCGGCGGGGAGGAAACGCGACGCAACGGGAAAGTTCTCGGACCGGGCCTTGGCCATCACCCGGTCGGTCACCGACGATGGAAGGGCCGCCTGGGCCGCGTCCATCATTCCCCCATGACCTGGATCAGCACCCGGCGATCTCGCGCCCGGTCCAGCTCCAGGAAGAACACACGCTGCCATCGACCCAGTTGCAGCTCGCCCTGGACGATGGGGATGGCTTGGGAGGCCGATCCCAGCAATGCCTGACGGCAGTGCGCGTGTCCGTTCGGTACGTCGTGGGGGTCGTCATCGAGGTTCTCGGTGCGGGCGTCGAGATCGTCGTGCCGGTAGATGCCGCTCAACGGGACCAGCGACTCGATGAGCGAGCCAAAGTCTTCGATGAATCCGGTCTCCCGTTCGTTGACCAGGATCGCGCACGTGGTGTGCGGCGAGTAGACCAACGCCATGCCGTTCTGGATGTCACTGCGGGCCACCATGTCTCGCACGTCGTCGGTGACGTCCACGAACTGACCACAGTCGGTCGTGCGGAAGCTGTGGTTCTCGAACAGGAACTTCATCGCCCGATCCTTCCCCCGGAAGACCCCTTCACGGCCGGATGCATCCTGTGTCGACGCGTCGCGGGCGGCCTGCGACCAGCGGGGATGACCACCCGGTCAAGCCTCTTGCTTGCATCTTCGGTAGGCCCTGATCGGGCTGTCAAGTTGGCGAGGTGTCAGGAACGTGACAGAGCGCGTTGACGTGCGGTGATGGCCGTCAGCCCGGGCTGGTGGCGGCGGCCGCCAGGGCCGCCAGTGCGGACGGCTCCAGGGTCCGACGAAACGTGGTCAGCGTCGCCTGAAGCAACACCTGGGCACCGGTCCCGAGGGGGTCCCCGGGAGCCTGGAGCTCACCGATGCGAAGTGCCAGCGCGGTGAAGAGCTCCCGGGCCGCGGTGGGGTACCCCGGTCGCCGCTGGACGGCTCGCGTGAACAGCTCCATGAAGAGGGGGAGCCTGGGTTCGAGGGATCGGGCCACGACGTCGGCCGCGCGCTCGAACGGGAGCCCGACCCCCACCCTGGATCTCTTCAGGTCCTCGACGATCCCCACGGCGGCGGCTTTGGCCGCGGCGAAGAAGAGCTCCTCCTTCGAGCCGTAGTGGCGATAGAAGGAGCCCTTGGCGATGCCGGCGGAGCGGCAGATCTCGTCCACGTTCACGTCGGCGTAGCCACGGCGCGAGAAGGCGTCGATGGCCGCGTCCAGCATCCGGTCCGCGGGTGACCGCCGCTTCTCCGGGTGCGCGCCCATCGCCAGGTCCCACATCTCCGGGCGGAATGCCTGTTCTCGATCCAGCCCGAGGAGGTCGGGGAGGATCCGCCGGATCACTGCCAGGGACAGCCCACGGCGCTCCCGTAGGAGGCGGATCAGCTTCAGGGACCGGACGTGGCGATCGTCGTAGAGGAAACGATTCGGTGCGACCCGCCGAGGGTGCGGAAGCAGGCCGAGCCGGCGGTAATGATGGATCGTCGCCGCAGGGACGCCCGTCCGTGCCACCAGGCCGGCGATGGGGAAGCGTTCGCGAGCCAGCAGCTGGCTCATCCGGCGATTCTGGCACAGCGCCCACCTGCTTCGACTAGGGTGATGACCGGATGCCCACGGTCACCATCGTCACCGACTCCAGCGCGTGCCTTCCCGATGGGGTGCTCGGCGACCTGCCGATCACGGTCCTCCCCATCATGATCCACCTGCGGTCGGGCGATCTTCGCGACGGGATGGATGACGCCGCCCCCCTCGTCTATCGGTCGCTGGAGCGAGGGGAGTCGGTCAAATCGAGCGCCCCGTCCCCGGTCGAGTACCTCGCGGCCATCGAGGCGGCGGAGGGCCCGGTGGTCGTCATCAGTCCCGCCACCGAATTCACCGCGATGTACCGGAACGCGGCGGTGGCGGCCGAGATGTCCGGTCGACCCGTTCCCGTCGTCGACTCCCGAACGGCCGCCGCCGCGCATGGCCTGGTGGTGTTGGCTGCGGCCGCGATGGCGGCGGAGGGGGGCGCCGTCGAGGAGGTGGTGGAGCGCGCCGAGGAAGCCGGCCGGCGGGCGGGCCTGGTGGCGGCGCTGGACGGCGTCGACTTCATCCGGCGGAGCGGCCGCGTGCCCATGGTTGCGCTCCAGCTTGCCCACCAGCTCGGCATCCGGCCCGTGTTCCGGCTGAGCGGCGGAGCGGTCGAGCGGGTGGGCGTGCCGCGCAGCCTGCCGGCAGCCATGCGCAGGATACGGAAGGAGGCGGTGGCCGGCGGCCTTCGCGATGCCCCCGCGTCGTTCGTGTTCCATGCCGCCGCCCCCGAACGGGCCGCTGCTCTGCAAGAGCTCCTGGGCGAGGGCACGGACGTCACCGAGTTCAGTCCGTCGATGGGTATCCACACCGGGCCGGGCGTGGTCGGCGTGGCCTGGTTGCGTTCGGTCGCCTAACCCGACGCTTCAGCCGGCCGGATCGGATCGCCCTGGCGGATGGTTCCGCCTTCGACGATCTCCGCCCGCAGTCCGCCGCGGTGGGAGAGCGTCTTCACCACGGGCCGCCGGGTGAGCTTGGCCAGGTGGCCGCACGGTTCGCACAGTCGCATCCCCCGGAGCCGGGCCTGTCCGACGAAGAACTCCCGTCCCACCAGGTGGTTGAGCGGGACCCCGGCCGTGAGGAGGTTCCGGCGGGCATCGCCGGGGGCCAGCTGCACTCCATAGTCACGGGCAGCGGCGTCGATGGCTTCGGCTTCGATCAAGGTGACCTCACGCCCTGTGCCCGGCAGCTCGGAATAGGTCCCGGTGCGAAGGAAGTACCGGTCGCCCTCCAGGCCGCGCCCCTTCACGGCTCGAACTTGGTCGACGGCCTCCAGCGGCTGGCCGGCAACCGGGCCGATGTAGATCCCGGCGACCTGGCCGGACCACTGCGGGACCGCCTGCTCGCCGGGGATGCGTTCGACCATCGCCATGACCTGCCTAGGGTACGTCCTGAGCCCGGTGCTACAGTGCGCCCGCTCATCCAAGGACCGAGGTCATCGGTTGGACGTTCTGATCGTGGGCCAGCGTGACGTGTCGCGCCTGCTGACCATGGATCGGTGCATGGAGGCCGTCGCCGACGCGCTGACAGCGCTGACGAAGGGAGCGGCGCTGATGCCGCTGCGTACGGTGGTGTGGTTGCCGGATCGCTCCGGCGCGCTGGCGGCCATGCCATCCGTGCTGCCGGCGGCCGGGGCCATGGGCATCAAGGTCATCACGGTCTTCCCGGGGAACACCGGTACGGAGCTGGATGCGCATCAGGGCGCCGTCATGCTGTTCGAGGGCGAGCGCGGCCGCCTCCTCGCCATCATGGACGCCACGGAGATCACGGCCGTCCGGACCGCGGCGGTCAGCGGTGTGGCGACGAGGGCCCTGGCCCGGGAGGACGCGGGCGACCTGGCCATCCTCGGATCCGGCACGCAGGCCCGCACGCACCTCGAGGCGATGTGCGCCGTTCGCCCCGTCCGGAGGGTTCGGGTCTGGAGCAGGACGGCGGCCCGTGCCGCCGCGTTCGCCCGTCGCGAGGCGGCCGAGCGAGGGATCCACGTCGAAGCGGCGCCGACGGCGCGCGACGCCGTCGAGGGCGCAGACCTGATCTGCACGACCACGTCGTCTCGAGAGCCGGTCCTGCTCGGAGCGTGGCTCGCGCCCGGCGTCCACGTGAACGCGATCGGCGCCGTGGGTCCCGGCAACCGTGAGCTGGACACGGGAGCCGTGGTTCGATCCCGCCTGTTCGTGGACCGTCGCGAATCCGCGGTGAACGAAGCGGGGGAGTTCGTCCTGGCGAAGGCGGAGGGGGCCATCGGCGACGACCACATCGCCGGGGAGCTGGGTGAGGTCCTGGCGGGAGACCGACCGGGACGGCGATCCGACGACGAGATCACGGTCTTCCGAGGCGTGGGTCTGGCCGTGGAGGACCTCGCCGCGGCGCGGGTCGTGTACGAAAGGGCGATGGAGGCCGGAGCCGGGGTCCGGGTCGAGCTGGGTGGCGGTCGCCATGCCGACTGAGCCCGCCGGGGTGGTCCGTGTCCCAACGCTCGACGAGATCCGGGCCGCCCGCGACCGGATCGGTGACTGGATCGTCCGGTCACCACTGGTTCGCCTGAACGCGGACGACCTCCCTGCGGAGATCTCCCTGAAGCTCGAGAACCTGCAGCCCATCGGTTCGTTCAAGATCCGGGGAGCGGGGAACGCCATGGCCCTGGCCGATCCGGCCCGGCTGGCCAACGGCGTCTACACGGCGAGCGCGGGGAACATGGCGCAGGGCGTCGCCTGGCACGCGCGCCGGCTGGGGATCCCGTGTGCGGCGGTCGTCCCGGAGACCGCACCCGAAGCGAAGCTGTCCGCCGTCGAACGCCTGGGCGCGGCCATCGTCAAGGTGCCGGTGGACGACTGGTGGCAGCTCATGAGCGATCGCGTCTACCCGCCGCTGTCGGATCGGCTGTTCATCCACCCCTTCGCGTCGCCCGAGGTGATGGCGGGCAACGGAACGATCGGGCTGGAGATCCTGGAGGATCTCCCGGACGTCGACGCGGTGGTCGTCCCGTACGGCGGTGGCGGGCTGTCGACCGGGATCGCCGCGGCCATCAAGGCGTTGCGACCCCAGGCCAAGGTGTTCGCCGCCGAGGTGGAGACGGCCGCACCCCTGGCGGCTTCTCTGGCCGCGGGACGCCCCACGCCCGTGGACGCCGTGCACACGTTCGTGGACGGCATCGGGGGCAAGAGCGTGTTCGACGACATGTTTCCCGTCGCCCGCCGTCTGCTGGACGGCTCGCTCACCGTGTCGGTCGAAGCGGTGGCGGATGCCGTCAGGCTCCTGGCGACCCGCAATCACGTCGTGGCGGAGGGTGCCGGCGCTGCGTCGGTGGCAGCCGCGCTCTCCGGGCGGGCCGGATCCGGGTCCGTGGTGGCCGTGGTGTCGGGCGGGAACATCGACGCGGCGAAGGTGGCCACCATCCTGAGCGGCGGCGTGCCCTGACATGCAGCGTCGTGTGCTGGGTCGATCCGGCTTGGAGGTGCCCACCGTGGGTGTCGGCACCTGGAAGACGTTCGACGTTCGTGGACGGCGAGACGAGGACGACGCCAGGGCCAGGGTCGACGAGGCACTGTCCGTGGGAGCGGACCTGTTCGACTCGTCGCCGATGTACGGCGAGGCGGAGCGCGTGCTGGGCCGGGCGCTGGAAGGCCGGCGGGATGACGCCCTGATCGCCACCAAGGTCTGGACGCGGTCCCCTCAGGAGGGCGAGGCCCAGATCCAGCGCGCCCTCGGTTACTTCGGCGGGCGTGTCGAGCTGTACCAGGTCCACAACCTGGTCGCCTGGCGCGAGCACCTGACGACGCTGGAGCGCCTCAAGGAGGAGGGGGTGGTGTCGGCGATCGGGGCGACGCACTGGAGCCCGTCGGCCTTCGAGGAGCTGGCGGCCGTCATGCGGACCGGTCGCATCGACGCCATCCAGATCCCGTACAACCCGCAGGAGCGCGAGGTGGAGCTGTCGATCCTTCCTCTGGCCGCGGACCTCGGGCTCGGTGTGGTGGTGATGCGGCCGTTCGGCGAAGGCGCGTTGATGCGACGGCCGCCGAAGCCGGATCAGCTCGCCGCGCTGGCTCCGTTCGGCGTGACCACGTGGGCTCAGGCGTTGCTGAAGTGGATACTGTCCGACCCGCGATGCCACACCGCCATCCCGGCGACGTCCAGGCTCGGCCGCATGACCGAGAACGCCGCGGCCGGCAACCCGCCGTGGTTCGGCCCGGAGGAACGCGATCTGGTCTCGCGCATGGCGGCGCAGTGAGTCCGGATCAGGAGGCCGGCCACCAGGAGGCGGCCCAGGTCACATCCGCCAACGCGGCCTGGCCGCTCAGGTTGGGGTGGAAGTAGTCAAGCGTGCTGACCATATCGGCCGTGAACTTGAAGGCATAGGTCGCGTACCGGTCGAAGCGGCAGTTCGCGTACTGCCTGCATCCCTGCTGGAGGATCCGGTTGAACGTCAGCTCTCTTCGCACCACGCGTTGCCGGTCGCGCTCGCTGTTGAACGGTGAGAGCAGCGACTGGCAGATCTGGGCTACGGCCCACACAAGCTGCGCAGCCGGATCGTCGTGCAGGACCAGCCACAGTTGGTACACGTCCGGGATGCTGCTCACGAAGATGTGCGCGCCGGCCGGAAGCCCTGCCTCCAGCGTCGCGAGCGTGGCCTCGAACTGGCTCTGGAAGTCGGCGGGCTTGGTCATGGTCGCCCCCGAGTCGGTGCACAGGTCGTTCGCGCCCATGAGGATGGTCACGTAGTCGGCCCCTTGCGCAACGGCCTCCGCGGCCTGGCCGGGCGCGTCGTCCATCTGCGATCCGGTCACCGCGTCGTTGTAGGTGGCTCCGGCTATAGCGGGGTTCTGGGCCAGGATGCGCTCGAACTGGCTGGAGACGACGTCGGTGTCGTCGTACCCCGTCGCCCACGAATGCTCTGGGTAGTCGCCGTAGAAGCAGCACACGTCGAACGCCCTGGTGATGGAATCCCCGATCGAGGCGATCGAGTTGGGAAGTGGTGGCGCCGCTCGGTGGGAAGCGGACGCGGATGACGGAGGCAGGAGCGTCGTCAGCAGGACCGCCGCAGCGACGAGCCCGACCCCTCGACGCACCGACCCCTCCCCTCCGTCCGAAGCCCCGCGAAGGATAGGGCGACGCCATGGCGTCGGTCCAGACCGTTGCGAGGGACGTGCCGGTCAGCTGTGATCGGGGCGGATGCCTGCCAGACGAACCTGCTCGTGGCGGGCGATGGCCGCCAAGCCGCCACCGGCCATCACGACGGCGGCCAAGCCGGTGCCCACGACCGCTGCCAGGGCGATCGCATGCGCCGGACCCAATCGGCCCGGTTCACCCAACCAGGCGAAACCAATGCTGCCGACGGTCTCCGCCACGGCGAGCATGGCGTGGCTCATGCTGTTCGCCCGGCCCCGGATCTCGTTGGGCAGCGCCTCGGCCAGGGTGGCGGCCGCGGGGATGCCGAGCCCGGCGTCCGCCAGGCCTGCGGCGAACGCGATGGGGATCAAGAACGCGAACGACGGCTCGAACCACGTGAAGGCGAACGACGCCACCCCCGCGACCGAGATGAGGGCCCACGGCGTGCGGGGGTGTCGGTCGTCCCGAGACGCCACCGCGAGGCTGGTTACGACCGTCCCGAGGCCGGCGATGGACAGGATGAGGCCGTACTGCCCGCCGGGGCCGCCCAGCACGTCGCGGACGTACACGACCAGCAACGCGATGATCCCGGAGAAGCCGAAGTCGATCGCCGTGTTCACCAAGGCGTACGTCCGAACGGCAGGCGCGCCGAACAGGGCGCGGAACCCGTCACGGAGGTCCTGCATCGTCGTTCCTCGCTCGCGTTCGGGTTTCCCGCGGGGGTGCACGGTGGTGACGAACGCCGCCGCGATCACGAACGAGGCCGCATCGAAGAAGAACGCGTGCCGGGCCCCGACCAGGAGGACCACGAGCCCGCCGAGCGCCGGCCCGACCGTGTGCAGCACCTGGTGGGTGGTCTCCGTGATGGCGAGCACCCGCACCAACACCGGGCCCTCGGCCACCTGCGCGTACAGGGCCGCCCGCGCCGGGCGGAACAGCGGGCTCAGCGAAGAGGACGCGAAGGAAAGCACGTAGGCCTGCCACGGGGCGTGGGTGAACGGCAGCGTTCCGATGAGGGCCGCCCGGACCAGGCTGGTGCCGATCATGACCGCCCGGCGGTCCATGCGATCCACCAGCACGCCGGCGAACGGGCCGATGGTGAACCACGGGATGGCACGGAGGGCCAGCGCGAACCCCACGGCGGTGGCCGATCCGGTCAGGTTGTTCACGTAGACGGCCAGGGCGATGAACGTGATGAAGTCGCCGGCGTCGTTGATGAGGTCCGCGTACCACAGGGCCCGCAGCTCGCGATGGTTGAGCACGCGGAAGATCTCGAGCATGCGATGCACGGATGGGCGAGGCACGGCTTCGCAGATTACTGCGACCGGCTGGTCGCTATCCCTAGGGGCCGAGCGGGATGGCCAGGACCTGCCCGACCTCGAGGCGGTCGGGGTCGCTGATGACGGAGCGGTTGGCGTCCAGGATCTTCGGCCACTTCTGCGGATCCCCGTAGAACGTCCCCGCCAGGTCCCACAGGCTGTCGCCCGGTTGGACGGGATGGTGCACCACCACGCCGAAAGGCCCGGCTTGGCGCAGCTTCCTGCGAGCCTCTCGCAGAGAACGCTTGGCCGCGTCCAGATCCGATCGGAGCTCTCGCAGTCGAGTCTCTTCGTGCGTCGTGATCTCTCGGGCCTGGTGCAGGAGCCTTCGGATCCGGTCCAGTTCCAGGTGTTGCGCCTGCACCTGCCTGGTGAGCGCCGCGGTGGAACCCTGGTCGGCGTGGTCGTGCCAGTCGCTCAGCCAGTACCCGCCGGCCCCACCCGCAACCAGGCCAAGGACCACCAGTCCGGCGGCGGCGGCCCTAGCCCCCCGGCCGGGTTGGCCTCGGCCGTTGACGGTTCCGGCCGGCGCTGGGCGTCGCGGCGGCTGACCCTCCGACAGGTCCCGGATGTCCCACCCGTACCAGGCGAGCGCCTCGGCGATGGGGTCCACCACCAGGGCGACGGTCCACGGGTCCCCGAAGAGCGTTCGCTGCAGCCGCCGGTCGTACTCGGAGAGGGTCACACCCGTTCCCGGGTGCGAGTGATACCAGCCGACGATCCGGGCCCCGCGAGGTTCGTGGTCGAGCGCCGCGTACGCCTGCTCCCACACCTGGGGGGGAAAGGCGATCTCTCCTTCGTAGGTCTCGGCCAGCGAGGCGGGAAGGGCGGCGTCGATGACGAGCCCACGTTCGCCGGGCCGGCCCAGGAGCAGCCCACCGACCTTCCGAGCCCAGGCCGAGTTGATGTGAGCCTGGATCGCGTCCAGGACGCGGGGCTGGACGATGGGAAGGCCGCTCATGGTGGGGGAAGCGGCAGTGTAGGCCCCGACCCTGTCGGTAGACAGGGGGACGAAGGTCCTGAGCCGATCGGTCTAGTTCTCACACCGCGACCTGCGAAGATGGGGCGCCGGCGCTTGCGCAGACGGCCGACCGGAGGCTACGCTGCCGGACCCACAGCGACGCGCACTCAAGGAGGCTGCGATGCGTTCAGGCCGGCGTCCTTCGATCTCACGAACCATGGTCGTGGCGACCCTTGCGACCACGCTGGCGCTGGTGGTCGCGCCACTGGCTCCTGGCGCGGCCGGCGCTGGGGGCGAGCTGCCGCCGAAGGTGAAGTCCTCCTCCGCGAAGTCTGGCCCGTTCCGGCAACCGGCGGGGACGATGGCCGTGCCTCGAGGGGCGGCCACCCGCCTCGGATTCTGCGGCGGGGACGACTGGGAGCCGGAGATCGCCACTGATGGGGGCTCCTTCGTGTACGTGGTGCTTGCCCATTTCGTGGGCGATCCCACCTGCGACCCGAGCTCAGCGAACCGCAACCGCGTGTACATCCAGGTGTCCAGTGACGGGGGGAAGACGTTCGGACCACAGCACGTGGTGGCCGACACGATCGAGGGTGTGGACTACCCCAGCCAGGTCGACTGCGTGGTCACGGTCGATCCCGTCACGGGCGCCGTGTACGTGAGCTTCCTCGTCTACGGCCTCCAAGGCGTGCAGACGGACGTGGCCGTGGCCAGGTCGACCGATCACGGAGCCACCTTCACCGCCGTCAAGGTGAACGGCCCGGAGTGCAAGAACTGCGACCACCCCTGGACCATCGCGTACGGCCAGGACGTGTACACGGCCTACGCCCACGCCAAGAACCACTACCTGGCGCATTCGTCCGACGGCGGCCGCACGTGGACCGAGACCAACGTGCTGAGGGCCGATATCGTGGCCTTCCCGGAGGGCGCGGCGCTGGATGCCGCCCACAATGCGTGGTTCGCCTGGGGCGACTGTGCTTCCTCGAGCTGCAACGGCAACAAGGCGGGCAACTATCGGGTCTCGAGGACGCTCGCCGGGACGACCTCGACCTCGTTCGCTCTAGTCGCGTCGGCCCCCGCCGGCCCCAAGTGCCCCTACGCCCCGAACTGCGGTTTCGCCTATTTCGGGATCCAGGACGACATCGCCATCGACGCCGCTGGCAACATCTACCTGCTGTGGCAGGACGGGCAGGACCACAGGAAGGCAGGGAGTCCTCCCATCGCCCAGCTGTCCCGGTGCGCCGCCGGCCTCGACTGCACGAACGCGGCGAGCTGGGCCTATGTGGGCCGGGCCGACGACAAGAACGCGAACGGATGCGCCGACTCCCTGTGCTACGCGCTGTTTCCCAGGATCGAGGGCGGCGCGCCCAATCAGATCGGGATCATGTGGATGGACGACCGGTTGGGTGCGCCGCTCGACCACGCGAACGGATGGAACGTGTGGTACCGGACCTCCACCACGGGGGGCACCACCTGGAGCGGGCCGAGCGTCCGGGTGTCCCAGTTCGACCCCAACCGGCCCGAGTCGCGACCGAACGGCTTCCTCTTCCCCTACGGTGACTACGAGGGCATCGATCTGAATTCGTCGACGAACAGCGCGGTGATGATCTGGGGCGAGGGCTGGAACTACACCGGCGGGCCGTCGCAGCCCGGCCACGTGATCTATCGCTCGCTGGCCACCTGACGGCGTCGCCGGAACATCCTCGGTCGCCATGCGCGAAGTGAGCGATCGGAGGACCACATGGCGTATGGAGCCATGGTCAGTCCGGCCATGGCGATCAGCACGGCGTCGTAGTTGACCCGCCACCCTGCGAAGTCGACCCACGCCTGCTCGCGGTCGGCCTTGAGTGGCACGCCCGCGGTGGCCAGGCGCTCGCACACCGCGTCGTATTCGTTCCGGCCGATGGCGATCGGATCCGTCTGCTGAGGGTGTGGGTCGTACGGGACGCCGAAGAAGTCCGCGATCCGGCGGAGGGCCAGGTAGCCCGCGCGGATACAGAACTCGGCCTGGACGTTGCGAGGCGCGTCCACCGTCGACGCGATGAGCGAGGCCCCGTCCAGCACCGCGCCGGCCGCCGTCACCCACGAATGGTCGGGCTGCGGCGAGCGGAAGAACACCAGGGCCGGGAAGGACGTGTGGCTCTCCTCGATCTCCTCGAACCACGCCTCCCATCGCAGCCACACTTCCTCGAGCCGGTCGATGCGCCCCAGGATCCAGTAGCGCTCGATCATCTCGACCCCGGAAGGAGGCGATCCGGCCCGGACCTCGAGGTCCGTGACGGCGATCTCGCGTCGCGAGAAGGCGCCGTAGATCGTCGGGAGGTACGTGATCAGCATGGCCAGCATGACCAGGCCGACGCCGGCCTCGGTGAACGCCAGCACGGTGCTGGGCAGGTCGCCCGGGTGGGCGAATCCCAGCGTCAGGACCGACGATCCCGACAGGATGAAGGCGTCGCGGAGGGAACGACCGCTCAGCCCCCAGAACATGCCGGTGTACCCGGTGAGGATCAGGGTCACCCAGACGGCCAGCAGCACCAGGAGGGCCACCGGCGCGTACACGGCCAGAACCCGGTCGCGCCGCTCGTAGCTGGCCCACGGCCCTGCCCACAGTCGGAAGATCGTTCGCGTCTGCAGGAAAACCAGCCGGGTCAGCTTGGAGGGAACCCCTCGCGGCAGGATCACGGTGCGGACGGCCGACCCGATGGTCGCGTAGACCACGACCGCGCCCACTACGAAGGCGATCACGCGCACCGCGACCATCGTCCGGATGATAGTGGCGCCCGCGGCTAGACTCCGCACCGGCATGCGGTGGGCGACGTTCACGGATCGGGACGGGGGCGAGCGTGTGGGGCTCGTCCGCGATGGAGAGGTCCGGGCCCTCGGGCCTGGCGTCCGGCTCCTCGATCTGCTCGGTGACGATGGCGGGCGCATGGCCGAAGCGGCAGAACGGGCCAGTCGCGAGCCGGCGGACGTGCACGACCTCGCCTCCGTCCGGCTTCGCGCTCCCATCCCCGAACCGCCGTCCGTCCGCGACTTCTACGCCTTCGAACAGCACGTCCGGACGGCACGGCAGCGGCGAGGCCTCGAGATGGAGCCGGATTGGTACGAGCTTCCCGTCTTCTACTTCACGAATCCGGCCGCGATCCTCGGGCCGGGCGACGACGTGGCCATCCCACCCGGCTCGTCGCAGTTGGACTTCGAGCTGGAGGTGGCAGCGGTCGTTGGGAAGGGAGGATCGGATCTCGATCCCGAGGAGGCGGAGCGGCACATCGTCGGCTTCATCGTCATGAACGACTGGAGCGCACGCGACCTGCAGCGGCGCGAGATGAAGCTGTCGCTCGGACCGGCCAAGGGGAAGGACTTCGCCACCAGCCTTGGTCCGTTCCTGGTGACGCCCGACGAGATCGAGTCCGACCGGAAGGATCGCGCGTACGATCTGGCGATGACGGCGTCCGTGAACGGGGTCGAGTACTCGCGGGCCTCGCTGGCGGACCTCTACTGGAGCTTCGGAGAGATGCTCGCGTACGCCTCCCGTGGGACGCGACTGGTGCCGGGCGACGTGATCGGGTCGGGGACGTGCGGGACCGGGTGCATCCTGGAGCTGTCGCTGGTGCACGGCGAAGAGGCCTACCCGTGGCTGCGGCCCGGCGACGAGGTGGTCCTCGAAGTGGAGGGCCTGGGGCGCCTGGCCAACCGGGTCGTCGAAGGTCCGCCCCTCAAGCCGTTGCGGCCGTGACCCAGATGCGATCGCCTGCCGATTCGTTGCTGCTCCGCGTCCAGTACGTGGCCGTGCGGCTGGAGGAGCACGCTCGGTCAGCCCCCGCTGCCGGCCTGACCGAGCCGGACGAGCCCTCGAAGGAGCAATGGGAGAGGGGTCAGGTGTGGGCGCACCTGGCGGAGTTCATCCCGTACTGGATCGGGCAAGCACGTCTGGTGCTGGCCGGCACGGGCTCGGCGCCGGTTCCCTTCGGAAGGGTCAAGACGGACGAGGGCCGGGTCGGGGCGATCGAGCGCGATCGCTCGGTTCCGGTCGACGAGCTGTGGTCGCGCATGCGTTCGCAGATGGCGGACCTGTGGAACTTCCTCGACGACCTGTCGCCGGAGGACTGGGTGAAGCGAGGCGTCCATCCGACGCTCGGGGAGATGGACGTCGCGGGTCTCATGGAGCGGTTCGTCGTGGGGCATCTCGAGGAACATGCGGCCCAGCTCGACGGGCTGGTCGCCACACAAGCGGGTTAGGAATTCAGTTCCTCAAAAACCCTCCGAGCGCTTGAGCCAGGCGTTCGTACTCGGCCGGTGCGTTGTAGACCTGGGCTGACAGACGAACGAAGCCCCGGTCCCGCCATGGAAACGCGGCGACCTCGATGCGATGGTCCGCGGCCATCTGGCGCGACAGGGCTCTCCCTTCGTCCACAGTGGTCACCACTCCGTCGGGCAAGGGGATGAGGGCCATGGCCTCGAACAACCCATCCTTCTCCGACCAATCAGCCGAAACGCCGATGGCGTCTCGGACGATCCGCGCGCCCAGCCTGGCCAGCTCCCGGTTGTGGCGGCGAACCCGCTCCCACCCAAGGTCGCCCATGAAGGAGAGCGCCTCGGACACGCACAGGTAGGCGGTGTAGTCGGTGGTCCCCAGCCAGCTGTAGGAGGGGACGAACCCCTTCGGCGACTCCCAGGAGGTCACGAGCGGCGCCATCCGGTCGCGGTGCTCCTCGGCGGCGAAGAAGCCGGCCGCGCCGCGAGGCGCACAGCACCACTTGTGGAAGTTCCCGGTCCAGAAGTCGGGAGCCATGGTGCCCAGGTCCACGTCGATCATCCCGGGCACGTGCGCCCCGTCCACTAGGGACAGCACCCTGCGGTCGCGAAGCTCGGAGACGATGTCCGCGATGGGGAAGACCAACGCCGTGGGCGACGCGATGTGCTCGACCAGGGCCAGCTTGGTCCGAGGCGTGACGCCGGAGAGCACGGACGCCGTCAGTTCTTCGGGACCGTCCGTCGGGAGCGGGACCGGATTGACCACGACCGTCGCGCCCGTCGATTCGGCCATGCGCTCGGCCGTCAGGCGGAGCGCGCCGTAGACGTGGTCGCTGAGCAGCACCTCGTCCCCGGGACCGAGGTCGAGGCGAGCCAGGACGGTGTTCACCGCCGTCGTCACGTTCGGCAGGAACACGAACCCGTCGGGATCGGCCCGCACGAACTCGGCTGCCTCCAGTCGAGCCCGCTCCAGCGCGTCCGGCAGGAACCACCAGAAGAACCCGGTCGGATCCGTTTCGGTCTGCTCGCGCAGACGGTCCTGCTCGCGCTGCACCTGCGTCGGCACGGCTCCGAACGAGCCGTGGTTCAGATGGGCGACCGCCGGATCGATCGGCCAGCGGGCTCGGACCTCGGCCCAGTCGGGCCCCCACAGCTCGTTGTCCACGGGCCCGAACCGTA
>JBIOYQ010000124.1:0-9610 GCA_044870295.1 Actinomycetota bacterium
GCGCCCACCTCCTCGGCCAGGTGGACGGCGCGGTAGATCTTCCCGGTCGGCTCGGTGCCCCACACCCGGCGGGTGATGAGGAGGAACGGCGCGTGCACGGCCTCGATCCGGATCCCGAACTCCCTAGCCAGGGGGGCCAGCAGGTGCGGTTCCTGCGTGTATGGGTCGCCGGTCACCATCACCTCCACGGCGTCGAACCCGGCCTCGGCGGCGTGGCGGAAGGCGTCCCGGATCGGCCGCCGGAAGAACGGGGCCGTCGAGAAGATCAGGCGCGGGCTGGGGCGACGTCGTTTCCTGGGCATGGTCGGGGGCGATTCTAGGGGCGGGCTCGGGTGGCGAGTATCCTTCGGCCCGTGGCGCGCTCCCCCGGAACGACATGAACCTTGCTCAGATGGTCCGGTTCTCCGCCGGCGACTTCCCCGACAAGCCGGCGCTGTTCCTCCACGGTCGCTCGATCAGCTATGCAAGCCTGGACGAGCTGGTGGACCGCACGGCCGCCGCCCTGGCCGGGCTTGGCGTGACCAAAGGCGATCGGGTGGCCATCCTGGCGGGCAACGTCCCGGAGTTCGTGTCGAGCTTCTACGGCGCGCTGCGGGCCGGGGCCGCCGTCTCCCCGTTGAACATCCAGCTGACGCCCGAGGAGGTCGGCTACATCCTGGCAGACAACGGAGCGAAGGTGGCCATCGCCGAAGCATCCACCGTCCCCACCCTGCTCGCCGTGCGCGACCGCCTGGCGGACCTGCAGACGATCCTGGTGATCGGTGGGCCCCCCGCGCCCGCGCGGACGATCTCCCTCGAGGAGGCGCTGGCCACCGACGCCGAGCCTCCGGACGCCCTGGTCAACCCGGAAGACCCGGCCGTCATCGCCTACACCTCGGGAACCACGGCCGCGCCGAAGGGCGCCGTCCTCACCCACGGGAGCTTGATGGCGAACCTCCATCAGATGTCGTCGGTCCCAGGATTGATGGAAGCCCCCGACGACGTCGCCTTGATGGCCCTTCCGCTGTTCCACATCTACGGGTTGAACGTGGTGCTCGGGATGACCATGAAGGCCGGTGCGACCGGCGTGCTGGTCGATCGGTTCGACGCCATGGAGACCCTCCGGCTCATCGAGCGTCACCGCATCTCGGTGCTGGCCGGGGCTCCGCCCATGTTCGCTGCATGGCTGGATCTGGCCGAGAGCCTCGACACGGTCCCGGACGTGTCATCGGTGCGGCTGGCCATCTCCGGCGCCTCCCGGCTCCACCCCGACGTGCAGCGCCGGTTCCTGACCCGGCTCGGCGTCATCATCTGGGAGGGGTACGGGCTCACGGAGGCCTCGCCGTCGGTGGCCTCGAACGCGGTCGGTGCCGGAGAAGCCAAGGCGGGATCGATCGGACTTCCCATGCCCGACCTGGACGTCCGGCTGGTGGACGATCACGGTCAGGACGTCGAGGACGACGATCCCGGCGAGATCCTCGTTCGAGGGCCCAACGTGTTCGCCGGCTACTGGAACCGGCCCGAGGCGACCGCTGAGGTCCTCGAGGGCGGATGGCTGCACACCGGCGATGTGGCCTTCCGCGACGAGGACGGATACCTGTTCCTGGTCGATCGGAAGAAGGACCTCATCATCGTCTCCGGCTTCAACGTGTTCCCGCAGGAGGTCGAAGAGGCCATCGAGCGGCATCCCGCCGTTGCGGAAGCCGCGGTGGTCGGCATCCCCGACGAACGCAGTGGTGAGGCCGTGCAAGCGTGGGTGGTCCCGGTCGAGGAAGGAACCGTCACGTCGGACGACATCCTCCTGTTCCTCCACGGTTATCTTGCCCGGTTCAAGTGGCCGAAGGACATCCAGATCGTGGACGAGCTGCCGCACCACGTGACCGGGAAGGTGTTGCGGCGGGTCCTCCGGGGCGAGGAACTGTTGCGGCCGGGTGAGGTCGAAGCCGAAGCCGGGACCGGCGCGGAGTGATCGCCGCGACCGGCCACGGGTGGGGGCTGGCGGTCTTCCCGCTGGTCGCGGCGGTGATCGCGCTGGCCTTCGCCGCTCTGTTGGCGGGGCGGGTCGCCGACCGGTGGCGCCCCCACGAGGCCGTCTGGGTGGTGGCGCTCCTGATGTACGCCGTGGCGTCCGGGGCGATGTTCCTCGGCGTGCTCCAGGGGTGGACGGCGTTCGACTTCCGGGTGTACTGGCTGTTCGGGGCGGTCCTGAACGTCCCGTTCCTGCTGGCGGGCGAGGTGTACCTGCTGGCTCCCAGGAGAGCGGCTGGCCACGCCTTCGTCGTGGTCCTCGCAGCGCTCTCCGTGGTCGCCGTCGTCGCGGTGGTGGGGGCCGACGTGCATCGACTGCCCCTGCTGCGTTCCCTCCCGCTCGGCAAGGACGTCTTCGGGGACGGCAGCCTGCCGTACCGGCTGGCCCAGTACTACTCGCTTCCCGCCTACTTCCTGCTCATCGGCGGACTGGTCTGGTCGGCGCTGCAGATGAAGGGCAGACCGGGCCTGCGCGATCGCGTGGCCGGGACGTTCGGGATCGCGGTGGGCGCGACCATCGTCGCCGTCGGGTCGGGGATCGGGGCCGCATTCCACGTCGTCCCGCTCTTCTCGGTGGCGCTGGCCGCCGGCATCGCGGTGATGTTCTGGGGCTTCCTCCGGGTCAGTCGCCCCTCCCCGCGACCGGTCCCGTAGTCCCTTCGGGTCATTTCGGGGTGGATCGCTCGTCTGAGTGATCCGTCGTCGTCCCGGCAACGAAGCAGTGTTCGACGCGGTCGTCACGACGAGAAGGGGGTGACCCGCCGACCCGTTGCCCGGATGGTCCGGGCGCGGGACGGGCGACCGTCGCTCGAGATCCGCTTCCGTTCGACCACCCATGACCAAGGAGGTGTGTTTCGTTGCGCCTGCTTCCCAGACGGTTCCGGAGGACGACGGCCGCACTGGTGACGGCCGCCGCCCTCGGCGTCGGCGTGATCACCGCGCTCGGCCCGACGGCCGGAACCGCATCCAGCCACCGTGAGGCGCCGCTGGTGGCGGCCGATCCACAGGTGGACGGCACCGACCTGTACGCGTTCGTGAGCCCGGACAAGCCGGACACCACGACGATCATCAGCAACTGGATCCCGTTGGAGGAGCCGGCGGGCGGCCCGAACTTCTACTCGTTCGCCCCGGGCGTTCGCTACGAGATCAAGATCGACAACGACGGCGACGCCATCGCCGACGTCACCTACCGCTGGATCTTCAAGAACCACTACGTGACGACCGACTCGTTCCTCTACAACACGGGCGTGGTCAACAACCTCACGGACGCCACGCTGAACTTCTATCAGACGTACAACCTGTACCGGATCAGCGGGGCCCACCGCAGCACCCTGGTCCAGGACGCCCGAGTGGCTCCATCCGACGTCGGGGACGCCTCGATGCCGGACTACGCCGCGCTGTCCAACCAGGCCGTGGTGAGCTGCGGCACGAAGTGCAAGACGTGGGCGGGCCAGGCCGACGACTCGTTCTTCCTGGACCTCCGGGTGTTCGACCTGCTGTATGGGCTGGACTTCTCGGAGACCGGGGACGACACGCTGGCCGGGTTCAACGTCAACAGCTTCGCCCTGCAGGTTCGAAGCTCGGACCTCACCTACGGCGGCGACGGCTCGGGCATCGTGGGCATCTGGACCACGGCCAGCCGCCAGAGCGTCCGCACCCAGTACGACGACGGCACCCAATCCTTCTCGGGCAAGTTCGTCCAGGTGTCACGCCTCGGCATGCCCCTGGTGAACGAGGTCGTCGTACCGGTCGGCCTGAAGGACCTGTTCAACGCGTCCATGCCGAAGGACGACGCGCAGTTCGCGCCGAAGGTGGAGACGTTCGGGCAGGACCCCAACGACCTTCCCGCGCTGATCGACGGCATCTACGGCATCACCACCCCGGACTGCGACCTCGACCCAAGCAACGGCATCGACCGCACCTGCGACCTTGTCCCGGTGTTCCTGACCGGGCTCCCCGGCCTGAATCAGCCGCCGACGGTCCAGGCGAGCGAGATGCTTCGGCTGAACACCACGATCCCACCGTGCACTACGACGTGCTCGACGCTCGGTGTGATCGGAGGCGACAACGCCGGGTTCCCGAACGGGCGCCGGCTGTCGGACGACGTCATCGACGTGGCCCTGCGGGTGACCGAGGGGATCCTGATCCCAGGCCACGATCCCGCGGCCGACACGCTCGGTGACGGCGTGGACCAGAACGACATGGCCTTCCTCCCGTCGTTCCCGTACCTGGCCCTGCCCCACGCCGGGTCGGACTCGGACCCGCACGCCGGCCCGCACCGGCAGTAGCAGGGACGATGTCGGCCCGAATCGGCCACGAGCGCGAAGGGACCCGGGCGGCTGCCGCCCGGGTCCCCTCGGCCATCGTGGTGGCCGGCCTGGCGCTCGCCATGTTCGGAGCGGGGGCTGTCGGCATCGCGTCGCGGGGTGGTTCACCGGCCCAGACGACCCCGATCCATCGCAGCGCGAACGTTGCGGCGGCGACTGCGCCGGTCGTGTCGTCCGGGTCGCTGACGGAGTTGATCGCGTCCCTGCAGGCTCGGCTGCGATCGATCCCCGGCGACTGGCGCTCGTTCGCGGCGCTCGGCCTCGCCTACGTGCAGCAGGCGCGGATCACCGCCGATCCCACGTCCTACCCGAAGGCCGAGGCCGCACTGGGTCGGTCGCTGTCCCTGAACGGTTCGTCGAACGTCGACGCCCTCATCGGGGAGGCGTCGCTGGCGGCCGCTCGACACGACTTCGCCGGCGCGCTGGCCTGGGGCCGGAAGGCCGTCGTCGCCGGCCCACACACCGCCCAGGCGTACGCCATCCTCGGCGACGCCCAGGTCGAGCTGGGGCGGTACGACGAGGCGTTCGCGACCTTCCAACGAGCCGTCGACCTCAAACCGGAGCTGTCCACCTACGCACGCGCCTCCTACGCCTGGGAGCTCCAGGGCAACGTGGCGAACGCGATCGCCGCCATGGACCTGGCCCTCCAGTCGGCATCCAACCCCACCGACGCCGCCTGGGCGCTGAACCAGCTCGGGGATCTGTTCTTCAGCTCGGGGCGGGTGCGCCGAGCGGAGGCCTCCTATCGCGAGGCGGTGGCCCGGGACCCGACGTTCGTCCCTCCGCACGCCGGGTTGGCCAAGGTGGAGTTCGCGGAGGGGCATCTGGGGGCGGCCATCCGCGACCTCGAATGGACGGTCGCCCGCTATCCGGCGCCGGAGTACGTCATCGCCCTTGGCGACCTGTACGCGGCGGCGGGCCGGGATGCCGAGGCCGGACAGGAGTTCGCGCTGGTCAGGGCGGAGGAGCAGCTGTTCCGGGCGAACGGCGTGGACATGGACCTCGAGGTCGCGCTGTTCGACGCCGACCACGGCGTCGACCTGGCGGCGGGGCTGGCGGCGGCACGGGCGGAATGGGCGCGACGCCACAGCATCCATGTCGCCGACGCGTTGGCCTGGCAGCTGTACGCGAACGGCAGATACCGCGAGGCGCTGGTCTACGCGGACCAGGCCCTCAGGTTGGGGACGCGCAACGCGTCGTTCTTGTTCCATCGGGCGATGATCGAGAAGGCCCTGGGGCGGCCCGCCGACGCTCGTCGTGATCTCGCCGCCGCCCTGGATATGAACCCGCACTTCTCGGTGGTATGGGCCGACCGCGCCGCGCGGATCTTGGCTCGGATGGGCGGTGCTCCGTGAGGCTCGCACGCCCCCGGGCGGGCCTCGCCGTCGTGGTCGCCGTCGTCGGCTGGCTGGTCCTGATGGCCGGCCCGCCCGCCGCCTCGGCGCACCCCCTCGGCAACTTCACCGTCAATCGGTACGCCGGCATCGTCGTGTCTCCGGGCAGGGTCGAGATCCGGTACGTCGTGGACATGGCCGAGATCCCGACCTTTCAGGAACAGTCGTCGATCGACGCCGATGGCGATGGGACCGACAGTCCACTCGAGCGCCAAGCGTGGGCCGATCGGACGGCCCGGACCGTGGCCTCGAAGCTCACCGTCGCGGTGGACGGATCGGAGATCGACCTGTCCGTGAGCAGCGACGACCTCCTGTTCCGCGACGGACAGGCCGGCCTTCCGATCCTGTACTTCACGGCCTCGTTCTCGGGTGCGCTCGGTTCCTCATCCGGGTCCGTGTCGTACTCGGATGGCGCCTATGAGGGGCGCATCGGCTGGAAGGAGGTCACGGTCCGATCCGTGGGGGGCGCGTCGGTGTTCGGTTCCTCGGTGCCCGCTGCGAGCGTCAGCCGGGAACTCACGGCCTATCCCCAGGACCTGCTTTCCAGCCCGCTCGACGTCACGTCGGCGACGTTCTCCTTCCGGCCCGGCCCCGGGACCGGCGGCGCAATGGCCGACCGGTCGGATGGTCCCACGGTGTCCGGGGCGCCGATCTCTTCGGGGGGCGCGTTCGCCGGGTTGGTGCGGTGGAAGCTGACGCCGGTCGTCCTCGTCGCGTCCCTCTTGCTGGCGCTGGCGTTCGGCGCGGTGCACGCGCTGGGCCCGGGCCACGGGAAGACCATCACCGCGGCCTACCTGGTGGGCTCGGGGGCTCGGGTGGGCCAGGCCATCGCGGTCGGTTCGGCCGTCGCGCTCATGCACACGGCCTCGGTCCTCGTGCTCGGTCTGGTGGTGTTCGTGCTGGCCCGCTCGTTCCCGGCCGAGCACATCTATCCGTGGCTGACGCTCGGGACCGGCGTGGTGGCGCTGAGTCTCGGGGTGGGGCTCTTCGTGTCCCGCTGGCAGGAGCGTCGACGGGGGAGCGAGTCACATCAGCATTCCCATGTCCACCCGCACCCCCACCCCCACCGTCTGGCCGCCCTGGCCGTGAGCGGCGGTCTCCTTCCGTCGCCGACTGCGTTCGTGGTCCTCACCGGCGCGATCAACGCGCATCGCATCGGCTACGGCCTCTCGCTGATCCTGGCGTTCAGCGTCGGGCTGGCCGCCGCCCTCATCGGTGTGGGCCTGCTGGCCCTGCGAGCCAGATCGGTCGTCGCCACACACCTTCGCTCCCGATGGGCCGCGCTCATCCCCCTGGGCTCCGCCCTGGTGATCGTGGGCTTCGGCGTCTTCTTCGCCGCCCGCGGCCTGACCCAGGTCGGCTGAGGCGACAGGAAAGAAAGAGGAGGCCGCAGGGGAGGCGGCCTCCTCGTGGCTTCGCGCCGGACCCGGCGGGACTTGCCCCGCGCGTGTAGGCCCGGCGCTCGTCCGGCCTTGCAGAGAAGGGGGATGCTTCTCATCTATCTTTTCGGCCGCCGGGCGGCCTAGATTCACTCCCCCGGGCAAGGTTTTTCTCGGCACTTCCCGGCTCCGCCCGCAGCTACCATGCGGTGATGCCGGTGCACACCGTCGTGCTGTACTCGCGGCGCGCCTGCCATCTGTGCGACGAGGCCCGAGCGGTGATCGAGGCGGAACGCCTCCGGAGCGAGTTCGACTTCCAGGAGGTCCTGATCGACGGAAGCGACGAGCTGGAACGGGCGTATGGCCTCAGGGTGCCGGTGGTCAGCATGGACGGCAGGGAGGAATTCGAGTTCGCCGTCGACCCGCGTCAGCTCCGTGAGCTGCTCGATCGGTAGCCGCTTGTGCCCTTGTGCTTCGGATTCACAAGCGCGCTAGAATCCCAGCCCGTGACGGCGCCGACCGCCATATGAGAGATCGAGCCATCCCGGAGGCAACGGTGGGGCGGCTCCCCGTCTATCTTCGCGCTCTGGTCGATATGGCCGAGCGAGGGGTCTCGACCATCTCCTCGGGTGACCTGGCGGAAGCGGCCGGGGTGAACTCGGCGAAGGTGCGCAAGGACCTTTCGTACCTGGGTTCGTACGGCACCCGGGGCGTCGGCTACGACGTGGCCTACCTGATCCACCAGGTCCGCCGGGAGCTCGGCCTCACCCAGCACTGGCCCGTCCTGATCGCCGGCGCCGGGAACCTGGGCCACGCGCTGTCCAACTACCGGGGGTTCACGGAACGGGGGTTCCGGATCGCCGCCATCGTCGACAAGGCGCCGGAGCGGGTGGGCGAACGCATCGGATCGGTGACCGTCGAGCACATCGACCGCCTCTCGGAGATCGTCCGGCGCGACGACGTCGCCATCGGCGTGATCTGCACGCCCGCCGCGGCCGCCCAGGAGGTGGCCGACCGTATGGTCACGGCCGGCATCCGCTCGATCCTCAACTTCGCCCCGGCGGTCATCGCGGTCCCCGACCACGTCTCGGTCCGAAAGGTCGATCTGTCGATCGAGCTGCAGATCCTGGCGTACTACGAGCAGCGCAAGGCCGTGCTGGACGCCGTCAAGGGCGGACGGGCGGCGCTGGACCTGGCCGGCGTGCCGTAGCCTGGAGAACGCCATGCGTCCGGAGATGGTGGCCTGATGCCCGTCCTCGCCCTCGGCGTCTCGTACCGCCGGGCACCGGTCGAGCTGCTCGAGCGGCTGTCCTTCGCCGAAGACGAGCTGCCCAAGGCCTTCCGCCGGTTGCTCGACCTGGAGGCGGTCAGCGAAGGCGCCATCCTCTCGACCTGCAACCGGGTCGAGGTCTATGCGGCGGTCGACTCCTATCACGCCGGCTTCCTCGACCTGAAGCGATTCCTGTCGGAGGCGACCGAGGTCGGGCCGGACGAGTTCGCCGAACCCCTGTACGCGCACTACGAGGACGACGCCGCCGAGCACCTCTTCGCCGTGGCCGCCGGCGTCGATTCGATGGTTCTGGGCGAGCCGCAGATCCTGGCACAGGTCCGGCAGGCCTATCGCTTCGCCGACGCCGAGGGTGCGACCGGCCCGATGCTGTCCGCGCTGTTCCGGGCGGCGGTCAGGTCGGGTCGTCGGGTGCGAGCTGAGACGGCCATCGGAGCCTCACCGGCCGCCATGGTGGCCGCCGGCACCGACGTGGCGGAGACGGTCCTGGGGACCCTGGGTGGACGGTCCGTGGCGGTCGTGGGGGCCGGCGGCATGGCCCGGCTGGCCGTGAAGCACCTGCAGGAGCGGGGCGTGGGGCGGATCCGGATCCTGAATCGCACGGTCGACCGGGCCGAGGCCCTGGCGGCCCGGACGGGCGGCGAGCACGGCGGCCTCGACGGGCTGGCCGCGGCCATCCGCGATGCCGATCTCGTGGTGACCTCGACCGGCGCTGCTGGTGTGGTGGTGGGAGCCGGGATGGTTCGGGAGGCGCTCGATGGCCGGCACGACCGTCCCGTGTTCTTCCTCGACCTGGCGGTTCCGCGAGATGTCGATCCGGCCGTGGCCTCGCTGCCTGACGTGGTCCTGGCCGACATCGACGATCTGCGGGAATCGCTGTCCGGCGGGGGAGCGACCGCCGAGGAAGTCGATCGCGCGCGAGCGATCCTCCGCGAGGAGGTGGAGCGTTTCTCTTCCTGGAGGAGAACGGCCAAGCTGGCGCCGCTGATCCAGGCTCTGCGTGACCGGGGCGCCAGGATCCAGGCCGCCGAGCTGGCGAAGGCGGCTCCGAAGCTGGCCCGTCTCTCCGACCGCGAATGGGCCGCTGTCGAGACCATGGCCGGGGCGATCGTGGCCAAGCTCCTGCACGACCCCATCGTTCGGCTCAAGGCGTCGGGCGCCGGCGGATCGGACTCGCTGCCCAGGATGGCCGCGGAGCTGTTCGGAGTCGATATC
>JBIOYQ010000125.1:0-7431 GCA_044870295.1 Actinomycetota bacterium
GGAGGCCGCCGAGGCCGCGTTGGAGCCGAATCCCGAGGCCAACCGGGTTCGGTTCTGGGCCACCAGAGAACAGATGCTCTCGCTAGCGCGGCACGGGGCGCTGGTGTGCGCGGCGGGCCGCCCGCAGTGCCCGCTGTGCGGCAACCCCATGGATCCCGAAGGCCACCGGTGCCCGGCGCTGAACGGGCATCGCGAGCAGGCCGAAACGTGACCCGGCCCTCCCGCGCGCGATCCCGCCCGGAAGCGATGTCGGCGGGCGACGCCGCCGGCGACGACTCGCATGGCCTCCTGGTCCAGGGCCACCTCCGGCTCCTCGGGCTCCTGCCGAACGCCTCGAACTACACCTTCCTGGCGGAGGTCGTTCACGGCGACCGGTCGGGACGAGCGGTGTACAAACCGCGCGAGGGCGAGGCGCCTTTGTGGGACTTCCCCGATGGGACCCTGTGCCAGCGGGAGGTGGCGGCGTACGTCCTGTCGCGAGCCCTGGGCTGGCCTTCCATCCCACCCACCGTGCTGCGCGAGGGCCCTCATGGAACCGGTTCGGTGCAGCTCTTCATCGACGTCGATCCAACCGAGCACTTCTTCACCCTTCGTGAGCGGACCCCCGAGGCCTTTCTTCCCTTCGCCGCGTTCGACGTGGTGGCGAACAACGCGGACCGCAAGGGCGGCCACTGCCTGCTCGACCGGTCCGGCAGGATCTGGGCGGTCGACCACGGGGTGTGCTTCAGCCCGGAGCCGAAGCTGCGCACGGTGATCTGGGACTTCGCGGGAGACCACGTGCCCGACGCGTTGCTGGCCGACGTGGCGCGAGTGGCGAAGGAGCTGCGATCGGGACGGTTGCGCGAGGACCTGCTGGCGCTCCTGTCCAAGGCCGAGGTGGAGGCCACCGCCAGAAGAGCCGAACGGCTCGCGGCGGTCGGCCGGTTCCCGGTCCCCGGGGCCGGCCGGGCCTATCCATGGCCGCCGTTGTGACCGTCCCGTTTCACGTTTCTGCCCGTCCCATCGTTCTTCTCTCGTGATGGCACAGGCGGTGGCGGCCGAGGGGGCTGGGCGGCACATCGGGCGGCGGGCAACGGCGGCCCCGGCCATTCCTCCCTTCCAGACCTTCCTGGAGGAGCACCGGCTCACCGTGTACCGATTCCTGATGGCGACGGTCGGGCCGGACGATGCAGACGACTGTTTCCAGGAGACGTTCCTGGCGGCGCTGCGCGCGTATCCGAACCTCCGCCACGCCGACAACCTGAAGGCCTGGATCCTGGCCATCGCCACGCGGAAATCCATCGACGCTGGCAGGGCGAAGAGCCGCCGCCCGCTCCCGGTCCCGGATGTGGCGGACGTGGTCCAGCTGTACGCGCAGGACCCCGATCCTCTGCTCCAAGGTCCGATCTGGCAGGCCATCCGGGCCCTGCCGCCGCGCCAGCGCGTGGCGCTGGTCCACCGGGTCCTGCTCGACCGCCCCTACGCCGAGCTGGCGGCGGCCATGGGCAGCTCGGTGGAAGCCGCCAGGGCCAACGTCTACCAGGCACTGCGGAAGCTACGAGAGGGGTGGAGGGACGATGACTGATCTCACGACGACTCGCTCGATGAAGGCCTTGCGCGGAGAGGCCCGCCTCCAGATGGGCAGGCCGGTTCCCCCGATGGACGAACGCTCCCGCCGGGCGGCCCGTCTGGTGGCCGACGCGGCTGCCGACGCGGGGCTGCTGGACGTGGCCTACGGCTTCGTCGACTCGCCGTTCGGCCCCCTGCTCGTGGCCGTGGGCAAGCGAGGACTGCTCAGGGTGGCCTACCCCGACCGGCCGGCCGACCAGGTGCTGGCGGACCTCGCGGCCCGGGTGTCGCCCCGCATCCTCGAGTCGCCCAGGACCACCGACCAGGTCCGCCGGGAGTTGGACGAGTACTTCGCCGGGCAGCGGCGGTCCTTCGCCGTGAAGGTGGACCTGTCGGCGGTGCAGGGGTTCGGGCGCAGGGTGCTCCAACAGACGGCGCGCATCCCGTTCGGCTCGGTCATCACCTATCGGGACGTGGCGACCCGGGCGGGGAGTCCACGGGCCGTTCGGGCAGCCGGCAACGCGCTCGGAGCCAACCCCGTCCCGATCGTGGTGCCGTGTCACCGGGTGGTCCGAACGGGAGGAGGCCTCGGTGGATACACCGGCGGGCTCACCCGGAAGGAGGCCCTGCTGGAGCTGGAAGGCGCCCGCGGCACGACCGCCCCTCGGCCTCGCTGAGGACCCTGCCGTGGACCGGCGCGAGGCCATGAAGCGGCTCGGCGAGGCCCGGGTGGGCCGGCTGGCCACGGCCGATGCGGGCGGGATCCCACATGTCGTGCCGTTCGTGTTCGTCCTGGAGGGCGGGACGATCTACTGGGCCGTCGATCAGAAGCCGAAGCGATCCAGGACCCTGAAGCGCCTCAGCAACATCGAGGCCAACCCCAATGTCGAGGTGGTGGTGGACCGGTACACCGAGCGGTGGGGACGACTGTGGTGGGTTCGGGCGGCGGGGCCGGCGCGCGTGGTCGATGCCGGCGCGGAGGCGGAACGGGCCCTGGCCCTGCTGGCGGGGAAGTACCGCCAGTACCGGAACAACCCACCTCAGGGCCGGGTGGTCGCCATCGAGGTGGCTCGGCTGTCCTGGTGGGAGGGTGGCATGGCCGAGCCGCCCGGGGCTTGAGCGTGACGGCCTGTACCATCGCTGGCAATGGACTCCCCCGCGCAGGGTCCGGCGGGTCCGCCTCCTGAAGGAGACGACCCGCCGGAACGCACGTCAGGCCTCAAGCTCGAGACCTGCTACCGGCATCCCCGGGTGGTCACCGGCGTGCATTGCACGCGGTGCGGCCGGCCGATCTGCCCGGACTGCATGACGCCGGCGCCGGTCGGCTATCAGTGCCCGGAGTGCGTCCGTGAGGCCAGGCGGGAAGCGCCCGGGCGCCGGACGCGGGTCCGGTTCCTGATCGGCCGTCCCGGTTCGATCACGACGAGCCTGCTCGCCGTCAACATCGCCATGTTCGTGGTGGAGCTGTTCGCGGGCGGGCCGAACGCGCTCCTCGACGGACCCAGCCCGCAGAAGCTCTTCCAACTGGGGGCCCTGTTCCCGCCGGCCATCGCCCTCGGTCACCAGTACTGGCGACTGGTCACGGCCATGTTCCTGCACATCGGGATCATCCACCTGGCGTTCAACATGTATGCGCTGTACCTGTTCGGTTACCTGATCGAAGGCGCCTTCGGGAAGGGCAGGTACCTGGCCATCTACTTCGTCTCAGGCTTCCTGGGAGGCGTCGTCTCCTTCGCGTTCGGGCCGATCATCTCCGTCGGAGCCGGGGCGTCGGGAGCCATCTTCGGCCTGCTCGGCGCGTGGATCGCCTACAACTACCGCCGGCGCGGCACCGCGCTGGCCGAGGCGAACCTCCGGTGGGCCCTGATGCTGATCGTCCTCAACACGGTGATCGCCGTCGGGTTCCGCTCCATCGACTGGCGCGCCCACCTCGGCGGGCTGGTGGCCGGCGTCGCGGCGGGCTGGCTGGTGGAGGGATTCGGGCCCCGGTGGGCTCGCCCGTACGTGCAGTACGGGGGGCTGATCGCGGTGGCCCTGGTCGGCGTGGCCCTCACGGCCTGGCGGGTCGCCACCTTCCCCTCACTGAGCGGGCTGTAGCCGGCCCCATCCGACCCGGGTCAGGATTTCCCTCTCGGGCTCCGGGAGTACCACAATACGAGGCGGCCATTCGAGCGGTCTCCACCGACCAGGAGGTGCCCCTGTGGACCGAACCGCCCCGTCTTCCGGTCTCGCCCGCGAGGCCATCGGCCTTCGCGAAGTCCTGTTCCAGTCGATCACGCACATGGCCCCGGCCGCCGCGGTGGCGTTCTCGATCATCGCCGGCGCCGGGTTCGCGGCGGGCGCGCTGCCGCTCGCCGTCGTGCTGGCCCTGGTCGGCTGCCTGCTGGTGGCGATCTCCATCGGTGAGCTGGCCCGCTACCTGCCGTCCGCCGGGAGCTTCTACACATACACGGCTCGGGGAATCCACCCGGCCGTGGGCTTCCTGGTGGCGTGGGGCTACTCGTTCGTCGAGGCGTTGGTGGCGCCCCTCCTCTTCCTCATCTTCGGCCACCTGGTCGCTACCGTCTTGAACCAGGAGTTCGGTTGGCGGTACAGCCAGTGGTGGTGGGTAGCGGCGCTGGCCGCGGCCATCGTGGTGTTCATCCTGGGCTACTTCGGCATCCAGATCAGCGCGCGAACCGGCACGCTCATCGGGCTTTTCGAGATCGGCGTCTTCACCGCGCTGGCCATCTGGCTGATCGTGCAGGCAGACCACAACGATCTCAGCGTGTTCGGGACGAAGTTCGCTAACGTCGAAGGCTTCAAGGGGATGGCGGGGGTGGTGGCCGGATCGATCTACACGATCCTGGCGTTCATCGGGTTCGAGGCCGCCGCCCCGCTGGCCGAGGAGACCATCGACCCGCATCGCAACATCAAGCTCGCCGTGATCTATTCGTGCATCGGGATCGGGGCCTTCTACATCTTGACGACGTACGCGGCGGTGGCCTACTTCGGTCCCGACAAGTTCGCAGGGTTCGCCTCGGCGGGAGGCGGGAACCCGTGGGACTTCCTGGCCCGGAAGGTGTGGGGGGCAGGGTGGGTCCTGGTGTTCCTGGCCATCGCCAACTCCGCCATCGCGAACTCCAACGCTGCCTCCAACGCCACGACCAGGACGTGGTACGCCATGGGCCGCATCCGGCTGTTCCCGTCGATCCTGGCCCACACCCACCCCCGATATAAGTCGCCCGACGTCGCGGTGTTCGTCCAGTTCGTGGTCGGCGTGTTCCTGTCACTGTGGCTTGGCGCGAAGTACGGACCGTTCCCCGTGGCGTTCGTCCTGGTGGCCACCATCGACGTGGCGGTGATCATCGCCATCTACATGCTGGTCGATCTGGCCTGCCTGCTCTTCTATCTGCGGGAGCGGCGCAGCGAGTTCAACATCATCCTCCACGGCCTGGTTCCGCTGGCCGGGATCGCCGCGTTCATCCCGGCGTTCTTCACCGGGATCGGCGTCGGGCAGTCGGTGTTCAGCTTCGTGACCAAGCTGCCACCGCCGTACACCCTGGTCGGGCCCATCGACGGGATCGGTATGGGGGTCGGCGTCCTGTACCTGATCTATCTGTATGCCCGTCACCCCGAGCGCGTCCGTGACACCGGCAGGATCTTCATCGAACAGCCCGGCGTCGAAGGGGTCGCTCCCCCAACGCCGGCGCCGGTCTGAGTCGTCGTTCGTGGACGTCGTCTCTTTCCGGCCGGATCCCTCGGAGTTCGCCTGGACCTTCGGCGGCGTGCCCCCGATACGCACGGTCCGCCCCGGCACCATCCTCGAGGTGTGGACCGAGGACGCGTTCGGAGGCAAGGTCCGCGGACCCGAGGACCTGGTCACTCGGGTGATCGAGTTTCCGTTCGTGAACCCGCAAACGGGCCCGTTCGCCGTGGATGGCGCGGAGGCCGGCGACACCCTGGCGCTGCACTTCGTGTCGATCGAGCCGTCCCGGGACTGGGCGGCGTCCACCACCATCCCGCTGTTCGGCTCGCTCAGCCAGACCCATGCCACGGCCGGGCTGCAGGAACCACTTCCGGAGAAGGTGTGGATGTACGACGTGGACGCGAAGCAGCGGACCGTCACCTACCGCGCTCTTCGCAGTGATCACACCGTGGAGCTGCCCCTCGACCCCATGCACGGGACCGTCGGTGTGGCGCCGGCGAACCTCGAGGCCAGGCTGTCGCTGGTTCCCGATGCCCACGGCGGCAACATGGACACGCCCGAGATGCGAGCGGGGACGACCTGCTATCTGGGGGTGAACGTCGAGGGCGCCCTGTTCTCCCTGGGCGACGGCCACTGCCGGCAGGGCGAGGGCGAGTCGTGCGGGGTGGCCGTGGAAGCTGCCATGGACACCGTCCTGGTGGTGGAGCTGATCAAGGGGGTCGTGACGCCCTGGCCACGCCTGGAGAACGACACGCACATCATGAGCGTGGGCTCGGCCAGACCGCTGGAGGACGCGTTCCGGATCTCACAGGTCGACCTGATCCAGTGGATGGAGACACAGTTCCGCATGGATCCCATGGATGGCTACCAGCTCCTGACCCAGGCGTCCGAGGCGCCCGTGGCCAACGTGGTCGACCCGAACTATTCGTTCGTCTCCAAGATCAGGAAGGAGTACCTGCCGTCCACCGCACCGTACGGCGGCATCCACGAGCGACTCCGCGAGATGGGACAGGCGTACACGGCCGAGCGAACGTGACGGTGGTCTAGGAGGAGCAGCGGACGGCGACGACCGGCGGAAGATGCTCGGCCACGGTCGTCCAGGTCCCTCCGCCGTCCCGTGAACCGAACACCTCGCCCGACTCAGCGCCGAAGTACAGCCCGAGTGGGTCGCGGCCATCGTGGCCGAACGCCTGGCGAAGAATGGTCAGGTGACCTGACGGAAGCCCTTGCGTCAGGGGCTGCCACGACTCACCGCGATCCTCCGTGACGTAGACGGCCACCTGGCCCTCCGGTGTGACCCGGTCGAAGTCGCCGCGCAACGGGATGACGTAGGCCCGGTTGGCATCGTTGGGGTCCTGCACCAGCGGGAACCCGAAGTCCGAAGGCAGTCCCGAGTCGGTGCCGACATCGATCCAGGTCTCCCCGGCATCGTCGGAGCGGTAGACGCCGCCGTGGAACTGCATGTACATGGTGTCCGGCTCCAGCGTGGCCCGGTGCATGTTGTGGACGCACAGGTCCACCGCGCCCTCCCGCGATTCCTCGGGCAGGTAGCGGGCCACGATCCCCTTGATCCCCCGTCGCCAGCTCTTGCCGCCGTCGTCGGACAGCCAGACGCCGGCCGCCGAGATCCCGACGGCCAGCCGGTCCGGGTCGCCCGGCCACGTGCAGATCGAGTTGAGGCACATGCCCCCCGCGCCGGGTTGCCAGCTCTTCCGGCTCGGCTCGTCCCACAGACCGCGATTGAGCTCCCACGATCGCCCGCCGTCCTCGCTCCTGAACAGAGCGGCCGGTGCCACGCCCGCCCACAGGACGTCGTGCTCCTCCCCCGTCCGGACGAACCAGATGCGTTCCACCGCGGAGCCGGCCTCCTCTGGGAAGGCAGGGCCATCGGCCTGCTCCCACTGCCCCATGGGGTCGTCGGCGAAGTACAGACGCGGGCCGAACTGACCGTGGGTGACGGACGCGAAGTAGACCCCCGACCGTGGATCGCGCATGGCGAACTCCACGGTGGTGCCACTGAACTTGCGGGCGGCCTCCTGCATGGGACCGCCTCGCGGTCCACGGAGCACGAACAGCCCCTTGCGCGTGCCGACCAGCAGCTCGGCGTCCTCGGCCTCCTCTGGGCCAATGCTCTGGAGCTGGGTCCGCTCGGCCAGGCCAACCGCGCCGCCGGAGATGGCCGGGAGGACGTGGAT
>JBIOYQ010000126.1:0-4495 GCA_044870295.1 Actinomycetota bacterium
CTTGCTGCGGCGTTCCGCGACAATCTTCCGGAGATACGCGATCAGGCCGTCGTCGTGCTCGAACGTATCGCGCTGTTTTCCACCCTCGTCTTCGAAGACGACCTTATCACGGTGGCGTTCACAGCCAGCTGGGTCACCCAGACCGGTGCCGTCGATCTCGATTTCTGGTGGGAGCTGGCAGCCCTGATCGCCGTGATGCTCCTCGGCCACTGGCAGGAGATGAAGGCGGTCGGACAAGCGTCGAGCGCACTGGAAGCGCTCGCCGCCCTCCTGCCCGACGAAGCCGAACGACTGACCGAGACGGGTGTCGAGACGGTCCCGCTTTCGGAACTGCGCGTGGGCGATCTCCTCCTGGTTCGATCCGGTGCTCGCGTCCCGGCGGATGGCGTGATCATCGAGGGTGCGGCCGAGGTGGATGAGTCCATGATCACCGGGGAGTCGCGACCGGTGCCGAAGGCCGTCGGAGACCAGGTCATCGCCGGCACGGTCGCCACGGACTCCGCCATTCGCGTCCGGGTCACCGCGGTCGGTGAGGACACCGCCCTCGCCGGCATCCAGCGCCTGGTGGGCGAAGCGCAGCGGTCACGGTCGCGAGCGCAGACGCTGGCGGATCGAGCTGCGGCCTTCCTCTTCTACGCCGCCACCGCCAGCGCCGTCATCACCTACGTGGCGTGGACGCTGCTGGGAGATCAGCGCAGCGCCATCGAGCGGACGGTGACGGTCCTGGTCATCGCCTGCCCACATGCGCTCGGCCTGGCCATCCCGCTCGTCATCGCCATCTCGACGGCCCTCGCGGCCCGCGTCGGCATCCTGGTCAAGGATCGGCTGGCCCTAGAGACGATGCGGCAGGTCGACGTCGTACTGTTCGACAAGACCGGCACCCTGACCACCGGGCAGCCGTCCGTCGCGGCCGTGATCCCGGCCAAGGCCGACGAAGCGGAGACCTTGCGGCTGGCGGGCGCCGTCGAATCGGACAGCGAGCATCCACTCGCCAAGGCCATCGTTCGAGCGGCCACCACGCGGGGGCCGTTGCCGAACGCGACGGACTTTCGGTCCCTGACCGGTCGAGGCGTCGAGGCATCGGTCGAGGGCCGACGGCTCGCCGTGGCCGGTCCCGCGCTGTTGCGTGAGCGCGGCATCGAGGAGCTCGAGCCCATCCGCGACGAGGTGCAGAGCTGGAAGAGTCGCGGAGCCACCGTCCTGGATGTGCTCGAGGGCGAGTCGATCCTCGGTGCACTGGCCCTCGAGGATGAGGTGAGACCGGAGTCTCGTCGAGCCGTCGAGGAGCTCCGGGAGCTGGGGGTCGAGGTGGCCATGATCACCGGTGATGCCGGCCACGTCGCCCAGACGGTGGCGCGGGAACTCGGCATCGATCGAGTCTTCGCCGAGGTGCTGCCCGAGCACAAGGACCAAGCCGTTGCGGAGCTCCAGGCACAGGGGAGGCGGGTCGCGATGGTCGGAGACGGCGTCAACGATGCGCCGGCTCTGGCGCGAGCGGACGTGGGGATCGCCATCGGGGCGGGCACGGACGTCGCGATCGAGTCAGCCGGGGTGGTCCTCGTGTCGGATGATCCAAGAGCCGTCATCGACGTCATCCGGCTGTCGCGAGCCAGCTATCGGAAGATGGTCCAAAACCTGGCGTGGGCGACCGGCTACAACGTGGTCGCGATCCCGTTGGCCGCCGGTGTCTTCGCCTGGGCGGGGATCACGCTGGCTCCTGCGGTCGGGGCGCTGCTCATGAGCCTCTCGACGATCGTGGTCGCCCTCAACGCCCAGCTCTTGCGGCGCGTGCGACTCGGGCACGCCCGCGCGGGCGCCGAACGATCCGTCAGGGTTCGATCAGGTCCCTGACTCCGAGGCCAGCCGGAGGACCCGCCCCGACGCGGCGGCCTCGACCGGCTTGACCGCCTTGAAGATCATCTCCGAGCCGCCGACGTATTGGACGTCCAGCACGACCAGGCCGAGCTTCTCGATCTCCTGCCGCAGTCCCTGGCGCGTGTAGGGATTGATGTGCTCCGTGGCGTACCCCTGGGGGAACACCTTCTTGTACAGGCCCTCCAGGGTTCGCCACGTCCAACGGCCGTAGTCGGGGGTGCCGAGCACCAGCATCCCCCCGGAGGCCAGCACTCGGACCATGTCGCTCAAGTCGATCTGGTCGCGCGGGATGTGCTCGATCACCTCGGAGCAGATCACGCAGTCGAACGATCCGTCGGCGAACGGGAGCTCCGACAGCGACCCCTGCACGAGCTGCCGGCCCGGAGCGCGCAGCCACCGCAACTTGCGGAGCTGCATGTCCAGTCCCACGGCCTGGGGAAGCGTCTGGACGATCCGGCTCGACCCGCACCCGATGTCGAGGATGCGGGTGGCCCCGTCGACCATGCCACGGATGACGCGGAACCTGGCTCGCTGCCAGTACCGCTGCAGTGGGATCCAGGAGTCGAAGGCGCGATGGTCGTAGTCGGCGGCCTTCACCGAGTTCCGAAGAGCCACCAGCCGGCCCAGCGTCTTGAGATATCCGACGGAGAGCTCGGCCAGCCGGCCGCCGGTCCATCCCTTGGGCTGTCGGTAGAACAGCGGCACCTCCAGGATCTTCCATCCCTGGCTGAACGCTTTGACCAGCACCTCCTGCAGCGCGTCCAGCCCTTCGGCGCCGACCGGCCCGATGTCGTCGAGGACCCGGCGTGCGTACATGCGGAATCCGCTGGACAGGTCGCGATGGGGGAGGGCGAGCGATGTGCGGTACAGGCGGTTGAGGGCGCGGCTGAGCACGCGGCGGGTCATGGACATCTCCGCGACGGCGCCGGGCACGTATCGGGAGGCAATTAGTAGGTCCGCGTCCCGCCTTCGAAGCCACAGCGTCCGCACGAACTCGGGGTTGTGCGAGAAGTCGGCGTCCATGGTGATGACCCACCGGCCCCGGGCCTGCTCGAGGCCCGCGTTCAACGCCGCCCCGAAGCCGGGGACCTTCGTGGGGACCACGACCGCTCCGGCCCGCTCGACGAGGTCCGCCACCGGGTCGTCCGACGGGAGCACGACCAGTACCTCCACCGGCCCGGCCACGGTCGATCGGAGGACGGAGAAGAGCCTTGGGAGGAGCCTGCCAAGGCTGTGCTCGCCGTTCCACACCGGGACGACGACCGAGAGTTCGGGAAGGCTGGATCGAGGATCGGACACCTTGCTCTCCTTCGCATCGGATTGTATCGAACGCCTCTCTCATTCCCCGGGCGAGGTCAGGCAACCTGGCCTGAGCCGACATCCGACAGGTCGTTCCCTTGGCCTTCCGGCTTTGCTAACATCCGGGGACCGTCCCGAGCGAGGTCCTTTCAGTCATGGTCGCCATCTGTCGAAGTCACCAGCGATGATCAGCCTCAGCCACGTCACAAAGACGTACAAGGACACCGTCACCGCCCTCGACGACGTCTCCATCGAGATCTCGAAGGGGGAGTTCGTGTTCGTGGTCGGCCCGTCGGGGTCCGGCAAGTCCACCCTGATCCGCCTCCTGCTGAAGGAGGAGGAGCCCAACGGCGGCGACATCTACGTCGCCGGGAAGCACATTGGCAAGCTCTCGCCCTGGAAGGTCCCGTACCTGCGTCGGAACCTGGGAACGGTCTTCCAGGACTTCAAGCTGCTTCCCGACAAGAACGTGTTCGACAACGTGGCGTTCGCCCTCGAGGTCATCGGGAAGCCCCGGAACGTCATCCACCAGCGCGTGCCGGAGATCCTCAATCTGGTCGGCCTGGGCGACAAGCTCGCCAACTATCCCGACGAGCTGTCCGGCGGCGAGCAGCAGCGAGTCTCCATCGCCCGGGCGTTCATCAACCGACCGTTGATCCTCCTGGCGGACGAGCCCACCGGGAATCTCGACCCGGCCACGTCGGTCGACATCATGAAGCTGCTGGACCGCATCAACCGGACCGGCACCACGGTGCTCATGGCCACACACGACAACGCCATCGTGGACGCCATGCGTCGCCGCGTCATCGAGCTGGAGTCGGGCAAGGTGGTTCGCGACCAGGCCAGGGGGGTCTACGGCTATGGCGCTTAGGGTCGGCTACTACTTCCGAGAGACCGCCCAGGGCCTGCGGCGCAACGGCCTGGTGGCCTTCGCCGCGGTGTCGACGGCGTTCATCGCGCTGTTCCTGTTGGGACAGGCGCTGCTGGTCAGCCGCGAGATCGACCTGTTGATCGCCGAGACCACCGGGGGCGTCGAGGTCTCGGTATTCCTCCAGAAGAACATCAACCTCACGGTGCAGGAGCACATCGGGCAGCTGCTGAACGGCATGCCCGAGGTGGAGTCGGTGCATTTCGAGTCGCAGCAGGAGGCGTTCGAGAACTTCAAGCGCATCTACAGCGGGAACGACGTCCTGGTCCAGAACGTCACGCCCGAGGCGTTGCCGGCGTCCTTCCGCGTGAAGCTCAAGGATCCGCAGAACTATCCCGTGGTGGCGGCGCGACTGGCGGGGGAGCCCGGCATCGACAAGATCGTGGACAACCG
>JBIOYQ010000127.1:0-2389 GCA_044870295.1 Actinomycetota bacterium
GCCACGACACGACAGGATCGAGGAGATGCCGAAGTCCGATAACCGCCCCAAGATCACGATGGCCTGTACCGAGTGCCGGCACCGGAACTACACCACCGTGAAGAACAAACAGAACGACCGCGACCGGATCGAGCTCCAGAAGTACTGCCGGTGGTGTCGCCGACACACGCTGCACCGCGAGACCCGCTGATCCCCAGGGATTGCGCGAACGCCCGCCGGCCCGGTACCGTTCCTCGGTCTAGCATTTTGAAACGTGTTCTAGAGATCTGAAGGAGGACGCCGTGGGTCGGCTGGACGGGAAGGTCGCGGTGGTCACCGGAGCCGGGCGTGGGATCGGCCGGGCCACCGCAGAGCTGTTCGCAAACGAGGGTGCGGCGGTCGTGGTGAACGACGTCGACCCGGAACCGACCGAAGAGGCGGCCCAGGCCATCAAGGAAGCCGGAGGTCAGGCCCTGGCTTCGACCCACAACACGGTCAAGCTCGACGAGGCCAAGCAGATGATGGAGGCCGCCGCCGGGCAGTTCGGCAAGATCGACATCGTCGTGAACAACGCCGGCATCACCCGGGACAAGATGTTCCACCAGATGGACGAGGAGACGTTCGACTTCGTCATGAACGTCAACCTCAAGACTGCGCTGCACACCACCCAGGCGGCCATGCCGTATCTGCGAGAGGCCGCCAAGGAGGAGATCAAGACCCACGGGCGTCCCGCCTATCACCGCAAGATCAATTTCACGACCTCGACCGCGTTCCTGCAGGGGAACGCCGGACAGGCGAACTACACGGCGGCCAAGGGAGCCATCGTCGGCCTGACCCGAACGCTGGCACGGGAGCTCGGATCGTTCCACGTCAACGTTAACGCGGTGGCGCCGGGCTTCATCGAGACGCGACTGACGGCCGCAAAGCAGGAGGGCGAGGACCTGGGCATCCCGGAGCAGACCCGCGCCATGGCCGTGATGCTCATCGCCCTGGGGTACTACGGCCAGCCCGAGGACGTCGCCAAGGCCCACCTGTTCCTGGCCTCCGAGGACTCGGACTACATCTCCGGCGTCGTGCTCCCCGTGGCCGGCGCCATGTTGGGAGGGGTGTGAGCGATGCCGCTGAACCAGTCACTGAAGGGCAAGGAGTACAACCAAGTCTCCTTCACGGTCGATCCGGATCACATCGTCCGGTTCTGCGAAGCCATCGGGGAGGACAACCCGGTGTTCCGGGACGACACGGCGGCGAAGGAAGCGGGGTACGACGGCCAGATCGCTCCCCCCACCTTCATCACGGCTCTCCAGATTCAGACCAGCGGCCAGGTCGTGATGGACCAGGAGCTGGGACTGAATTACTCCATGGTGGTGCACGGGGAGCAGGAGTACGAGTACACCCGCCCCCTGCGGGCCGGCGAGACTCTGACCGCCACGCCCCGCATCGCGGACATCTACACCCGCGGCCGGAATGAGTTCCTGATCACCGAAGCCGAGATCAAGGATGAATCCGGCGAGACCGTCTGTGTGGCCAGGTCGACCATCCTGTCCCGTGGCACGGCCGAGCGCTAGGAGAACGATATGGCTGCCAACGTGAAGCTCGAGGACGTCGAAGTGGGTCAAGAGGTCTTCTCAGTCGAGAAGGTGGTCAAGCGGGAGGACGTGAAGAAGTATGCGGACGCCTCGGGAGACCAGAACCCCCTGCACCAGGACGACAACTTCGCCCGCAGCGTGGGGTTCCCAGGAATCATCGCCCATGGCATGTTCTCCATGGCCCACGTCACCAACTCGCTGACCGAGTGGCTCGGTGATCCCGGCGCATTGAAGCGGATCAAGGTGCAGTTCCGGGCCCCCGTGTTCATGGACGAGACCCTTGTGGCGAAGGGCACCGTGGCTTCGGTCGATCCGTCCGCCAAGACCGCCACCCTCAGCGTGTCAGCGCAGGTCGAGCGCGACGGCGAGACGCAATGGGCCATCAAGAACAGCGAGGCGATCGTTCAGCTGGCGTGATGCCGAAGGCGAACCGCTAGGTCCTTCGATACTTCCAGTTGGCGTAGGCCTTCCCCGGCCACGAATGCTCCAGCCGGCGGCGAACCGGTCCCTTCCTGCGGTGGTCCCGGATGAAGTCGTCCGGCCCCAACCCCGCGCCGTTGGCGGCCTCCTCTCCCCAGATCGCGGAGGGATCCGGGCCATTGCGCGCAGAGCCATTCGTGGCCGGATCCGACTCGAGGACGTTGTCGAAGCGATGCGAGTCGAGCGACTCCTCCACGATGGCCTGAGCGTCCTCGATCCCTTCGGCCAGCCGGTTCAGCGCCCCCCGAAGAGCGGCGGAGGACGGGGCTGGATTGCTTTGGGCGATCCGCTGGAGCGAGGACCGAAGCTGATCCACGGCCCGGGCCGCCCCGTGGGCCACGTCG
>JBIOYQ010000128.1:0-11976 GCA_044870295.1 Actinomycetota bacterium
TCATCGAGCAGGTCCAGAAGCCCACGCTGGTCATCTCGCCGAACAAGTCGCTGGCGGCGCAGCTGGCCAACGAGTTCCGGCGGTTCTTCCCCGACAACGCCGTGGAGTACTTCGTCTCCTACTACGACTACTACCAGCCCGAGGCCTACGTACCCCAGACCGACACGTACATCGAGAAGGACAGCTCGATCAACGACGAGATCGAGCGGTTGCGCCACTCGGCCACGTCGGCCCTGCAGTTCCGGCGTGACGTGATCATCGTGGCCAGCGTCTCGTGCATCTACGGCCTGGGGTCGCCCGAGCAGTACGCGGGCCAGATCCTGCGGGTGATCCGGGGCGTGCCGCTGGACCGAGACTGGGCCATCCGGCGGCTGGTGAACATCCAATACCAGCGGACGAACCAGACCATCGCCCGTGGGCGGTTCCGGGTCCGGGGCGACACCATCGAGATCCATCCTGCCTACGAGGAGCACACGGTCCGCATCGAGCTGTGGGGCGATACCGTGGAGCGGATCCTCCGGATGGATCCGGTGACCGGGGAGATCCTCGGTGAGCTGAACGAGACGGTGGTGTACCCGGCCACCCACTACGTCACGCCGGAGGACGAGCTGCAGCGCGCCATCGTGGGGATCGAGGCCGAGCTGAAGGACCAGCTGGCCAGGCTGGAACGCGAGAACAAGCTCCTGGAGGCGCAGCGGCTGCGCATGCGGACCAACTACGACCTCGAGATGCTCCGCGAGGTCGGGTTCTGCAACGGCATCGAGAACTACTCGCGTCACCTCGATGGCCGGTCTCAGGGCGAGCCGCCCTACACGTTGCTCGACTACTTCCCCGACGACTGGCTCTGCGTGATCGACGAGAGCCACGTCACCGTCCCCCAGATCCATGGGATGTACGAAGGCGACATGTCCCGCAAGCGCACGCTCGTGGAGTTCGGCTTCCGGCTGCCGTCGGCCATGGACAACCGACCGCTCATGTTCGACGAGTTCACGAAACGGGTGAACCAGGTGGTGTACATGTCGGCCACGCCGGGGCCCTACGAGCTGCGCGTGAGCGGGAACGTGGTCGAGCAGATCGTGCGCCCGACCGGCCTGATCGACCCTGAAGTGGAGATCCGTCCCACCAAGGGACAGGTCGACGACCTGATCGAGGAGATCCGCAAGCGCACCGAGGCCGGCTTCCGCGTCCTGGTCACCACCCTCACCAAGAAGATGGCCGAGGACCTCACGGACTACCTGATCGAGATGGGGCTGCGGGTTCGGTACCTGCACTCCGAGATCGACACCATCCAGCGGATCGAGATCCTCCGTGATCTGCGGCTGGGCGAGTTCGACGTCCTCGTGGGCATCAACCTGCTGCGCGAAGGGCTCGATCTCCCGGAGGTCTCGCTGGTGGCCATCCTGGACGCGGACAAGGAGGGCTTCCTTCGGTCGGAGACCTCGTTGATCCAGACCATCGGCCGGGCCGCCCGCAACGTCGAGGGCAAGGTCCTGATGTACGCGGATACCGTGACGGACTCTATGAAGAAGGCCATCTCCGAGACCAACCGGCGGCGCAAGATCCAGATCGAGTACAACCGCGAGCACGGCATCGATCCCCAGACCATCCGGAAGAAGGTCTCCGACATCCTTTTGAGCCTCCAGGGCGATCCAGCGCGAAGAGGAGCTCCCACTCCGTCGCGTCGCCGTGGCGCCCGCCGCAGCGACATCGAGCTCATGCCGCGCGACGAGCTGGAGCGGCTGATCCAGAGTCTGGAGGAGGAGATGCACCAGGCGGCCAAGGATCTCCGGTTCGAATACGCGGCGCGGCTTCGCGACGAGGTGCACGAGCTGAAGCGCGAGCTGACCGCCATGAAGGAAGCCGGGGTCCGCTGAGAAGCGGATTCGGAGTCGGACCGTAGTGGGTTCGCGAGAAGTCTCAAAATGAGTCTCGATTTGAGACTTCTGGCGCAGGGTAGCAGGGGGGTCCGACACTCGTGACCGTCGTTGCCGTTCAGGCACCGATCGCGTGGCTCGGTCCTGGACGCCTCATCCAGGACGCGGTCGTCGTCATAGACGGCGGCCGAATCGCGTTCGCCGGGTCGAGCCGCGATCTCGGGGTGCGGCTGTCGGGAGAGAAGGGACCCGAGACGCTGGCGGGGGACCCGGCTCCGCCCGAGCCCCAGGAAGAGATCCGGGTGGACGGGTTCCTGATGCCGGGCGTGGTCGATCGGCACGTCCACATCGGCCTGTCCGATCCGGGCGCCGTCGTGGCCGGCGGCGTCACGGCCGTGCGGGACCTGGCCTGGCCCGCCGATGTCATCTTCTCCCTGGCGGAGGCGTCCGAGAGCCCGTCCTTCCAGGGGCCGCTGATCCGATGCGCCGGGCCCATGATCACGTGCCCCGGCGGCTACCCGACCCGGGCGTCCTGGGCCCCCAGAGGAACGGGTGTGGAGGCTCGCGACCCGGTCCACGCCGCGGAGATCGCGCACCATCTGCTCGCCCGTGGCGCCGCGGTATTGAAGGTGGCGCTCAACACGGACGCGGGCCCCACGCTGTCCGACGAAGCGCTGCTGGCCGTGTGCGACGTGGCCCACGAGGCGGGGACCATCGTCACCGCCCACTGCCAGGGGTCCGGGCAGGCCCAGCGCGCGCTGGGAGCGGGGGTCGACGAGTTCGCCCACTGCCCCTGGTCCGAGCGCCTGTCCGACGACCTCATCCGGGCGATGGCCAAGCGGATGCGGATCGTCTCCACCCTGGACATCCACTCCTTCGGTCGGGACACGCCCGAGGTACGGACCGCCCTGGACAACCTGCGACGGTTCGTGGCCGAAGGCGGGGAGGTGGCGTACGGCACCGACCTCGGGAACGGCCCCATACCGGCGGGCATCCACGTCGGGGAAGCGTGGCATCTCTACCGCGCCGGCCTCGGGCCCGAGCAGATCCTTCGAGCCCTGACCTACCGCCCGCTGGCCCACGGAGAGCCGGCCGATCTGGTGGTGCTCGGCGGGAACCCGCTGGAGAACCTGGGTGCCCTGGGGGATCTTCGGGTGGTCATCCGGGGAGGCCGTCGGTTCCGGTGACCGGCGGTCCTCTCAGCAGCTCTTCATGAACTCGCCACATCGGGCGTGGCATCCTGGGAGCAAGGAATCGCCGTACTTCTTACGGATGGTTCGATCATGACCAGACAACGCGGGCCTCTCCTCGGCAGGCTCGCCGCCCTCGTGGCGGTGGCGGGTCTGGTGCTGGCTGCGTGCTCGGACAGCGGGGACACCAACAGGACGGTTGGGCCGGTCTCGTCCTATTGCCCGGGCGGTGGGACGACGGGCGGTGGCGCACTCAGCCCGGCCCTCGGGGTGAAGAACAACGAGCGCTACATCTTCCGATGCGATCAACCCAAGGTCGCTTACACGGCAAGCACTCGCACCCTGGCCGACCTGGCGGCCACCGTTCCCGGCCTTGGCACCATGGGCTTGAAGTCGACGCCGGACAGCGTGGCCGTGCTGATGGTGGAGAACGACCCGAGCGTCCCGTGGGGCACGCGGCTCGACGCGGCGGAGCGCAAGGACTACCAGAAGTTCGCCGCCGACAAGAGCATGGGGGACTGGTTCATCCTGGTGGCGGACGTCCAGATCTCAGGCGGCCTCGATCCCATCGCTCCCACGGCCTACCGGTGGACCCGTCAGGAGGTCGACGACTACGTGGCGTGCGGCATCCCGGCGACGGGGCAGAACGAGTGCTCCACGACCTTCTACCGGGCGGCCGACGTGATCGTCCTGGCCGCCCAGGGCGGCCCGCCGCACGGCAAGTAAGCCCCAGCGAAACGCCCTACAGAACCTCTCGCAGTGCTTCGAACAGCCGGTCCACGTCCTGTTCGATGTTGAAGAAGTGGGGGGAGACCCGGATGCCGTCGCCTCGGTAATCCGTGCAGACGTCGCGATCCAGGAGAGCGTGGCAGACCTTCTCTGCCTCCGTGCCCACCCCGATGTTCACCATGCCGCCGCGTCGGTCGCGATCGCGCGGAGAGCGCACGGGCAGGCCGGCCTCGTCGGCCCGGGCCACCACAAGATCGATCAGGTCCTGCTGGTGTTCGCGGATGGTAGCCGGCCCGACCTCGGTGATGATGTCCAGTCCTCCCTGGGCGATGAAGGCGATCGGCGCCGGCGGCGTTCCGTGCTCCAGCCGCCGGGCCGTGGCGTGATAGTCCAGGTGCTGGAGGTCGAACGAGAACGGCTCGCGCGTGGCGAACCATCCCGTGACCAGCGGCTCCAATCGCTTCAGCAGGGCCTCCCGGCAGTACAGGAACGTCAGGCCGGGCCCGCCGCACAGCCACTTGAGCACGCCTGTCGTGTAGAAGTCGCACCCGAGGTCGTGGACGTCGACCGGGACGATGCCGGCGCCGTGGAAGTCGTCCACCACCGACCACGCCCCGACCTGGCGCGCCTTCGCGCAGATCTGCTTGGCGTCGATCAAGGAGCTGGTCCGGTAGAGGACCCGGTTCACGATCACGAGCGCGGTGTCCTCGTCGATGGCGTCGAGGTACGCCTCGACCGGCACCGTCATGCCGTCGGGCGACTCGAGGAACACCACCTCGGCGCCGCGGCTGCGATGGGCCAGCGCCACGTGCCCGTCGGTGGGGAAGTCCAGCTCGGACAGGATGATCTTCCGGCGCGTGCCGAAGTCGATGCAGGACATCACGCTCGCCAGGGCCAGCGAGACGTTCACCGTGATGGCCAGCTCGTCGCGGGTGGCGCCGATCAGGCCGGCGAACGTGTCCTTCAACCGGCCCATCTGGGGAAAGATGTGGTCCATCCACACAGGGTCGGGGGCGCCCTCCGTGGCCCACACATCGACGTAGTCGTCCAGGTATCGCCGCGCCCTCGTGGACACGGGCCCGAGCGATGCGCTGATCAGGTAGGCCTTCTTCTCCAGGACGGGGAACTCCGCGCGATACGCGTCGACGTCGAAGCCGCTCACCCGTCCCCCTTACTCGTGGTGTTCCAGATAGTCGAGGTACACCGGCCGCAACGCGTCGGCCAGGTCACCTTCTCCCGAATGGGCGTAGTCGTGGAGCAGCGGCACCAGGTCCGCCACCGCCACGTCGGCCTCGGCTTCGTCCAGATGACCGGCGGCGGCCTGGGCGGCCGGGATCGACTTCAGGAGGCGCCACAGGAAGCCGACATCGAGACGGTGCTCGGCCAGCTTCACGGCCCGGTCGTGCAACTCCCTCGACGACAGCTGCTCCAGCTCGGCCCGGTCGGTCACGGGCAGAAGACTAGCGCAGCCTCGAGATTCCCCAGTCGGCGAACCGGATCTTGGGCAAATATTGCGCCTGACCTGCGGATTCGGAGTGTTGGCGGTGCTCGCTACAATTCCCTCGTGGGTGCCGACACGCTTGTGATTCACGGTGCCCGTGAGCACAACCTGAAGAACATCACCCTGACCCTTCCCCGGGGGAAGCTCATTGTGTTCACGGGCCTCTCGGGCTCCGGGAAGAGCTCGCTCGCCTTCGACACCATCTACGCCGAGGGCCAGCGGCGCTACGTGGAGTCCCTGTCCTCCTATGCCCGCCAGTTCCTCGGGCAGATGGAGAAGCCCGACGTCGACTTCATCGAAGGCCTGTCCCCGGCCATCTCCATCGATCAGAAATCCACCTCGCGCAACCCCCGGTCGACCGTGGGCACCATCACCGAGATCTACGACTACCTCCGGGTGCTGTTCGCCCGGGTCGGCCAGCCCCACTGCCACAAGTGCGGGCGCCCCATCGGGCGCCAGACCCCCGATCAGATCGTGGACCAGGTCATGCAGCTCGACCCGGGCACCAAGTTCCAGGTCCTGGCGCCCATCGTCCGCGGCCGGAAGGGGGAGTACGAGCGGCTGTTCGGCGACCTCGCCCGGAAGGGGTTCTCGCGGGCCCGGGTGGACGGTCAGGTCGTGGACCTCTCCGAGAAGCTCCGGCTGGATCGCTACTACAAGCACACCATCGACGTGGTGGTGGACCGGTTGGTGGCCCGGCCGGACATCCGGCGGCGGGTGGCCGACTCCATCGAGACCGCCCTCGAGCTGGCGGAGGGCATGGCCGCCGTCGCCGTCCAGACGGACGGCAAGGAGGAGGTCGTCACCTTCAGCGAGAAGCTGGCGTGCACCTTCGACAACATCTCCTTCGACGAGCTGGCACCCCGGAACTTCTCGTTCAACTCGCCGTATGGCGCCTGCCAGACGTGTGACGGCCTGGGGATCAGGTTGGAGGTGGACCCCGAGCTCATCGTGCCGAACGAGGACCTGTCCATCGATGAGGGCGCCATCGCGCCATGGGCCGGCGCACGGCTGGAGTACTGGAAGCGCCTGCTGGAGGCGGTGGCGAAGGCCCACCGGGCGTCGACGACCCTCCCGTGGCGGCGGCTGTCGAAGGAAGCTCGGGAGGCCATCCTGTACGGGTCCGAGGAGCCCGTGCACGTGACCTACCGGAATCGGTACGGGCGACAGCGGTCCTACACCACCACGTTCGAGGGCGTGATCCCGAACCTCGAGCGGCGCTACGGCGAGGCGGAGTCCGACGGTGCCCGGGAGCGCCTCGAGCAGTACATGCGGGACGTGGCGTGCCGGACGTGCAAGGGCGCCCGCCTGCGGCCCGAGACCCTGGCCGTCACCGTCGGCGGCATCAACATCTGGCAGTTCACCACCAAGGCCGTGAAGGACGAGGTGGCCTTCCTCGACCGGCTCCAGCTCACCGAGCGCGAGCACATGATCGCGGAGCGGATTCTCAAGGAGATCCGGTCGCGGCTGCAGTTCCTCATCGACGTCGGCCTCGACTACCTGACACTGGACCGCGCGTCCGCCACGCTTGCCGGGGGGGAGGCCCAACGCATCCGGCTGGCCACCCAGATCGGGTCGGGCCTGGTCGGCGTGTTGTACATCCTGGACGAGCCGTCCATCGGCCTGCACCAGCGGGACAACCGGCGCCTGATCGACACGCTGATCCGCCTGCGGGACCTGGGCAACACGCTCATCGTGGTCGAACACGACCAGGCCACCATGGAGGCCGCCGACCATGTCGTCGACATCGGTCCCGGGGCGGGCGAGCGCGGCGGCGAGATCGTCTACAGCGGCAGCTACAGCGGCCTGCTCCGCGACCCCGACTCACTGACCGGGACCTACCTCGCCGGCCGCCGGTCCATCCCCACGCCGCGCGTCCGGCGCAAGCCGGGTGACCGTTGGCTCAAGGTCGAAGGCGCCCGCGAGCACAACCTCAAGGACATCACGGTGGACGTCCCGCTGGGTGCGCTGGTCTGCGTGACCGGGGTGAGCGGCTCGGGCAAGTCCACGTTGGTGGAGGACATCCTCCATCGAGCGCTGCAGGTGAAGGTGAATCGATCCAGGGTCGTCCCCGGCAAGCACAAGCGGCTCGTGGGGTGGGAGCAGATCGACAAGGTCATCAACGTCGATCAGTCGCCGATCGGCCGCACCCCCCGATCCAACCCGGCCACGTACATCGGCGTGTTCGATCACATCCGGAACCTGTACTCGCAGGTGCCGGAGGCGCGCGTTCGCGGCTACACGCCGGGCCGGTTCTCGTTCAACGTCCCCCCGCCCCGCGGGGGACGCTGCCAGGCATGTTCGGGGGACGGGCAGATCAAGATCGAGATGCACTTCCTGCCCGACGTCTACGTGACGTGCGAGGTCTGCAAGGGCAAGCGCTACAACCGTGAGACGCTCGAGGTGAAGTACAAGGGGCGCTCCATCTCCGACGTGCTGGAGATGAGCGTGGACGAGGGGTGCGAGTTCTTCCAGAACATCCCCGTGGTGTCGCGCCATCTCCAAACGCTGTCCGACGTGGGGCTCGGGTACGTGCGGCTGGGACAGCCCGCGCCGACGCTGTCGGGCGGCGAGGCCCAGCGGGTGAAGCTGGCGTCCGAGCTGTCGAAGCGGGCCACCGGCAGCACCTTCTACATCCTGGACGAACCCACCACCGGGCTCCATTTCGACGACATCCGCAAGTTGCTGTCGGTGCTGGAGCGACTGGTCGCGGCCGGCAACACCGTCGTGGTGATCGAACACAACCTCGACGTGATCAAGACCGCCGACTGGATCATCGACCTCGGTCCGGAGGGAGGGGACCACGGTGGAGAGATCGTGGTGGCAGGACCCCCGGAGGCCGTCGCCCGCCATCCCACCTCGTACACGGGGATGTTCCTGGGCGAGGTGCTGGGGACACCCCGCCGGCGATCCCGGGAGGCCGTCGGCGCCCCGGCCTGAGCGGCCCGGCACCCGTGTATAGAATGGCGCCGCCTTGCCTGGAACCCTGAGGTCTCGAACCTTGGTGAAGGTCGCCGCGCTTCTTGGCGTGGCCGCGCTGGCCGTGGCCGCCTGCGCCCCCGCCACGAAGCCGCCCAACGTGCCGGTCGAGGTCAAGGGCGCGATGCTGGTCAACGTGGTGGACTCGCTGTTCGACGCGGGACGGTCGCCGTCGGTCCAGATCGACCAGGACGGTGTGCCTGCGGTGGCCTATCTGCTGTACCAGCCGGTCCTGAAAGAAGGAGAGATCCCCCCCGCACCAAAGCCGGGCGACCCCAACCCGCCGTCGGTCATGCTGGCCACCCAGTCGAACGGCATCTGGACGCGATCGCCGATCCCCCCGCAGAAGGCGCTCGGGCCGGCCGTCGGGGGCGCCTCGGAGATCGCCAACGCCGACGGCCAGGCGGTCGCGGGCGTGTCCGCCGCCCTCGCCCTCGACGGGCAGGGCAAGCACCACGTGGCGTGGGCGACCCCTCAGGGACTGTTCTACTCGACGGACGCGAGTGGCTCCTTCGTTGCGGGCGACAAGGTGAGCACGGGCGCCAGCTACGGCGTATCGATCGCCGTGGGGGGCGACGGGACGGTGTGGATCTCGTGGTATGGCGGGGGCAGCCTCAACGTGGCCCATGGCTCTGCCGGCAACTGGACCACCGAGCAGGCGGCGGTGAACGCGGGCCCCGCCACCCACCCGGCCATCGCCTCGTCGATCCGATTGTCGTCGAGCGGGACCCCGATGGTGGCGTTCGGCTCTCAGGGCACAACCGAGGTCGCCTCCCAGTCCGGGGGATCGTGGAGGAGCAGCGACGTGTCGGGGCCCGGTGGGTACGGGGTCTCGCTGGCCGTGGACAAGGACGGCAGCCCCCACGTGGCGTATTACGACGCGAACGGCGGCGTCCATGTGGCGCACCAGACCGCCGCCGCCGCTTGGCAGGTCGAGGACGTGGCCACGACAACCGGTGCGACGCCCGGACAGCCGGACCCCCGCTGGTCCACGGGGATCGGGGTCGACGACCAGGGCCATCGGTTCGTGACGTGGGCCGACACGAAGGCAGGAGCGATCTTCTTGGGCAGCGATTCGAGTGGTCAGTTCACGTCCCAGGAGATCCAGGGAAGCGACGGCGGGGCCAACCCCAGCCTGGCGGTGTCCGCCGATGGGAAGACGGTGGCCCTGGGGTGGTTCGACGCGACGAACGCGAACCTCGATGTGGCCGTCCCGGCCACGGCCAGCCTGGCGCTGGCCCATCCCCTTCCCACCCTCGCCCCGGCCAGCGCGCAGCCCTCGGCCGCACCGACCGGGACGGCGCCCCCGTGCGAACCCAGCGGGGACACCATCCAGATCAGCGCCCAGGGGAGCACCTTCGACAAGGATTGCCTGGCCGCGCCAGCCGGGGCGGCCTCGACCATCGAGTTCACGAACAACGACGCCGGCGTACCCCATAACGTCGACGTCTACGACCAGCAGGGCGGCAGCCACATCGGTGGCGCTGGCCCGACCGAGTTCTTCCCAGGGCCCGGGACGACCACCTACACCGTCCCAGCCCTCGATGCCGGCACCTATTTCTTCCAGTGCGATGTCCACCCGACGTCGATGTTCGGCACGTTCGTGGTGGCCAAGGCCGGCTGACCGGCCGCCGTCTCGTCTCGGATCGTTCGCCTTCCCTTCCGGGCCACGCTTGGCCCCCGGCCTACAATGGCTCGTCGAGAGCCCATGAGCGTCGAACGTCCAGAGACCTCCTCCATCCCGGACGCTCCCGGCGCTTACCTCTTTCGCGACGCCGACGGCCGGGTGATCTACGCCGGCAAGGCACTGTCGCTCCGTAAGCGCCTGGCGTCGTACTGGGGCCGCCCCCTCCACCCACGGACCGAGGCCATGGTCGACTCGGCCGCAGCGGTGGAGTGGATCGTGGCCACCACCGAGGTCGACGCCCTGATGCTCGAGTACAACCTGATCAAGGCGCACCGGCCCCGGTTCAACGTCCGGTACCGGGACGACAAGTCCTACCCGTACCTGGCGCTGACCGTGGGGGAGACGTGGCCGCGGGCGCGGGTGATGCGCGGCCCCAAGCGGAAGGGCGTGCGGTATTTCGGCCCGTACGGCCACGCCTACGCCATTCGCGAGACGTTGGACGCGCTGACCCGGGTCTTCCCCGTGCGGACGTGCTCGGACGCCTTCTTCGACCAGCGGGCCCGGGCGGGTCGGCCCTGCCTCTACTACGACATCGGGCGGTGCGCGGGCCCGTGCGTGCCCTCGACAACCGGGGTGACCGAGGAGGGCTACCGCGCGCTGGTCGACGCGATGACCGACTTCCTGGCTGGGAACTACCGCCCCGTTCTCACCCGGCTGGAGGAGGAGATGCGCCAGGCCGCCGGCGTGCTGGAGTTCGAGCGCGCCGCGAAGCTGCGGGACCAGCTGGTGGCGGCCCGCAAGGCCATCGAGAGCCAGGAGATGGTGCTCGCTCGCCAGGAGGATCTGGACGTCATCGGATTGGAGGAGGACGATCTCGAGGCCGCATTCCAAGTGTTCTTCGTCCGCAAGGGACGCGTCATGGGTCGGCGCGGATGGGTGGTCGACAAGGTGGAGGACCTCGACCGGCCGGGACTGATCGGTTCCTTCCTCCGTGAGCTGTACATGGATCGCGACGAGGTCCCACCTCGCGTGCTGGTTCCCGGGCTGCCAGCCGACCACGCGGTCGTCGAGGAGTGGCTGGGCCGCCTTCGGAGGAGCCGGGTCCGGATCTCGGTACCCGCCCGCGGTGACGGACGACGTCTGTTGCAGGTGGTGAACCAGAACGCGAAGGAGGCGTTCGTCCGGCACAAGCTCAAGCGGGCCAGCGACTTCGCCGCCCGGTCCAGGGCGCTGGCGGAGCTGGGCGACGCCCTGGGTCTTCCCCTGGCTCCCCTCCGGGTCGAGGCCTACGACATCTCGAACCTGGGGCCGACCGACAAGGTGGGTTCCATGGTCGTGTTCGAGGACGGGCTGCCGAAGCGGACCGACTATCGCAAGTTCGAGATCAAGGGCGTGCCCGGACAGGACGACTTCGCTTCCATGGAAGAAGTTCTCCGACGGCGGTTCGCCAGGCTGGTGGTTGACCCCGATCGACCGGTCCCGGAGGCCACCAAGCGCACCCGGCCGGGGCGGTTCGCCTACCCGCCGTCGCTGATCGTGGTGGACGGCGGCCGGGGGCAGCTGGCCGTAGCCGAGCGCGTGCTGGGCGAGTACGGCCTGTCCATCCCGGCGATCGGCCTGGCCAAGCGGCTGGAGGAGGTCTACCTGCCGGGACAGCCGGAGCCGCTCCAGATCCCTCGGGGGTCCGAGGCGCTGTTCGTCCTCCAGCACCTCCGCGACGAGGCCCACCGGTTCGCCGTCACCTACCACCGCGCCAAGCGGGCGAAGCGCGCGCTGCGATCGCCGCTCGATGACATCCCCGGTGTCGGGCCGTCGCGGAAGAAGGCATTGCTGAAGCGGTTCGGATCGCTGGCCAGGCTGCGGACGGCGTCGGTGGAGGAGATCGAGGCTACCCCCGGCGTCGGTCCGGGGTTGGCCCGGACCGTGTACGAGCACCTCCACCGCCTCGAGCCGGTGGAGAGGGTGGGCTGAGATGGCCACCGCCACTCGCAAGCGCGTGCCCGAGGAGCCCACGGGTCCGGGGCCGATCGACTTCACCATCATCACCGGCCTGTCGGGGGCCGGGCGGTCCGAGGC
>JBIOYQ010000129.1:0-32721 GCA_044870295.1 Actinomycetota bacterium
GCTCGGAGACGGGCTTCTTCCTCGGCTCGGAGACGGGCTTCTTCCTCGGCTCGGAGACGGGCTTCTTCCTCGGCTCGGAGACGGGCTTCTTCCTCGGCTCGGAGACGAGCTTCTTCCTCAGCCTTGAGGCGAGCCTCCTCTTCGGCGGCCTGGCGGCGAGCCTCCTCCTCGGCCTTGATGCGAGCTTCTTCCTCGGCCTTGAGGCGAGCTTCTTCTTCGGCCTTGAGTCGGGCCTTTTCCTCGGCCTGGAGACGGGCCAGCTCCTCCGACCGTTTGGCGAGCTCTTCCTCGGAAGGCCCTGCCGCGGCCGGTTCGATCTCGAGGTCCGCCAGCGAATCGGCGGCCTCGATGGTGCTCCTCTTCTCACCACCGGAGGCCCGCTCCTCGAGAGGAGCGGGGGCATCCCCCGCGGCCGGTGGAAGAGGAACCTCTTCGGTTGCGTAGGGCGATGCCTCCTGCCCTTCGGGCATCTCCCCTTCGGGGAAGGTGCCCTTGCGTCCACGACGCCACCAACGGGACTTCGGGGCTGGCGAGGCGTCGTCGATCTGAGGTTCGTCGATGGCCGGAGCGCTCAGGTCGAACGCGTCATCGACAGCGGCATCGACCGCCACCTCGTCCGTCGGGGCTGTCGGCTCGTCGATCGCGGGTGTCGGCGCCGGCGCCTGGAACACACTCCCGTACGGGATGTCCGACTCGGAATCGAGGTCTTCCGGCGGCTGGTCCGTCTCCAGTCCACGCTTGCGCGGCCACAGACGTCCGAGGAGGGCGTGACGCTGGGCTTCCTCAGCCGCCCTCGCGGCGTCGTCGGGCGCGTCCACCACTGGTTCGGTTGGGGCGGGGGGCTCGAACGCAAGTGGTGTCGACCTGGCGGCGGTCGCCGCGGGTGCTTCAGCCGGCGCGGGGGATCCCGCTACGTTCTGTGGTGCAGACTCGGGCGTCTCCCCCGGGCGGTACATGAGCTGGGGTATCTGGAGCCATGGGACCTCGAGGAGGGGCGAGCCACACAACTCGCACGCCGGCCCCGGAGCAGAGAACAGACCACACCATCGACATGCGATCTGGCCACTCTCGTTGGCAGCCGGCTGAACGACGACAGCGGACGCCGCGCCCTCGTCCTGTCCCACAGATGAGGGTTCGGCAAGCCTCTGAAAAGGCTGTATCCACCATTGAGCGGGAAAAGCGCGGGGCAAGGGCTAGGTCGAATTGGCCGATCGGGCACCCAAATGGGCAGCTGCTGATGAACCGGAGGGTCGCCACCGGTTCCGCACTGGCTACCATGTTTGTTCATGGGCCGTGAGGAGCGCCTTTCCCTCGACGAGCTTGCCGCCCGGTCCGGAACGACCCCCGACCACATCGGCCGGTTGGTCCAGGTTGGCTTGCTGGAAGCCGCCGAGGACTCCACGTTCGCCATCAGGGACATCAACCGCGTGCGGCTGGCGGATGCGCTGGAGCGCGAGGGTATCCCGCTGGAGGACATGGCCGCGGCCAAGACCGCGGGCCGACTGTCGCTGGACTTCCTCGACGAGCTGTTCCTCGACGCGGTCCCCCTTCGAGCGCAGACCTTCGACGAGCTCGCCGAGAAGCTGGGGATCTCCTTCGAGGACCTGACCAGGCTGTACACCGCGTGGTCCCTTCCCGCGCCGCAGCCCGGACAGCAGATCCGGGAGGACGACGCCACCATCCTGGAGGCGCTCACGGTGTTCTCCCAGACCGGCCTCGATCCCGAGATCCTGGTCCCCGCCACGCGGTTCTTCGGGGACAACGTCCGCCGGATCGCCGAGGGCCAGGTCTCCTTCTTCCGGTCGAACATCATCGAGCCGATGGTCGCGGCCGGCATGCCCTTGCGGGACGTCGTAGAGACCATGGCGCCGATGTCGGCGGCTCTCCAGCCCGCCGGCCGGGCCCTGCTGTCGTGGCTGCACGGACGGCACTTCGAGACGCTGGCCTTCCAGGAGGTCGTGCTGATCATCGAGCGGATCATGCAGGAGGCCGGATTCGCACAAAGGCGCCCGGTGAGTCCTCCCGCCATCGCGTTCATGGACCTGTCGGGGTACACGCTGCTGACGGAGCAAACGGGCGACGACGTGGCGGCCAAGCTCGCCGAGGAGCTCTCGGAGATGGTCGGGCACGCGGCCCAGTCCCACGGCGGGCACGTGGTGAAGCTGTTGGGCGACGGGGTGATGTTCCACTTCGCGGACCCCGGGGACGCCATCCGGTGCGGCCTGGGGTTGCTGGACCGGGCGGCCGAGCTGGGCCTGCCACGGGCCCGCATGGGCGTGAACGCCGGCGCCGTCGTGTTCCGCGACGGCGACTACTTCGGCCGGACGGTCAACGTGGCCGCCCGGATCACCGACTACGCTCGCCCAGGAGAGGTGCTGGCCAGTGAGGACGCCGTCTCGTCGACTCGCAGCGACGGGTTCACCGTCGCGGAGATCGGCTCGGTGCTGCTGAAGGGGATGGAGCAGCCGGTCCGGGTGTTCCGGGCGACCACACCGGATTCGCCAGGGGCCTGACGTCGTGGCCAACCTCTCCCCGCTGACGCCGCTCGAGCTGCCGGACCTGGCCGAGCGCTCCGGCGTGGAACCGTCGGATGTGAGCCGATTCGTTGAGCTGGGTATCGTGCCGCGACGATCGGACGGCTCGTACCGGATGAGCGACGTGCTGCGGATTCGGCTGGCCCGGGCGCTGGAGGGTTCCGGCATCCGGCTCGAGGACATCGAAAGGGGCATCGCGGCCGGCCAGGTCAACTTCGACTTCGCCGACGAGGCCATGACCGCCCCGATCAGCCTCATGGCGAAGAGCTACCGGCAACACGCGGAGGAGCTGGGTCTCTCCAGCGAGATGCTCGAGAGCTGGCGATCGGCGATCGGGACGTCGCGGGCGTCCCCCGACGTCCCCGTCCGGGAGGACGACGCCGAGATGCTGGGGATGGCGGCGTTCGGGCAGTCGATCGGGTTGTCCGACCGCAGCCTCCTGCGCACCCTCCGCGTGTTCAACGAGAACATGCGACGGATCGTCGAGTACGAGCTGGAGCTGTTCCGCGTGGAGATCGAACATCCGCTCCTGGACGCCGGCATGACCGAGCAGCAGATGCTCGACCAGATGGCCAGGCTGCGCGGCGTGCTGGAGCCCTTCAGCGGCCGGCTGGCCACGCTGCTCCACCGCCGTCAGGAGGAGCACGCGTTCTTCCAGGACGTGATCGAGCACATGGAGGTGGCGCTCGAGCGCGCGGGCCTGGCGCAGCGGCGGACGCTGAAGCCTCCGGCCATCGCCCTCCTTGAGGTCTCGGGATACACGCGCATGACGGAGGTGGACGAGGACCCGGCCGACTATCCCGTTCGGCTTGGGGACATCGTCCAGGACGCCCTGGCCTTCGATGGACGGCCGGTGAGCATCCTCGGCGACGTGGTCATGCTGCATTTCACGGACCCCGGCGAAGGCGTGCGCGGCTCCTTCCACCTGATCGAGCGCATCAAGCAGGCCGGGTTGCCCCACGCTCGCGTCGGCATGCATGCAGGACCGGTCGTCATCCGCGACGGCGAATACTTCGGACGAACCGTGAACGTCGCCACCCGCATCTCGGACTACGCGCGTCCGGGCGAGGTCCTGGTGAGTTCGGCCGTGGTCGAAGCGACGGACGGCGACTCGATCGGGTTCGAGGAGATCGGACCCGTGACGCTGCGAGGACTGGCAGGCGCGGTCGACCTCTATCTGGCTAGGCCGCCAGACGCGACGGGATGACCGAGTTCGAACGGCGGGTCCGTCGGGTGGTCGGGCGGTTGCGGCCCGGCGAGGTGGTCACCTACGGAGAGGTGGCCGAGGAGGCCGGTTTCCCCGGAGCGGCACGGGCGGTGGGCGGCATCATGGCGCGAGGCGACGGGCTGCCGTGGTGGCGCGTGGTGACCGCTCAGGGTCGCCTGGTGCCGGGGCACGAAGCCGAGCAGACGCGACGGCTGACGGCCGAGGGAGTCCGCGTCATGGCCGGTCGCGTGACGGCGGGCCAGCGCCCCCCTGGACCTTCTCGTCGGCGACGGTGACGCCCATGACCGGCAACGGCTGGCCCTCATGGATGGCCCGCACCGTCTCGATGGTGTCCGCGTCCTGGGGGCCCTTGTCCGGCCGGTAGCCCTTCACGCGGGCGAATCTCAGGGCCACGCCGCCGGGGTAGCGCGGACTGGCCTGGACGCCGTCGAAGGCAACCTCGACCACCTGCTCGGGCCTGACGTACACGGTGTATTCGTCGCGGCTCGTCTCGAGTTCGAGGAACCGCTTCGTCTGCCACTCGAGCATCTCGTCCGTCATTCCCTTGAACGTCTTGCCCAGCATCACGAACCCTCCGGTGGAGGGGTCGCGGGCCCCGAGGTGGAGGTTGCTCAGCCACCCGCGTCGGCGGCCGTGCCCCCACTCCACCGCCAGGACGACCAGATCCAGGGTGTGGGCGCGCTTGACCTTGAGCCAGCTCGCTCCACGCCGGCCCGCCTCGTAGGGCGCCTCGACCGACTTGACCATCACCCCTTCGTGGCCGTGTTCGAGGGCCGCTCGCAGGATGCGCTCGCCCGTCTCCCGGTCGCCGGTGACCTCTCTGGGAATCATCAGTTCCTCCGGGACCCGCTCCACCAGCGCGGCGCTGCGTTCCGCACCCGGTCGATCCAGCACGTCCTCACCGTCGAGGTGGAGCACGTCGAAGAAGAACGGCGAGAGCGGCACCCGCGAGCGCAGCCGTTCGACGTCGAGCCGCGACCCGAACCTGCTCATGGTGACCGCGAAGCGATGGGGGCGTCGGTCCTCTCGCAGCGCGATCGCCTCGCCATCCAGCACGATCGTCTCCGCGCGAAGCGCGCGAACCGCCTCGACCACGTCGGGGACCCGCGCAGTCATGTCGGCCAGGTTCCGCGTATACACGCGAACCTCGTCCCCCTGCTTGTGCGCCTGGATCCGGGCGCCGTCGAGCTTCCACTCCACGGCCGCCGGGCTGATCCGGCCGAAGGCCGCGTCGATGTCGTCGGCCGTCTGCGCCAGCATCGGCAGCAAGGGCTGGAACAGCTGGAGGCGGAACCTTCCCAAGCCCTGTTCGCCCTCCGCGAGAGCCGCGGCAGCCACCGCCCCGAGGTCGCCGCTCAACATCGCGGCCCGCCGCACGGATGAGCCGGGGAGGCCGGCGGCCTTCGCCACGGCCTCCACCATGACGCCCTCCAGCGCCCCTTGGCGCAGCTCCCCCATCAACAGGGCCCGAAGGAAGGGCCGCTCCGTCTCGGTCGCCCTGCCGAACAGATCGGCGAGGGCCCGGCGCCGGATGGCCTGCGACCCGGTGCCCGCGGTCGAGCCGATGGCGCTGAACGCGGCGTCGACGTCCAGGATCTCCAGCGAGGGAGTGGGCGCGGGCGGGGGCAGATCGCGCAGGGATGCCCATCCGACTCCGATGGTGCCCTGCGGGAGATCACCCGACAGGTAGCGCACCGCGACGCGAACCTCGTCCGGGTGCAGCCGCCGGAGCAGGTCCGCCAAGTGTTCGACCTTCGCCAGCCGCGACGACGTTCCGGTGACGGCGGCCGACGTGCGAGCGACTTCTTCCAGGAGCACGATCCGATTCTCCTGAAAACGCCGGGGGTCTGGCCGGCTCCCTCGTGAACGAGGTCAGTGGCCGGTCAGGGAGAGCGTTCAGGGAGGGGAGGACGGGCTCGTTCACGCAAGCTTCCCGTGCTACGGGGGTCAACCCGCATACCGCAGTCCCTCACGTGTCCTGAACCGCCCTGGGTCGGCACGCAACGGCGGCCTCTCCTTCCTTCGCCCCGTGGGCACAGCGGCTCGTACGGGAATGGGCCTCGGCGACCGCTCCCCGGTGGCGAAGTCATATCCCCTTCCTCAGCGCTCTCCCCCCACCTCCTTCACGGCGACGGGCACTTTGGCCGCCGCCACCGTCGGTCGTAGACGTTGGTCCGTCCACCGCGGAAGTAGCAAACCCACGTGGACTTCTGAAGCTGCTGCGTCACGATCCCGCAGTTACAGCCGAGATGGGCCCTGCCTTGATCGGCGTCTTGGGAGGTCCGGTAGAAGCGATTGGCATCATTGGCCTTGCAGGCGGAACAGACCCGCCTGCCATGGCTCGACAGCCGGTATGCGGTTCGTGTCTTGGGCAGAAGGGCGGCCGACGCGCCCCGCATGCCGGGGACCGAGAGGACCGCGGAGGCGCCGAGCCCTGTCAGCAGCCGACCGAGGAAGGAGCGGCGCGCCAGGCGCGTCCCTAAAGGACTCACGGCCGACCGTTCGGTCTCGGTGAGCGCCATCCCCCCTCCTCAGAGAGCCGGATGATATGCACCTCCGCGTCACCAGAGCAAGGGGATTCGGCAACTTGTCGGACGACGGTTACGTGGGCGCGACCGTCCGCTAACAGAACAGGAGCACGGTGATCTCGTGATCGTGAGACGCTGCGTCACAGCGGCCCTAGCCGGCTGGTGTGCGATGTCGCTGCTGGCCGCTTGCGGGTCGGGCTCGGTGCGGACGCCAACCCTGACGGGTCCGAGCCAGGTAGGGTCGGGGTCACTAGTGACGACCCCGCCGACCTCGCCACCGGCTTCACCGACCCCCAGCCCCAGTCCTGAACCCCGGGTGTTCCATGGCTCGATCGACAGGATCGACGACGCGACCGCCACGCGCATGACCACGTCGTGGCATGCGGGGTGCCCGGTGGATCTGGCGGATCTTCGCCTCCTGTCGCTCGACCACTGGGGATTCGATGGCCGGGTGCACGCGGGGGAGATGGTCGTGCACAGGGACGTAGCGAAGGATGTCCTGGACGTGTTCGGCTCGCTGTTCGACGCCCGGTTCCCCATCCGTCGGATGCGACTGGTGGACGCCTACGGGGGTAACGACGACCGGTCGATGGCCGCGGATAACACGTCGGCGTTCAACTGCCGGCCGGTGACGGGGGGATCGTCATGGTCGGAGCACGCCTACGGCCGGGCGATCGACCTCAACCCGCTGGAGAACCCCTACGTCACCGCCGGTGGAACGGTCCTGCCGTCGGGCGGGGCGCGGTTCACCGACCGATCACGTCAGGCGAAGGGGATGATCCACGCCGGTGACGCCGTGGTGCGCGCGTTCGCCTCGATCGGATGGATGTGGGGCGGAAGCTGGTCGGGGACGGTGGACTACCAGCACTTCTCCTCGACCGGCCGTTGATCTACCGACGGGTGGCCTCTTCTCCCGGCGCGGCCTCGCTCCGTGCCCGGACGATCAGCGCTTCGAGGCTGTTTTCGTCGTACCCCTCTCCGGTCGGCTCCCCGCGGCTCAGGTCGAGCTGCGTGCGCACGGAGGCGGCCCGCCCGAAGAGATCGATCGCCGTGAAGAAGACCGGGGATTCCGTTTGGAGCAGATGGTAGACCTCCGGGTACTCCTCGGCCCGGAGGAACACCCTGGTGATCGATCCATCGAACTGAAGCCAGTCTTCCGGAGGCTCCGGCGGGAACCCCATGAACACCGTGGCGCCACTCTCCAGCGTGAGGCCGATCTGCCGGCCCGCGTCGGTGAGGTCCGAGCGACCCACTCGGGCGCTGTACTTCGTGATCCTCTCGAACAGCGGCATGGTCACCACCCCCGCGGCGAGTATTGATCTCCTGGTGGTCGAAGGTCCCGAGAAGGCTACATCAGGGAGCTGGCGGTGGGATTCGAACCCACGACCTAGCGATTACAAATCGCTTGCGCTACCAGGCTGCGCCACGCCAGCGGAAGGCCATCGTAGCAGCGGCTTCTGGCCGCCCGGCTCATCCTTCGTGTCGCAGCGCGTAGGCGAAGAGCCCGACGGCCAGGGCGGCGGACGCGTTGAGCGAAGCGGTCCGGCCCCGCATCGGGATCGACACCAGCGTGTCGCACGTCTCGCGAGCAAGGCGTGACAGGCCGACGTCCTCCGAGCCAACCACCAACACCAGCGGTCGTGGCGGGACAGGGGCTTGGTGGATGTCCGCCTCCGCTTGATGGTCAAGGCCGGCAACGAAGAACCCACGATCCCGCAGGGACGCCAGCGCCCTGGCGATGTTGGTGACCCGGGCCAGGGGGAGATGCAGCAGCGCGCCGGCCGACGATCGGATCGCCGCGGCGGTGGCTGGGGCGGCCCGGCGCTTTCGGGAGATCATCATGGCCGCGCCGGCGGCCTCGGCCGAACGTGCGCACGCCCCGAGGTTCTGCGGGTCGGTGATCCCGTCCAGGACCACCACCAGCGCATCCGGCTCGAATGCGACGGAGGCGAGCGCGCGATCGTCCAGCTCGCGCGGCAACGACACGAAGGCCGCCACCCCCTGGTGGTCACGAAGACCGAGCGCATCGAGGTCCTCCACCTCGACCGTCTCGACGCGGATGCCGGTCCGGTCGGCCGCCTCGAGCACCTCGCGCAGCCCCTCGGTAGCGTGGGCGCCTTCCCCGAGCAGGACCCGGCGCGCCGCGCCGGCTCGAAGAGCCTCCAGCACCGGGCGCCGGCCGCCGATGACCGGCGCCTCCGGCACGGCGCGGGGTCGAGGTCGGCGGCCTCGAGGGCCCCGGTTCATGACGAGCCGGTAGGCGCGACGGTGGCGACGGCGATGCATCCGGCCCCGTCGCCGGACAGGCCCAACCCTTCCGGCCGGGTCGCCTTCAGAGAGACCCGCTCGACCGGCAACGACAGGGCGGCGGCGAGGTTGGCGCGCATCTCGTCCCGGCGTGACGCGATGTGCGGCCGCTCGGCCAAGAGCGTGACGTCGCAGCCGGTGGCGGCCAGGCCCTGGCCCGCCAGCAGCGCCACGACCCGTCCCAGGAGGTCGAGCCCGGCGATCCCTCGAAACGCCGGATCGGTATCCGGGAAGTGCTGGCCCAGATCGCCCTGGCCGGCCGCGCCCAGCAACGCGTCCGCCAGCGCGTGGCACACCACGTCGCCGTCGGAGTGACCGGCCAGGCCCGGCACGTCATCGAACCGCGCGCCGGCGAGCAACAGGGGACGGCCGACGGCGGAACGATGCAGGTCGATCCCCAACCCGGTGCGGGTCTCGGTCATCGCGTCGCCTCGCCGGCCACGAACTGCTGGGCCCTGCGCAGATCCTCGGGGGTGGTGATCTTGAAGTTGCCGGCTTCGCCTTCGACCACGGCCACCCGGTAGCCGGCCCCCTCGAGCAGCATGGCGTCGTCGGTTCCGAGAAGGCCGGACCGCTCGGCGCGGGCATGCGCGTCGTCGAGGGCGGCCCGGCGAAACGCCTGCGGCGTCTGGACCAGGCCCAGCTCCTCCCGGGCCAAGGTCTCCACGACGCGGCCATCGCGTAGTCGCTTGATCGTGTCGGGGCTGGCAACCACGGGGACGACCCCGTCCACCTCCGGTTCACCGAGAAGCTTCCCGATGACCCGCCCCACGAGCGATGGGGTCGCGAATGGCCTGGCGGCGTCGTGGCAGAGCACCACGCCGGCCTCCTCCGGTAGCGACGCGAGCCCGCGACGCACTGAAGCCTGTCTCGTCTCGCCGCCCCCCACCACGAGCGTCCACCGCGGGTAGTTCTCGGATCGAACGCACACCGAGACGTCGTCCACGTGGCCTTGGGGGACCAGCACCGCGATCCCGTCGACGTCCGGGCAGGTCGCGAGGGAGCGGTAGCCGCGGAGGAACATCGGCAGGCCGCCGAGGTCGGTCAGAGCCTTGGCCGGCCCCCCCATCCTGGTGCCCGCGCCGGCGGCGAGCAGGAGCGCGTAGGTCCCTCCCACACGGGGGAGCCTAGCGTGCCGAGGGGTCGGTCAGGCTTCCAGGCCGGGGTCCGGGTCGACCGACCCGGACTCACCCGCGCCGCCGGCCACGCGGGCAAAGATAAGCCGGCCGGTGGACGTCTGGAGCGCGTTGGTGACTGTCACGGTGACCGTATCTCCCAGGAAGTGGTCCGCCTCCTCGACGACCACCATCGTGCCGTCGTCCAGGTATCCGACTGCCTGGCCGGCGTCCCGCCCGCGGCGCGTCAGCCTGACCGGGACCTGTTGGCCGGCGACGACCTCGGGCCGCAGGGCCTCGGCCAGCGCATGGATGGACCGCACCCGGATGTCGAGGGCCGTGGCCAGCTTGCCCAGCCCGTTGTCGTTCGTCAGGAGGGTGCCTCCCCGGGCACGGGCCAGGCGGACCAGCTGCGAGTCGACCGGCTCGCTCGGCGAGCCCCCCGCGTCCTCGACCAGCACCAGATCGACGGACGGATCCCGCTTCAGCTCGATGAGGGTGTCCATGGCCTTGCGCCCCCGTGCCCGCCGTCCCGCGTTGGATGAGTCCGCCACCGACTGGAGCTCGTCCAGCACCCCGCGGGTCACCAGCAGGGTCCCGCCCAGGAACCCCTTCTGGATCATGCCGACGAGCCTCCCGTCCAGGATCACGCTGGAATCGAGGATCACCACTTCGCCGGAGAGCGTTCCGGCTGCCCGGGGCTTCACACCGAACAGCGCGAAGAGCTCCTCGCTCTTGGCTCGGCCCAGCTTGTAGGCGACGTAGCCGAGCGTCAGGTACACGAACGCGACCGCGGGGAAGGCGCCCTTGGGCGGCAGGTGATACAGCGGGAATGCCAGCAGGGTCGCCAGCACCAGCCCGAGGATCATCCCGATCCCGCCCGCCAGGATCTCCGCGGCGGGGATCCGGCGGAACTCCTTCTCCAGCTGCGAGACCGCCGTCGCCGTTCGGCGTCCGAATACTCCCCCGAGGACGTAGCCGACCGCCGACCCGAGGAGGGTGCCGATCAGCAGGTGGTCGGATCGGTTCGCACCAGCCAGGGAGGCCAGCTCCCAACCCGACGCGGCGAACAGGGCCACCATGATCAGCCGCACGAACTCGACCAGGACTCCGCGACGGCCTCTCGGGTTCGAGCCGTCACGTGAGGTCCGGTCCGACCCGATGGCGCCGGCGGGCGACGACGGCTCGAGCGCCAGGTGCAGAGGGGGTCGGGCCGCCAGGAAGTCGACCACCGGGTCGCGGGGATCGGACGTTCCGTCCCGGTTCGCTGCCTCCGTCATGGTCAACGGCGCGCGTTTCACGAGAGGACGGGCGCCGCCTCCTCACACACGTTTTCGGCCACGGCCGCGCTCGCCTTGACCTGCTGGGAGGAGTGGAGAGGGAGCTGAGCTAGGCCTGAGCTCGGTACGCTTCGTCGAGCACGCGATCGAGCATGGCCTCCGCCTTCTCCTCGGTGGAATCGAAGGCGAACGTCAGCTCGGAGACGAGGATCTGGCGGGCCTTCGCCAGCATGTGCTTCTCGCCGGCGGACAGGCCCTTCTCCTTCTCACGGGACGACAGGTTCCGCACGACCTCGGCCACCTGGTATACGTCGCCGGAGGAGAGCTTGGCCAGATTGGTCTTGTAGCGCCGGCTCCAGTTGGTGGGCATACGCGCTTCCTCTTCGCGGAGGACATCGAACACGCGCTTCACTTCCCGCTTGGAGATGACTTCCCGCAGGCCAACTTCTTGAGTGTTGTCCACTGGGACCATCAAGGTGAGGTCCCCATGCGCGAGGCGTAGCTTGAAATAGGTTCTGGTTTCCCCGAATACCTCGCGTTCTACAAGGTCTTCGATAACGGCTGCTCCATGGTGCGGATAGACGACCTTGTCCCCTTTGGTGAACACAGCACTCCCTCGTGGTTGGTCGCGAGCGGCTGATGTCGAGAATGACAGGGTAGCATGCAGCCCGAGTTCCTCGCAACTCAAAAGTGCTGGTCAAAAGGCTATTTCGCTGCTCCAGACCCCCTTCCAGCACCCCCGGAACGGCCCCAGAGAAGGGCCTCCCGCAGGTGTCTGACGTGGATCACTCGGGGCGAGGAAGAGGGCGTGGCACCGGCTCCACGAGCGCCGACCGGGGCCACCACCTCGGACAGGCCTGCCGAAGCCGCCGCCGAGAGGCGCGCCTCCATCCCCGGAACGGGCCGCACCGCCCCGGTGAGGGACAGCTCGCCGATGAAGGCCCGGCCGGCAGGAGGCGGGGCGCCTCGCGCGGCCGAGGCCACGGCGGCGGCGACGGCCAGGTCCGCGCCAGGCTCGTCGACGTGCAGTCCCCCGGACGAAGCCCCGAACAGCTCGGACCTGGACAGCCCGAGCTCGAGCACCCGGTCCACCACGGCCGAGACGATGTGGAATCGCCGAGGATCCAGCCCCGCCACCTGCCGCCTGCCCGGGCCCGCGGACGGCACGACCAGAGCCTGGATGTCGAGGGCGAACGCCCGGCGCCCGGCCAGCACCAAAGCGGGGGCGCATCCTGGTTCGGACGCGCCCGTCAGGAGGGCAGGACCGGCGTCCCGTTCGGTCAGCCCGTCGCCGGTCATCTCGAACCACGCCACCTCGCCCTCCGGTCCATACCGGTTCTTCCCCCCCGTGAGGACGCGAAGTCCGGACCGTGGGTCGCCATCGAACGTCACAACCGCATCCACGGCGTGCTCGAGCGTCCTGGGGCCGGCCAGGCCACCCTCCTTGGTGACGTGCCCGACCAGGAGCACGCTGATGTCGCGCTCCTTGGCCAGAGCGATCAGCGCGTCCGTGCAGGCCCTGACCTGACCGACGCCGCCCGGCAGCGCATCCGCATCTGGATCGCGGATCGTTTGGATGGAGTCGACGATGAGCACGCTGGGGGCCTGCTGGGTCGCGGCCGCAAGGACGGAGGGGAGGTCCCGACCGGAGACGTAGTCGAGCGCTTCACCGGGCAGCCCCAGACGCCGGGCCCGAGCCGCCACCTGCGAACGTCCTTCCTCACCCGAGGCGAGGAGGCAGGGGTGCCCGGCCGCGGTCAAGCGCGACGCCAGCTGGAGGAGAAGGGTCGACTTGCCCGTACCGGGCGCCCCCGCCACGAGGACCACCGATCCCGGGACCAGCCCGCCGCCGAGCACGCGATCGACGCCGGGGGATCCTGTGGGGAAGCGGCGCTCCTCGGGATCAGGGGCAAGCGTCAGGATCGACGGGGTCGCCGGCGTGTCGGTCCGGCCCGATCCTGCGGGGTGCTCGCTGACCGTGCCCCAGTCCCCGCACGCCGCGCAACGACCCGACCATTGGGCCGACGGGCGGCCGCAGCTGTCGCACACGAACATCCGCTTCAGCTTGCCCACCGCAGGACTGTAGCCGGAGGGTCTGACAGTCCTTGACCAGCACGGATCGCGGCGACCGGGCAGCCGGGATCGGTGGAGAACGTGTCGCTTTCCCCCCGGGGCCCATGGCTCGGGGCCCAACGCGGCGGAATCTCGGTACCGTTGGCGCCGTGCACCTGGTACGAAGGGCCATCATGGTCGCCGCTGTCGCGCTCCTGGCGGCGGCGTGCTCCAAGGACCCCGGCGGGTTCCCATCGCCGATCTCGTCCGGTCCGAGCGTCCCCTCTCCCACCGAGTCGACCTCGAGCCAGGGCACGCTGCCGCTGGGGACCCTCACCCTGACCTCCGGGTCGGCGTCATGCGCTCTCGGAGGCAGTTGCCGGCTCGGGTTTCGCGTGGACTGTCCGGGCGTGCAGGAGCCGGCCGAAGGAACCCTGATCGCGGAAGGGCCGGGCCAGGCCCGCGCCCTGGTCATGGGGTTCGTCGGGACGCTGGGGACCGGCACCGTCGGCCTCAGCAAGCAATGGGTCGCCGACATGGTCGCCCAGGGCTTCGAGGTGGTCGTCGTGTCCTGGGCGGACCAGACACCTTGGCTCACCTCCTCCTCGGGAGAGGAGGTCGGTCCCAAGGCCCTGGCCTGCCGTCCCGCCACCGCGATCGCCTGGACCCATGACAACATCTACCGGCAGCTCGGCGTGTCCTCGCCGGGCGCGGGCGTGTGCGGGTTCTGCGCCACCGGCAACAGCGGCGGGGCCAGCCAGATCGCCTACGCCCTGAGCTTCTACGGCGTCGGCAGCCTGCTCGACGCGGCGGTCCTGACGAGCGGTCCGCCGCACACGGCGCTGGACAAGGCCTGCCTGGGCCCGGACCCGAACCTCAGGTTCGATGCCGATTCCGCGTCGATCGTGGACCTCTCCTACGGCTTCGCTCCGGGCACAGGCCCATGCGCGCACCAGGACGAGAGCTTCGCCGAGCGCTGGACGAAGGGCAGCATCGACTCAGGTGGAACGTACTCGTTCCCCCGGACGCGCATGGCGTTCCTCTTCGTGGCGGGCGACCACACGGCGGCGCCCTTCCAAGGAAGGCTCTACGCGGAGGAGGTCACGTCCGCGGGCAGCCCCATGGTCAGCGACGACACCGTCCCAGGGTTCAACCACACGATCATGACTTCCCCGGAAGGGCGGCAGGCCGTGGAGGACGCCCTGCTCTCCGGGATCTGACGCATCGATCCTGGTCTCAGATGACAAGAGGCCCAGCGACACCGTCGCTGGGCGGCTCTTGCCCTTGACGACCCGCCAGCGTCCCGGCAGGCCGCTTCCCTGTGGGGAGGCTTCGCGGAGGGATCGCTAGCGGATCACTCCGCCCGCCACGGGGGGAAGCCCTCTCTACCCGGAGGCCGTGCGCTAGGACTCCTGACCGGCCAGTTCGACCGGGGGCGTGTCGGGCGACACCGGCGTGTGCTCGAAGACGATCTCGCCATCGCGGGAGTCCACGATGACCGTCTCTCCGGCCTTGAACTCCTTCCACAGGAGCTTCTCGGACAGCGGGTCCTCGACCAGGCGCTGGAGGGTCCGCCGAAGCGGGCGCGCTCCGAGCGAGGGGTCGTAGCCCTTCTCCGCGAGGTGGTTCTTGGCCGCGTCGGTCAGCTCGATCTCGACGTCCTTCGCCTTCAGCTGCTCCGTGATCCGGCGCATCATCAGGTCCACGATGGCCTTGACGTTCTCCCGCGTGAGCGAGTGGAACACGATGACCTCGTCGATGCGGTTGAGGAACTCGGGCCGGAAGGATCGCTTCAGCTCCTCCAGCACCTTGTCCTTCATCTTCTCGTAGGTCACCTGCTCGTCTGGATGGGCGGCGAATCCGATCCCGGGGCCCTTCTGGATGTCCCGGGTGCCCAGGTTCGAGGTCATGATGATCACGGTGTTCTTGAAGTCGACCGTGTGACCCTGGGCGTCCGTGAGGTGCCCGTCCTCCAGGATCTGCAGCAGCGTGTTGAACACGTCGGGGTGGGCCTTCTCGATCTCGTCGAACAGCACCACGCTGAAGGGCTTGCGACGAACCGCTTCGGTGAGCTGGCCACCCTCCTCGTACCCCACATAGCCGGGAGGCGAGCCGATCAGCCGGGACACGGTGTGCTTCTCCATGTACTCGGACATGTCCAGCTGGATGAGGGTGTCCTCGTCGCCGAACAGGAACTCGGCCAGCGCCTTGGACAGCTCGGTCTTTCCCACGCCGGAGGGCCCGAGGAAGATGAACGAGCCGCTGGGCCGCTTGGGGTCCTTCAGGCCGGCCCGAGTACGGCGGATGGACTTGGACACCGCCGTGACGGCCTCGACCTGGTCGATGATCCGCTTGTGCAGCTCCTCTTCCATCCGGAGGAGCTTCTCCGTCTCTTCCTCGGTGAGCTTGAACACCGGGATGCCGGTCCATGCCGACAGGACCTCGGCGATCTCTTCCTCGTCGATCTCGGACAGGACGTCCATCTCGCCGGCCTTCCACTCCCGCTCGCGGGCCGCCTTCTCCTCGATCAGGCGCCGCTCGTCGTCGCGGAGGCGGGCCGCCCGCTCGAAGTCCTGGGCGTCGATGGCCGACTCCTTCTTGAGCTTCACGTCGGCGATCCGGTCGTCCATCTCGCGGACCGACGGGGGCGCGGTCATCCGACGGATCCGCATCCGCGATCCGGCCTCGTCGATCAAGTCGATGGCCTTGTCGGGCAGGAACCGGTCGCTGATGTAGCGGTCGGACAGGTTCGCCGCCGCCACCAGGGCGTCGTCGGTGTAGGTGACGCGGTGGTGCGCCTCGTACCGGTCCCGGAGGCCCTTCAGGATGTCGATCGTGTGCGCCACCGTGGGCTGGTCGACGTAGATCGGCTGGAACCGTCGCTCGAGCGCGGCGTCCTTCTCGAGGTGCTTGCGGTACTCGTCGCGCGTGGTGGCGCCGATGGTCTGAAGCTCGCCGCGGGCGAGCATGGGCTTGAGGATGGAGGCCGCGTCGATGGCGCCCTCGGCCGCGCCGGCCCCGACCAGGGTGTGCAGCTCGTCGATGAACAGGACGATGTCGCCGCGGGTCTTGATCTCCTTGAGCACCTTCTTGAGGCGCTCCTCGAAGTCACCGCGGTAGCGGCTCCCCGCGACCAGGGCGCCTAGATCCAGCGTGTAGATCTGCTTGCCCTTGAGGGTCTCGGGCACGTCGCCCTTGACGATCTTGCTGGCCAGGCCCTCCACGATGGCGGTCTTGCCCACGCCCGGCTCGCCGATGAGGACCGGGTTGTTCTTGGTCCGGCGGGACAGGACCTGCATGACCCGCTCGATCTCCTTCTCGCGCCCGATCACCGGGTCGAGCTTGGTCTCCCGGGCGAGCTGGGTCAGATTGCGCCCGAACTGGTCCAGGACCATGGAGCCCTGAGGGGCTTGCTCTCCCGGCTGGCCCTCGCCCTTGCCGGCGTAGCCCTGGAGGAGCTGGATGACCTGCTGGCGGACCCGGTTGAGGTCCGCGCCGAGCTTCTGCAGGACCTGGGCGGCGACGCCCTCACCCTCGCGGATGAGCCCGAGCAGGATGTGCTCGGTGCCGATGTAGTTGTGGCCGAGCTGGAGCGCTTCGCGAAGCGACAGTTCCAGGACCTTCTTGGCCCGTGGCGTGAAGGGGATGTGCCCGGTGGGGGCTGCCTGGCCCTGGCCGATGATCTCCTCGACCTGGGAGCGCACGGCTTCCAAGGAGATTCCCAGGGACTCGAGGGCCTTGGCGGCGACGCCCTCACCTTCGTGGATCAAGCCGAGCAGGATGTGCTCGGTGCCGATGTAGTTGTGGTTGAGCATCCTCGCCTCTTCCTGGGCGAGGACGACGACGCGACGGGCGCGATCGGTGAAGCGCTCAAACATCTCGTTCCTCCCGGGCTACCAGAGCCCCGGTCTTCATTTCCAGTGCCTCGCGGATCAGCGGACCACGTCCTACCCGCGAGGCGCAAAAGGCGCCCCGGTGGCGCTGTCTCGCGCCCTGAGCGCCTCCGAGCCGATTATACCCGCGGCCTCCGACGTAACTCGCACTCGCCACGGTGCCTTCCCCCATTCGGGTCCCTCTCATGACTCCTGCGAGGGTCGTCTGCTCCTCAACAAGTTATTCGGGCGGACCCTTCCCCGGGATTAGCCAAAGGTCTCGTTTCCGCTGGTCGAACATCCCGGGACCCTCCGGGGCTTGGTCAGTGCAGCCGGTCCTGACCGGGGCGCGTCACGATGCCGTAGATCGACCGCCAATAGTGCGGGCCGGGCTTGTACTTCGTCCACCCGGGGAAGAACACGGTCCTGTCCTGGTCCAGCACGCTGGTGCGCTCGCCATCGGTGGTGAACGTTCGCATCACCGCCCGCCACGGCTCGGTACCCGGGATCTGCCAGGGGTCGACGTGCTCCTTCCGGCCGGCCACGGCGAACAGTCCAAGCTGGTCCCGGGGCGGCAGGACGTGGTCGTCCGGCCCGAGGTCGATGGGGAATCCCGAGAACTCCAGCCCCTGGGCCTTCTCCAGGGCCCCGCCGAGGTCGGCGCCGCCCTTCGGTCCGCTGTCGCGCAGCCCCCAGGCCAGCAATCGAACCGCGTCGTAGGCCTCCTGTTCAGCCCCGGTCACGGACCGGGCGTTCATGGCGGCGAACGCCGTTCGAAACTCGCCCACCCTGGCGATGGGCTGTGCCCATCCCGCCCAGGTATAGGGGGAGCAGGCCACGGTTCCCGCAGGTAGATGGGGAGCCGCCGAGAACAGGTCCGCCGCCGCCGCGAGCCGGGGTGGGTGACTGAGATCGGCCAGCACGTCCACCAGTCGCCCAAGATCCGTCGGGGAACCGTATCCCACCACGGCTGACGCCCCCTCGGCTCGAGTCCGAACATCGTCCTCGAACGCACCTCCGGCCCTGGTGGTGACCGTGGCCGAAAGGCGGCCACCCCAGTAGGCCATGGCCGAGGCCATGAGCCCGGCCGCGGTGTCAGCGTCGGCGCCGGCCCCCACGAAGACCGTGGTGGCGGCCTTGCGGTCCTTCACCAGATACCGGGCGATCACGTTCGCCTGCCATTCCCAAGGGATGGTCGTCTGGAAGACCTGGGGGAAGAGCTCCCTCGTGCTGTACAGGTCGCCGGCGGCCATGAGGAGCGGGGTCCCGGCCTGCTCGAAACGAAGTCGCAGCGGGGACACCGCGGCGGCCGGGCCGACGTAGAGGATGGCCGGCGGGTCCTGGTCCAGCTCCTCCTCGATCAGCTGGGTGGCCAGCTCCACATCGCCGACGTCGTCCAGGAACTCGAGCGCGATGGGTCGGCCCTTCACGCCCCGGCCTGCGTCGACCTCTTCCACCGCCAACCGCATCCCGTCCAGGTACGGCTGGTCCTCACCCGCCGTCGGCCCCGACAGGGTGGCCACGACAGGAAGCACGATGGGTGGCTTCCCCGAGCCGCTGGGCGACGGGGAACCCGTGGCCGTGGGGAGGAACAGCGAAGGAGATCGAGATGGCTCGGGGGACGCAGACCCGGTGCATCCGAAGCCCGTGAGGATCAGGCCGAGGAGGACGGGAACGACGACGGGGCGGTGGCGGAGCACATCCACAGAGATATCACGCCGGCTTGCACCGGTCGGTTCTGCGGCGGTCGACTCAGTCCTTCCCGCCCTCGGGACGCAGATGCGGGAACAGGATGACCTCGCGGAGGTTCGGTGCGTCGAGGAGGATCTTCAGGAGTCGGTCCACGCCGAGACCGATCCCCCCGGCCGGTGGCATGCCGTGTTCGAGGGCCTCCAGGAAATCCTCGTCCAAAGGGTGCGCGTCCTGGTCGCCGGCCCGCTTGAGCCGTTGCTGGTCGAGGAATCGGGCCCGCTGCTCGTCCGGATCGGTCAGCTCGGAGTAGGCGGGCCCGATCTCCATCCCCCCGATGATGAGGTCGAACTGCTCGGTCAGGCCGGCCACGCTGCGATGGGGCCGGGCCAGCGGTGAGACCTCCCGGGGGAAATCCTTCACGAAGGTCGGGTTCCACAGATCGTGCTCGACCCGCTTCTCGAACAGCTCGAGCAGCACCTTGCCCGGCCCCCATGCCGGGTTCACGTCGACCCCTGCCCGGGCCGCGACCGGGCGAAGCCGGTCGAGGTCGTCGGCCACGACCTCCTCGCCCAGCGCCTCGGACACGGCCTCGGCCAGGGTGACCCTGCGCCATGGGCTCTCCAGGTCGACCTCCCGCTCGAGGAACGTGAACCGCAGTGACCCCCGCGCGGTGAGGGCCGCGTCGCGGATGAGCGCCTCGGCCAGATCCATCATGTCCTCGTACGTGCCGTAGGCCTGATACGCCTCCAGCATCGTGAACTCGGGATTGTGGTCCCGGTCGATGCCCTCGTTGCGGAAGTCGCGGCCGATCTCGTACACGCGCTCCAGACCACCCACCAACAACCGCTTGAGGAACAGCTCGGGCGCGATCCGCAGATACAGCTCGAGATCGAGCGCCCGATGGTGCGTCACGAACGGCCGGGCCAGCGCTCCCCCATGCGTCTTCTGCAGGATGGGGGTCTCCACCTCGACGAACCCTCGCTCTTCGAGGATGCGCCGGAAGGACTTCAGCAACGCCGCCCTGCCGGTGACGATCCGCCGGCTCTCCTGATTGGCCGCCAGCTCCAGGTACCGCTGGCGGAACCTCAGCTCAGGATCCCGGAGACCGTGCCACTTCTCGGGCGGCGGGCGAAGCGCCTTCGTCAGGAGAACCAGCTCCCCGGCCTTGACGGACAACTCGCCTCGTTTCGTCGTCATCACCTGACCGCGGGCGCCCACGATGTCACCCAGGTCCAGCAAGTCCACCAGGTCATACGAGGGCCCCAACACGTCCTGCTGGAGGAAGAGCTGGATGTCGCCGGTGCGGTCGCGGAGCGTGACGAACGACAGCTTGCCCTGACGGCGGAGCAACATGACCCTGCCGGCGACGGAGGCCGTCTCGCCCGTCTCCTCACCGGCGCCGAGGTCGTCGAACTTCGCGTGCAGATCGGCCGCCTCCGCATCCTTGTCGAAGCGGAGCGCGAACGGCTCGATGCCCCTGTCCCGCAAGCGTTTCAGGGTCTCGCGCCGAGCCCGGAGGACCTCGTCCAGCCGTCCTCTGGACTCCGGTCCCTCTCCGTCCCCGGGGGGGGCGGGATCACTCATCGGAGCCCGTGTTCCGGTCGAAGATCAGCCGCAGTCCTTCGAGCGTCAGCCAGGGATCGTGGTGGTCGATCGAGGCGCAGGCGGACATGACGATCCCGGCCAGGCCGCCGGTCGCCACCACGACCGCGTCCCCACCCAGCTCCTTCTGCATGCGCTCGACCATGCCGTCGATCTCGGCCGCGGTGCCGAACAGCAGCCCCGACTGCAGGGCTTCGGCGGTGTTCCTCCCGATGACCGAGCGAGGGGGCACCAGCTCGACCCGAGTGAAGCGCGCGGTCGCCGCGAACAGGCCCTCCGCCGCCACCTGCAGGCCGGGGGCGATGGCCCCGCCGACGAACTCACCTCGGTCCGTGACCGCGTCGTAGGTGGTGGCCGTCCCGACGTCGACGATCACGCAGGGGCCGCCGTACTTCGCGAAGGCGGCGAGTGCGTTGACGATCCGATCGGCACCGACCTCCTTCGGATTGTCGAGGAGGATCGGGATGCCGGTCTTGACGCCGGGCTCCACGACCACGGCCGGGAAGTGGAAGTACTCGCGAACCATGTCGCGCAGGGACTGGGTCTGGTCCGGCACCACGCTGGCGATGGCGACCCCGGTGATCTGCCGGGTGAACGACAACCCCTGCTGTGACAGGAAGCCGCCGAACAGCAGCGCCAACTCGTCCGGGGTCCGCTTGCGGCCGGTGGCCATGCGCCAGGTCCACTCCAGTCGCTCACCCTGGAACACGCCGATGTCGGTCTCGGTGTTCCCGACGTCGATCGCCAGCAGCACCTACCGTTCCTCCCTGGATCCGGCCGGAGACGCGTCCCTATTCTGCACGGACGCGACGCTGGGAAGGGCGACGTTGTCGATCAGGCGCGTCCGGCCGATCCGGGCGGCCACCAGCGCTCGCGCGGGGCCGTCGACCTCCTGCAGGTCGTCCCACGTCCGATCGTCGACCACCGCCACGTAGTCCAGGCCGGCCAGTGGCTCGGCGCCGATCTCCCGCGCCATGGACGCTCTCAGGACGTCGGCGCGCCGCTCGCCCGTCCGGACCATACCTGCCGCCTCGGACAACGCGTCGAACAGCACGGGCGCGGCTCGTCGCTCCTCGGGTGAGAGCCGGCTGTTGCGCGAGGACAACGCCAGGCCGTCCGGATCACGGACGGTGGGACATCCCACCACGACGACTGGCACGTCGAGGGCCCCCACCATCCTGCGGACGAGCTCGAGCTGCTGCGCGTCCTTCTCCCCGAAGTAAGCGCGGCAGGGCCCGGCCAGCGCGAAGAGTTTGCCGACCACCGTGAGGACCCCGCGGAAGTGGCCGGGCCTCGACGCACCCTCCAGGCGCTCGCCCAGCGGACCGGGATCCACCGTCACGTCGGGCCGGCCGGAGGGATACATCTCATCTTCGCTCGGGACGAACATCACGTCACAGCCGAGCGCCTCCGCGGTGGCCCGATCCTTTTCCAACCGCCGGGGGTAGGCGTCGAGGTCGGCTCGCGAGTCGAACTGCATCGGGTTCACGAACACGGACACCGCGACGACGTCGCGCTCGCGCCTGGCCCGTTCGATCAGGCTGGCGTGCCCGCGGTGGAGGTCGCCCATGGTCGGAACGAAGCCGACCGACCTCCCGGTGGACCGTGCCAGGTCGAGGGCCTCGCGGAAGCCATCACGGGTCGAGATCAACTCCATCCCATGAGGGCCTCCACCACTCGGGCGAACCCTTCGCGGGACAGCCTGCCGGACCGCAGGCCCAGCCCCGCCGCCACCTGCGCCAGCGCGACGTAGGGGGCGACCGCCTCGGGCGCGTGCTTGGACAAGGCCTCGAGATTCCGCCGGATGGTTCCCCCGTCACCGCGGACCGCCGGCCCGGTCAGGGCCTTCTCGGGCCCTTCCCACAACGCCGCGTACAGGGACGAGCGGGCAAGCGGGGCGAACATGGGGAGTGGATCGGGGAGACCCGCCAGCTTGAACAGGTGCTCGGCCATGGCCTCCACCGCCACCAGGTAGTTCGAGCAGAACACCGCCGCCGCGTGGTACAGCGCCTTGTCCTCGTCCTCGAGCCGGAACGGCCGGCCCCCCACGTCCTGGGCCAGCCTCAGGCCGACGGCGTAGCCTCGGTCGTCCGGTGCGGTGACGGCCACCGCGCTGCCGGGAAGCCGCTCGATGCCGGTCTCGACGTCAGGGAACGTCTGGAGAGGATGGATGGACAGGGTCAGCGCCCCCACCATCCTGGCCGCCTCGAGCGCGTCCAGCCCCACCGACCCCGACAGATGCACCACGGCCTGTCCGCGACGGATGGCCACCCTGGCTACCAGCTCGGAACACACCTGCTCGATCACGTCGTCCGTGACGCCGAGGATCACCACCCGCGCCGACTTGGCCGCTTCGGGCGCCTCGGACCAGGGGTGGAAAGCGGAAAAGGGGAGGTGCTGGCGGGCCCGCTCCTCCGAGTCCTTCCGGCCCGACGCGGCCACGACTCGGTGGCCCGCTCGTTCCAGGAGAACGGTGAGGGCTGTCCCGACCCTGCCCGCCCCGATGAGCGCCACCGTGGTCGTGCGGGTCTTCTGGTGAGGTTCCTCTTCCGTGGTTCCGGGTCCTTCGTGTTGGCTACCGGACGGCGCCGAGTATAAGCGTGACATCCTGCTCGCCTTCCACTGTCAGGGCGGAACGATCGGCGGGGCGAACGGCCGAACGTCCGCCAGGGTCCCAGGCTCGAGGCGGAGGGATGCGATCCGCCGCCCGCCCGGGAGGAGCGGGTCCGCCTCCAATTCCAGGAGTGGAACCAGGACGAAGGCCCGTTCGTGCATCCGCGGGTGCGGGACCGTGAGGCCCGGCTCGTCGATCTCATCGCGACCGTACGTGAGCAGGTCGAGGTCGATGATCCTGGGCCCCCACCGTTCGCCCCTGACCCTGCCCAGGTCGGCCTCGACCGCCAGGAGGGCTTCCAGCAACACGCGGGCCGGCAGCGACGTCCTGACTTCCGCGACGGCGTTGAGATAGTCGGATTGCGGGGGGCCGACCGGCGCGGTCTCGTAGATCCGAGAGACGCGTGTCACCGTTACGCCATCGGTCCTGGCCAACCGTCCGACGGCATCGCTGAGGTTCGCCAGGCGGTCGCCGAGGTTGCTCCCCAAGCCGATGAAGGCCCGGACACCAGGGTCGCTGTTCACTCCTCGGCGTCCACCGTGACCTCGGCGTAGACGTCGGCGACCCCCATCGACGCCGCCGCCCCGGGCTTGTGCACCACCGCGGTCGCGCGGAGCGCGGGCTCCAGTTGGATCAGCTCGGTGGCCACCGCCTCTGCGAGCGCCTCGAGCAGCACGTAGTTCGTGGTCTCGACGGTCCGGCGCACCGTCTCGGTGATGGTCCGGTAGTCGAGGGTGCCCGCCAGCTCGTCGCGATCGACCTCCACCCAGACCTCCACGTCCACCACGAACTCCTGGGCGGTGATCTGCTCGCCCGGGTTGGCGCCGTGGCGGCCGGCCGCCCGGATGCCGTCGATGGAGATCAGCGTGGTGGTCGGCTCGGTCATCCGGCTCCGCTCTCCTGCGCCTGTGCCCGCTCCTTGGCCGCAGAGATCTTGCGGAAGTCCCAGGACGTGATGGTCGTCGGCGCCAGCCGGAACCACGCCCGGTTCTTCCACCTTGCGTAGGGGAGCGGGTTACCGCCCATGTATTTCGCGGACCATCGGTGCATGACCGTGTCCAGCCGAGGGTCGTCGTCCGCCCGCTCCACAACACCGTAGACGAGGACCCCGCGCAGCTCGTCGTATGCATGGCCGTCGTCGACTGACCCGGTGGCGCGGGGATTCCGCTCGAGATTGCGGATGGTGACGTTGCCCAGCGTCGAGTTCATGAAGACGGTTCCGTCCACCCAGACGTACCACAGGGGCACCACGTGCGGGCGGCCTTCCAGGCTGGCCGTGGCCAGCCGGATGGTTCGTTGCTCTGAGAGGAACCGGTCGAGCTCCTCACGGGTCAGCGACAGGTCGAGCGGCGCCATCTATTCGCCTCCTGCCTGGGGTCGCTGGAGCAGGACCCGCACCGGCCCGTCGGCGTGCGCGTGGCCGTGCGACTGCCCGAGGTACCGGGAGCGGAGGAAGTCATGGATGAGAGGGCCGACCGTCTGCGGCGCGTCCTCCATCACGTAATGCGAGCAGCCGGGCAGCAGCGCCACCGTCGAGAACGGGATGGCGTCGCCGAGTCGCTCGGCCAGTTCGACCGGCAGGTACGGGTCCTCTTCTCCCCAGATGATCAAGGTCGGGATGTCGAGGGCGGCGAGCTCCGCGTCCCGACCAACCAGCCCGGAGCCGGTCATGGCTCGCGCCGCCCGGAAGAGGGCGTGCGGGTCCTGCTTCCACGGCTCAAGGTAGGAGTCGATCGCGCCCGGCTCGACGCGGTCGAGGCGTGCGATCCCTCGAGAGAATGCCGCCCGGAGGATCTCCTCGACGAACGACGCGGTCTGCCGGTCGGAGGGAACGGATTGGAGCATGCGCACTCCCTCGGCCGGCCACGCATCGAAGCAGGCGGCGTCCACCAGGACCATAGCCTTCACGGTGACGTCACCGTCGAGCGCCAGTATCTGGGCGATGGCGCCGCCGATGTCGTGGCCGGCGATGGCCAGCTCGTCGATCCCGAGTCGCTCGAGCAGCTCCCCCACGTAGCCGGCCTGGGCTCTTTCGGAGAGATCAGCGCCTTCCGGACAGTCGCTGTGCCCGTAGCCGAGCAGATCCGGAGCGATCACGCGCATCCGCTGGGCCAGGAGCCAGGCCTCGCGCCGCCAGAGGTGGGCCGACGTGGGGAACCCGTGGAGCAGAAGCACGGCGGGCCCCTCACCCATGTCCACGTAGGCCATCTCGCCGGCCGACAGGCGAATGCGCCGGCGTTCGAGTGGGAGGGTCATTCCTCGTCCTTCGCGTGTCGGATGGCGTCGACCACCTTCACGACCCGCACCATCGCCTTCACGTCGTGGACCCGCACGATGTGAGCGCCACGGCCGGCCAGCCACGCGACGGCGCCGGCCGTACCTTCGAGCCGCTCGTCCACCTCGGTCCCCAAGGCCTTGCCGATGAAGGACTTGCGCGAGGGTCCCACCACGACGGGACGTCCGAGGTCGAGGAAGGTTTCGATCTCCTTCATCAGCAAGTAGTTCTGGCCGACGGTCTTGGCGAAACCGAGACCGGGGTCGACCGCCAGACGGTCCGGGTCGATGCCGGCCGCGGCAGCCGCCCGCACCCGTTCGGCCAGGTAGTCGTGGACCTCCCCCACGACGTCGTGGTAGTCGGTGAGCTGCTGCATGGTCGCCGGATAGCCCCGGATGTGCATGAGCACCATGGCGACCCGCGCCTCTCGTACCACCTCGAACATCGCCGGGTCTCGGCCGGCCGTCACGTCGTTCACGATGACTGCCCCGGCCTCCAGAGCTGCCTGCGCCACCTCGGCTTTCTTCGTGTCGACCGAAATCGGGACGTCGATCTCGCCCGCCAGCCGCTTGATCACCGGCACCACACGATCGATCTCCTCGTGGGCGGGAACGGGGGCCGAACCGGGCCGCGTGGACTCGCCGCCCACGTCGACGAAGTCGGCGCCGTCCTTCGCCATCCGGATGCCTTCAGCAACTGCCGGGTCCGGGTCGAAGAACCGCCCGCCATCCGAGAACGAATCGGGGGTCACGTTGAGGACGCCCATCACATGGGTGCGGCTCGAGGAATCGATCTCCCGCTCCCCGACTCGCCACAGGACAGCCATAGACCCATCGTAGCGACTCGGCTGCGACGGACGGCTGTCGATTTGCTACGGGCGGCCGCGGCGGATCAGCTCGAGCGCTTCGCTCCGGGTCCGAGCGTCCGACCGGAACCGGCCGCGAACGGCCGACGTGGCCGTCACCGAACCCGGCTTCTTCACCCCGCGCATCGTCATGCACAGATGCTCGGCCTCGATCATCACGAAGACGCCCCGCGGCTCGAGCGCCTTCTCCAGCGTGTCGGCGATCTCCGTCGTGAGCCTCTCCTGCACCTGGAGCTTCTTCGACAGCAGGTCCACCAGCCGCGCCAGTTTGGATAGGCCCGTGATCCGACCGTCGCGGTTCGGGATGTAGGCGACGTACGCGCGGCCCACGAACGGGAGGATGTGGTGCTCGCACACGCCGTACAGCGGGATGTCGCGGACCATGATGATCTCGTCGTGGCCGGCGCCGGCGATCACGGTCACCACCTCGGAAGGATCGTGGCCGTAGCCGGCGAAGATCTCCTCGTACATCTCCGCGACCCGGCGAGGCGTGTCGACGACGCCCTCGCGGGCGGGATCGTCGCCGATCCCTTCCAGGATCAGCCGGACGCCCTGCTCGATCTTGCTCTGGTCGACCACCGCTGCAGACTACAGAACTCCCGCGGTCAGGTTCGCGCCGACGTCGGGCCTATGCAGTGCTTGAGCCCAGAGGATAGGCTGAGCCCGCCATGGCCGACGATCAGTTCGACCCTCATTCTCAACAGATGCTGGCCTACCTCCGGCGGATCTGGCCTCAATGGGAGACCGCGGCTCGGCTCGCCCAGGAGGCCGGCATTGACGATGGCCGCCAGCACATCGACGCGCTGCTCGCCGCCGAAATGATCGAACAGATGGAGTGGCGTGGCGACGAGAAGCAGTACCGAGCAATCCGTCAGCCCTGATTCCCTCGAACTCAGTCACTACCCCGGCGGTGGGATCGCCTGATCCAGCGCGTCGGCCAGGCCGCTGAGGTCGGGCAACTCGGCCACACGCGGCAACTGCGAGGTCTCGTTCAGGCGGTTGATCCACACAGCCGGGATGCCCAGCTCCGCGCACGGCGCGAGGTCGTGGAAGGGACTCGCCGCCACGTGGATGTGGGCGGACGGGTCAGCTCCCGACAGCTCCCGGAACGTCTTCCAGTGACCGTGGGCCGGCTTGTACGAGCCGGCCTCGCGCGTCGTGATCTTCAGATCGGGCTCGATCCCGATCAGTCGGAACGAAGCAGCCAGCAGGTCCGGGTCCGTGTTCGAGAGGATGGCGAGCTTCCACCCTCGGTCATGGGCCTCGGTCAATGCGGAGCGCGTCTCGGGGAACGGCGGCCATCGCGCCAACGAGTTGGCCAGGGCGGCCTCCCGATCCGATGGGAGGTCGAGGCCTTCTTCCTTCGCCAGCTCGACCAACGAACGGGTCAACACCTCGCGGTACGGCATGGCTGGACCGAGCTGATGTGTCGGCTCGATCTCGTGGAAACGAGCCAACAACGCTTCGCGATCGGCCGAGGGCCAGAGCGACGACAGCGCGTCGCCGATGCCGCCCTCCCAGTCGATGAGCGTGCCATAGCAGTCGAAGGTGGCCCAGCGATCCACAGCCAGCCCGGCCCAGCAGCTAGTCCAGGGGCCCGGTGCGGGGCGCCTGGGGCGCCCGGCGGAACACGGCGGCTCCGACACCCGCGCCCTCGCGTTGCGGGCGCTTCTGCAGGCCATCGAGGAGCGCCACCAGGTCCTCCTTTTCGATGGTCTCCTTCTCGATCAGCGCGGCGGCGATCTGGTCGAGCTTCGTTCGCTGCTCGGTGAGGATCTCCAGCGCCTCGTCGTGCGCCTTGTCGATCAGCTGCCGGATCTCGGTGTCGATCTCGAAGGCCACCTGGTCTGAGTAGTCCGGGTGCGACGCGAAATCCCGGCCCAGGAACACCTGCTCCTGCTTCTGCCCCAGCGTCAGCGGACCGAGCCGGTCCGACATGCCGTACTCGGTGACCATCTGCCGGGCGATCTTGGTGGCGCGGTCCAGGTCGTTCTGCGCGCCCGTGGTCATGTCGCCGAACACGATCTCTTCGGCCACACGTCCGCCGAGCAGCATGGCCAGCTCGTCGATCAGCTCCTGCCGGCTGATCAGGAACTTGTCCTCCATGGGCAGCGTCAGTGTGTATCCCAGAGCCCGACCGCGCGGGATCACCGAGATCTTGTGCACCGGGTCGGCATTCGGCAGGAGGTACGCCACCAGGGCGTGCCCGCCCTCGTGGTAGGCGATGACCTTCTTCTCGCGATCGGAGATCAGCCGGGTCCGCCGCTCCGGCCCTGCCACCACGCGGTCGATGGCCTCCTCCAGCTCGGGCATGGTCACGGCCTGCTTCGACCGGCGGGCCGCCAGCAGCGCGCCCTCGTTGACCACGTTCGCCAGGTCCGCGCCGGTGAACCCAGGCGTGCGCCGGGCGATGACGTCCAGCTCGACCTCCGGGTCCAGCGGCTTGCCTCGCGCGTGAACCCGAAGGATTCCCTTTCGCCCCTCCAGGTCCGGACGGTCGATCACGACATGCCGGTCGAACCGGCCCGGCCGCAGGAGTGCGGGATCGAGGATGTCCGGCCGGTTGGTGGCCGCCATGAGGATCACGCCGGTCTTGGTGTCGAACCCGTCCATCTCGACGAGGAGCTGGTTCAGGGTCTGCTCGCGCTCGTCGTGGCCACCGCCCAGCCCGGCGCCCCGGTGGCGCCCCACCGCGTCGATCTCGTCGATGAACACGATGGCGGGCGCAGACTGCTTCGCCTGCTCGAACAGGTCCCGCACCCGGGCCGCGCCCACTCCCACGAACATCTCCACGAAGTCGGACCCGCTGATGGACAGGAACGGCACGCCAGCCTCGCCGGCAACGGCCCGGGCCAGGAGCGTCTTCCCGGTCCCCGGCGGCCCGTACAGCAGCAGACCCTTGGGAACCTTCGCTCCCATCGCCTGGAACTTGGCCGGGTTCTCCAGGTACTCCTTGATCTCCTGGAGCTCCTCGATGGCCTCGTCGACCCCCGCGACGTCGGCGAACGTCGTCTTGGGCTGGTCCTTGCTGACCACCTTCGCCTTGGCCTTGCCGAAGGCCATCACGCGATTGCCACCGCCCTGGGTGTGGTTCATGAACAGCAGGAGCAAACCGCCCAGGATCAGGATGGGCAGGATCACCGTCAACAGCGTCGACAGCAACAACGATCCCTTCTGTGGGTCGCTGGTGACCGACACGCCGGCGTCCAGCAGCTCCTTGGTCAGGTCCTGTTCGAACCCGTCGGGGAACGTGGTCTCGTAGTGGCCGCCGGACCGGAAGGTCCCGACCACCTTCAGGTCGCGCTCGAGGAACGCCGCGGTCTCGACGTGGCCGGCGGTGACCTCGTTGCGGAAGCTGTTCAGGGTGAGCTTGGTGGCTTGCGGCCCCCGCGTGGCGAAGGACAGGAACAGCCACAGCCCCGCCAGCACCACCAACAGGTAGATGACCGGTCCGCGAAGGATCCGTCGAACGCTCGACTCTGGTCGCTTGGTGGGACTGGTTCGCATCGGTGGCGCCTCCGTGCGGCGTCGCGAGGATCCCGCGGGCCGCACCCTCGTGTCGGGGATGGTAGCACAGGGGTCCGACGAAACCCCTCTGACCAGCGAGAAAGCGGCTTGGCTCGGTGGTGACGGGGGAGGGCTACGACACGGCGTCCCGGTAGACCTCGGGCCGGAGCGTGCCGACATAGGGCAGGTTGCGGAAGCGCTCCGCGAAGTCCAGCCCGTAGCCGACCACGAACACCGACGGGATCTCGAACAGCCGGTACTTGATGTCCAGAGGGACGCGCTGCACGCCGGTCTTCTGCATGAGCGCCACGACCTCGAGGCTGGCAGGCTTGCGCGTCCGGAGGTTCTTCAGCAGGTAGGAGAGGGTCAGCCCGGAGTCGACGATGTCCTCGACCACCAGTACGTGCCGGCCCTGGATCTCGTGGTCGAGGTCCTTGAGGATGCGCACCACGCCGGAGGTATGCGTGGCCGCCCCGTACGAGGACACGGCCATGAAGTCGAACTCGAGCGGCAGGTGGATGTGCCGGGAGAGATCCGCCATGAACACGAACGCGCCCTTCAGCACACCTACCAGCAGCAGATCTCCTCCGGCGTAGTCCTGTGTGATCTGGTTGCCGACGTCCGCGATCCTCTGCTGGATCTCCTCGCTGGGCAGCAACACCTGTTCGATGTCGTTCTCGAACGTCTTCATGTGGGTCGAAAGTGTAGGGAGCGGTTCGTCGATGCGCGAAACGACGAGGTCAGGTTGGTGGTCGGTGTCGGTCTCCATGACGCCCCCCTTGGTCCGCGGCCTGCCCGGCGACTCGCCGGGGCCCGCCCACCGATCCTCGGACCTCGGGGGAAGCGCGAGAGAAGCGAACATATCCCTTCTCTCGGCGGGCCAGCAAGCCGCCCGGCAAGTTCGCCGCGGTCCCGGATCGGGCGGAGGACAACCCGACCACGGCGTTGATGTGCCCGGCCTCCGGCACGGCGCCCGCTCGCAGGAGCGCTCGCTTGACGACGCGGCCCGCCAGAGCGGACGGCATCGCCGCCAGGGCCTCGGCGTCCAGCTGGATCACGCCGCCCGCCTCCTCGGCCACGTCCAGCCACGCCCGATCGGCCAGGACCTCGAGGAAGTCCGCATCGTCCCGGAGCAGCGCCGCGGTTCGCACCAGGGAATCCTTCACCCCTCGTCCCACCGCCTTCTCCAGCGCGGGGATCCCGTGATGCCGGAGGGCCGCGCGCATGAATCGGCGGTCGCGATTCATCGGATCCTCCCGGGGCCGCAGGTGCATAGCCCTGCAGAAGGCCGCCGTTTCGTCCCGGGTCACGTCCAGGAGCGGCCGCACGATCGGACGGTTCACCGCACGCATCCCGGCGACGGCCTCCAGGCCGCCCCCCCGGACCAGCGCCAGGAGAACGGTCTCGGCCTGATCGTCCGCGGTGTGGCCCACCGCCGCCTCGGCGCCGCGCTCCTCCGCGACGGCCATGAGCGCTTCGTAGCGTACGGTCCGCGCCCAGGCCTCCACGGAGGAACCCTTGAGGGGGCGGGAGTCCGCGGTCCGCAGGACGAACGGCACCCCGAGTCGGGCCGCCTGGCGACGGACGTAGGCGGCGTCGGCCTCGGATCCATGGCGGAGACGGTGATCGAAATGAAAGCAGGTCACCTGGATGCGGAGCAGCCTTCGCAGCCGGACCAGCGAATGCAACAGGCAGAGCGAATCGGCTCCGCCCGACACCGCCACCGCGACGCAGGCACCGGGGGCGAACATGCGGTGGCGGCGGGCCGTCGCCACCACACGCTCGAGGACTCGGGCTACGGCGGGCGGCGTCCTGAGCGCGGCCACCCGAATCGTGGCCTCCTAGGAGGCGTGGACGCGAGCCACCCAGTCGTCCGGGCGGCCGATCTCGTCCATGGTCGGCAGGTTCGCCGGCCCTTCCCACAGACGGTTGAAGCCCGCCGGCCCGATGCGGTCGATCACCTCGGCCACGAACCGCTGGCCCATGTCGTATTGGCGGATCTTCACGTCGAACCCGATGGCCTTCTGGAACGCCTCTTCGAGCCCCCGGCGGGTCCGGCGGCGGTGGACGATGCGGCGGAACCGCCCGGCGGAGTGGATCCGATCGAGGGAAACACGATCCATCACGTAGCTGGCGTGCCCCTCCAGCACGGACATCGCGGACTGCATGCTGCGAACGATCTCCCGCTGGTCCGGCGTCATCAGCAGGAAGACCCAGCCGAAGCCCCGCGCCTCGGCCCGGCCGCTCTTGAGGTCGCCGAGCGCGGATTTCAGGCGGTCGACCAGCCAGCCGGGGTCGACCTCGACCGACTCGAGGTATCCGTCCATGAGGCCCATCAGATACCCGCGGAGCCACGGCGCCTGCCCGAACTGAAGACGATGGGTCACCTCGTGGAGCGCGATCCACATCCGGAACTCGCGGGGGCGGAACCGGTACTTCTGCTCGACCCCGGCGATGTTCGCCCCCACGAAATAGATCAGCCCATCGTCGTCGGGGGGCAGGAACATGTCGTACTGGCCGAGCACGCGATGGCCGAGATACCCGAGGAGCCCTCCCAGCTGGGCCCCCAGGACGCCTCGGCGAAGCCCGGCCAGAGCTCCGTCCGACCGGGATGACAGGACCTTTCGGGCGAAGGGCTCCAGGACCCGCTCGAACCCGCGAAGGTTCGCCGCGAGCCACTCGTCGCGCGTCATCACCAAGGCGCGGGCGGGCGACGGACCCGCGTCCAGCAGGGTGAAGTCCCGGACCAGCCCCTCGGCTTCGGGGACCAGCTCCCCGAAGTCCTCGAACAACGTGGCGCGCTCGATCGACGACAACGATGAGCCGAGGCCGGCCACCTTACGGCCGACCAGGCCGGCGGTGCGCCAGTCGACCAGCTTCTCAGCAGCGAGGGCCATGGGTCCCATTGTCCATGACGGCCGTGGATTCGATCGTGGAGACGGCGTGGAGAGCGGTCAGCCCTGGGCCTTCTTCCGCGCGGCCACGACCGCGGCCGCCCGAGCGCGTCCTTCGGCGACCCTTCGATCCACTCCCTTGGCGAGCTGCTCCTGGAGCACGCGGTCGAACGTCTCCTGGTCGAGCCCCGCTCCGTGCGAGGCAGCGGGCTGGGTTGCCGCGGCCGGTGCGGCAGTCGGTGCCGGCTCGGCCCCAACCTCGTCGGGTGTCTTGGCGGATGGGCGCGGCTCAGGCGCGGCGGCCTCGGCTTCACCGACCGCGTCGGCCTGGACCGCCGGCTCGCCCGACGGACCGG
>JBIOYQ010000130.1:0-8489 GCA_044870295.1 Actinomycetota bacterium
GCGGAAGAGAGCGATCGATTCGGTTGGTCGCTGGCGGTGGCGCAGACATCCGGGAACTACAAAGCGATCCTGGCCGTGGGCGTGCCTCGCGAGGACGTGGGTTCCTTGTCGAACGCAGGAGGGTCGAACGTGCTGTACTCGGGGAGTTCCGGGTTTCTAGCCGTCGACAACCAGTTCTGGAATCAGGACTCCCCCGACGTGGGTAACACAGCCGAGGAGGGCGACCGGTTCGGAGAAGCAGTGGGTTGAGAAGGAGATTCCTTCATCTCGCTGCTTCTGGTCGCGATCAGGCTCTTCACCGGGATCGTGTGGACTATTGTGGGCCCTTACCCAGCACAAGGTGTCCACGTTGCATTCTTCCGCGAGCAGGCGCACCGCCCTCCTGACAGTAGCGCTACTCCCTGGACTCCTATCCTTCGCGCCCGTGGGTGGGGACGTGGCCTTCGAGAACGGACACCCTTCCACGTGCTATCCCGTCGGGACGACGCCGCCGGCCCGATACGGGATGGGAATCGCCTTCGATGCCCGGGAGCGGGAGGTCGTGCTCTTCGGCGGGGACGCGGACTTCTTCAACGGTCGTTTACGGGATACCTGGACATGGGACGGAACCGCCTGGACGAAGGAACACCCTCCGGTCATTCCCTCCGCCCGCAAGAAGATGGGCATGGTCTACGACACCGCCCGGAGAGAGATCGTCCTGTTCAGCGGAGAAGGTGCTCCGGCCGACACCTGGGCGTGGCGGGGGCACCAGTGGGTGCAAAAGCAACCGACCACCTCGCCCCCGAAGAGGGGCTATCACGCCATGGCCTATGACATCGACACCCACCAGGCCCTCATGTTCGGCGGGTATGCTCAGACCTACCTGGGCGACGCGTGGACGTGGGATGGGAAGACATGGCGTCCGGCGCTCCCGGGACCTTCAGCAAGGTCGCTGTCGGCTCTGGCCTACGATGCTGCCCGACGCGAGACGGTGCTCTTCGGAGGCCAGTTCGGCCCCGATCTCGCCGACACGTGGACCTGGGACGGTAATTGGTCTAGGGAGCTCCCTGCTCGATCGCCGTCGGAAAGGCACGGCCATGCCATGGCCTACGACGCGATCCGTGGAGAGGTCGTCCTGTTCGGAGGATGGGCTGACGGGGCTACTGTGAACGACACGTGGACCTGGGACGGTGTGAACTGGACACGGGAAACTCCACCAATCTCCCCGTCCCCCCGAGGGGGCTCGGGGATGGCATTCGATGCAGCGAACGGTGTGGTCGTGCTGTTCGGAGGGGAGGAACAGAACGGTTTGAACCTCGGTGACACATGGACGTGGGACGGAGATATGTGGACGCAGGTCTCGGTCCCCGTTTGCCGGTAGGGACTCTGCCGATCCGATCCGTTGACCGAAGGTTGGTCGGGCCTTGTAGGCATTGCTAGACGGGTCGGACGGCTCCGGGCCTGGGGACGGCCGGAGGGGTGTGCTTTCGGCCGTTTTCAGCATCGAATGGGCGCGATTCACGTCGCTCTAGGTCGAATGCGCTTGGTAGAGCCCGCTGAAAGGCCGGTTCGAAAGACCGCTTGGCGTTGACGGCGGCTACACTTCGCTCGTGGCGAAGATCGACTGGGATCTTTGGAGATTCTTCTCCGTTAGGTTCGGGCTCCCGATCCTGTTCCTTCTCGCCTCGGTCTGGTTCGCTGGGCGCGGGACCTGGAAAACCTGGCTTGGAGTCGTTCTGTTGACGATGGTTCTTTACAACGGCGCTATGGCGGCCGAATGGCATCAGTTTGACCAGGACGGCCGAGCGGTGTGTTTCGAAGGGCCGTGGCCGGAGTGTCTTGATGCGCCAGGGCGGGCAGCATTCGGTTTCCTCGCATTCACTTGGTTAGGAGGGAACCTCGTTCTCATCGCGACCCATGGTTGCGTAGCCCTGTCGAGACGATCGGATCGAGGCACCAGGATTGCGATTGTTACCGAGCCGCCACCCATGCCAGCACCACCGGCCTCGCCACCTCCCTTATCGGCTTGAGTCGTCCGACTCTTCGACAACCTCGCCTTCGACCGTCCCGTCTAGCGAGGCCTGGGCCTGGTCGAGATTGGCGACGATTCGACTTAGCGATCATCCTCTGCCAGGGCTCCATGCCATCGATCGAGAAGCGCATGGATTCGGTGGGCCTACCGAGCGAGCGGGTCGAGGATCGCCTGCGCTGCCTTACCCCCACGGGGACCGACCCCGATGGTCTTCTCAAAGATTCTCATTGTTCTGCGGCCTGGTTGCGGCCTGAATGCCGCCGGTCCGCCGAGTCGTCGACGGAACACGGCCTCTGACGTGCGTTAATTGTCGTGGGGCGGGCTGGACTCGAACCAGCGACCGGCGGATTATGAGTCCGCTGCTCTGACCCACTGAGCTACCGCCCCGACCAGACGCAAGTCTACGAACACGGTAAGGCGGCGATCCAGCGGACGGAAGCTGCGAATGCAGTCTTTGCTCCGGGGCTGGGACTCGAACCCAGAACCTTGCGGTTAACAGCCGCCTGCTCTGCCGAATTGAGCTACCCCGGAAGGTGGGCCGAGAGACCGACGGCCAGTGTAGCAGCGGCCTTCGGGCCCCCCGTTTAGGATCGGCACGCAGCGGCAACCATGAGAGGGCAACCACCGGAAGGAGCTCGCCATGGGTAGCAAGACCGGGTTCATCGTCGGGTTCGGAGCGGGATACGTCCTGGGGTCCAAGGCGGGGCGGCAGCGCTACGAGGACATCATGCGGTGGTACCGCCAGGTCACGGGATCACCCACCGTGCAGCGGGCCGCCGAACGCACAAAGGACGTCGCGTCCTCGGGAGCGAAGGCCGGACTCTCGGTCGTCCAGCAGAGCGTGGGGAAGGCCGGCTCGGCCGTCAAGAACCGGTTGCACAAGGACGGGTCGACCGACACCATGGCGGACCTCATGGAGGAAACGCGGCCCGGAGTCGACTACTCCGGCTGAGCGGCCCTACTCCAGGTAGTCGCGCAGCTTCTGCGACCGCGAAGGGTGGCGGAGCTTCGACAGGGTCTTGGACTCGATCTGCCGGATCCGCTCTCGCGTGACGCCGAACTCCCGCCCTACTTCCTCCAGCGTGCGGGGGTGACCGTCCAGCAATCCGAACCGCAGCTGGATGACCTTCTTCTCGCGCTCCGACAGCGTGTGCAGCACGGACTCGAGCTGCTCCTGCAACAGGATGAAGCTGGCCGCGTCGATGGGAACGACGGCCTCGGAGTCCTCGATGAAGTCGCCGAGGTGTGAATCCTCTTCCTCACCGATCGGGGTCTCCAGCGACACCGGCTCCTGGGAGACCTTCAGGATCTCCCGCACCTTGTCCGCGGCCACGCCCATCTGCCGGCCGATCTCCTCGGGCAGCGGTTCGCGGCCCAGGTCCTGGAGCAGCTGGCGCTGGACCCGCACCAGCTTGTTGATGGTCTCGACCATGTGGACGGGGATGCGGATGGTGCGAGCCTGGTCGGCGATGGCGCGGGTGATGGCCTGGCGGATCCACCACGTGGCGTACGTCGAGAACTTGTAGCCCTTCGAGTAGTCGAACTTCTCGACCGCCCTGATCAGGCCCAGGTTGCCCTCCTGGATGAGGTCCAGGAACAGCATGCCGCGGCCGACGTAGCGCTTGGCGATGGAGACCACCAGCCGGAGGTTCGCCTCGATGAGCTTCTTCTTGGCGAGCTGGCCGTCCCGCTCCACGCGCCGCAGGAAGTCCATGGTCTCCGGCCTGGTCTTCGGGCGGTAGGTGCGGGGGATCTTCTCGCGGCCGATGCCCTCGTGGCGGAGCCGCTTCTCGGGATCGAGCTGGTGCTCGCGGATGCGGACGACCGAGTCGACGACCCTACGGAACTGCTTCTGGTCCACCTTGCCGTTGCCGTCGATGGTCTGCACGAGGGCCGTGGAGAACTCACCACCCTCGATCCGCATGGCCAGGTCGACCTCTTGCGCCGCCGTGAGGAGGGGGACCTTCCCGATCTCCTTCAGGTACATCCGGACGGGGTCGTTCGTGGGGGCCTTCAGCAGCTCGTCGTCGCGGGGAAGGCGGATCCCCACGATTTCGCTCGGGGCCTCCCCATCCTCCTCGGGAGCCTCGACGACCTCGATGCCCTCCTGGCGGAGGTGGTCCTCGACCTGGGTCAGGAATTCCTCGAGCTGCTCCGGGGAGAGGTCCTCGACGGGAAGCCCTTCGAGCAGGTCCTCGGAGGTGACGAAGCCACCGCGCTCCCGCCCCCGTGCGGCGATGGCCTCTTTGGCTTCGTCGATGCTGAAGGTGGCGACAGCGCCTGCAACGACCGCTTCGAGCGGCTCGTCAGTCAACGCGTCTTCAACGATGTTGCCGCGCTCCGTTTCAGTGGCTGGGTTCGTCGCCATATCCCACAAGGATTGGTCGGTTGGTAGGGAAACAGTGTCCCAGATGAATGGCGAGTTGCCCCACCCAAATTCGGTGGTCTTTCACGGCTCCACCGTCAGAACCTCTCACAACGCCGACCCCACGGCCTCGGAGGCCGCTCGGATCCGTCGCCGGTCTCCCTCCAGCTTGACGAATCGTTCGAAGAGCGCCCGGAACTCCTCTTCGTGCTTCTCGGGATTCAGCCGCTGGAGCTGCTTCTGCAGCTCGTCCGCCTGGCGCTTGAGGGCGAATTCCTGCAGGCGCAGGAACACCTGATCCGCGTACGCCGAGGTGGCCGGGGGAACCGTCTCCGGTGGCTCGACGGTGAGCGCGGCGACGAGCTTGCCCAGCTGATCTCCTCGGGCTCGATCGTGCGCCGCCGCGACCAAGGCGGACGGAGAGGCGCTCGTCCCGGCGCCGTCACGGATCAGCTCGAAGGCCGAGCGGTAGCTTGGGGTGGCGAAGTGATCCGACTGGATCTCGGAGAGGTGCGCCCCGCACAGCTCCGGCGTTTGCAGGAGCAGCTTGAGGGCCTCCCGCTCGATCTTCTGCGACGGAGGAACGCGACTGCGGGCGGCTCGCTCGGACTCGGGTGTCTCGTGGCCGGCGGATCCGATGGTGCGCTCGAGCTGCAACATCACGGAGACCTCGGGCTCCCCCACCTTTCCGGCCAGCACGCGGGCGTACTCGTCCCGCCGGACGGGATCGTCCAAACCGGCCACCAGGGCGAGCCCGGCTCGAATGGCCGCGGCCCGGTCCTCGATGCCGGAGAGGTCTCGTCCGCGGAGGGTCCGGTCGATCATGTACTCGACCAGCGGCACCGCGGCCTCGGTGGCCGCTTCGAACTCGGCGCCGGCCTCCGAGCCTCGTGAGAGCACGAAGTCCGCCGGATCCTGCCCTTCCGGGAGGACCAAGACCTCGATGTTCACCGGGAACCGTTCGTGGAACTGGTAGGCCCGCTCGGCGGCGCGAGCTCCCGCCTCGTCCGAGTCGAAGGCCAGCACCACCTCCGGGGCGAACCGGGCCAGCTGTCGGAGATGGTCCTCACCGAGGGCCGTCCCACAGGTGGCCACGGCGGTGGTGAGGCCGGCCTGAGCCAGGGCCACGACGTCGGTGTAGCCCTCCACCAGGAACGCCCGGCCGGTGCGGGTGATGTCGGCCTTGGCCCGGTTCAGGTTGTAGAGGAGGGTTCCTTTCCGGTACACCGAGGTCTCCGGTGAGTTCACGTACTTGGCCGCGTTCGGAGGGGCGTTGGGTCCCGCCAGCAGTCGGCCGCCGAACCCGACCGCGTTGCCCGACAGATCGTGGATGGGGAACATGACCCGCCCCCGAAAACGGTCGCGGAGGTTGCCGCGATCGTCCTTCGTCACCAGGCCGGCCTCGATCAACAGCTCGGGAGCGTAGGACTTCGTGAGGCGCTTCAACAGGAAGTCGGGGTATCCCGGCGCGTATCCGATGCCGAACCGCTCGACGCTGTCGTCGGTGATGCCGCGTTCGGCGAGATAGGTTCGGGCCTCGGCCGCCTCCCGACCCTGCAGCAGGGTGCGCTGGAACAGGCGAGCCGCTTCCGCGATGGCCTTGTGGATCGTCGGTCGCCGCCCTGCCGCCCTCCGATCCATCGGGGACTGGCCCTCGTACCGAAGCGTGATCCCCGCCGCGGCCGCCAGCCGCTCCACGGACTCGGGGAACGTGAGGTTCTCGACCTTCGTGAGGAAGGTGAAGACGTTTCCGCCCTCCCCACAGCCGAAGCAGTAGTACACCTGCTTGGACGGCGTCACGCCGAAGGAAGGTGTCTTCTCGGCGTGGAAGGGACACAGGCCGACCAACCGGTCCCCGCCGGCCTTCTTCAGCTGGAGGTAGCCGGAGATCACCGCCACGATGTCCGAACGCTCCCGCACGGCTTCGACGTCCTCGGGTCTGATCCGACCGGCCACGCCCTGCTCCTTCCGTCGGCGCTACAGCAACCAGCCCTGGGGAAGGAAGAGCTGCTCGTAGGTGCGGAGCGCGAACCGGTCGGTCATCCCGGCGATGTAGTCGGCGATCTGGGTGGGGAGATCGCCGGGCACCGTACGGTATTCGGCCGGGACCGCTTCTGGGTGATCAAGGTAGTACGAGAACAGCGTCCTGACCAGGGCGACGGCCTTCTCCTGTTCGATCTGAGCCTCCGGACGCAGGTAGACGCCCTGGAAGAGGTAGTCACGGAGGGCGTCGAGCGCCTGGAGGACGGGTGGCGAGAGCTGGATCTGGTCGCTGCCCAAGCTGTGCTGCACCAGGTCGGTGATCATGGTGGTCACGCGGGCGTCGTTGTCCGCACCGAGCACCGAGGCAGCCGCCTCGGGCAAGTCGGTGGATTGCAGGAGCCCGGCCCGGACCGCGTCGTCGACGTCGTGATTGACGTACGCGATGCGGTCCGCGAAACGCACGATCTGTCCTTCGAGGGTCGCCGGGACGGGCATCGACCAGGGGTGGTTCACGATGCCGTCGCGGACCTCCCAGGTGAGATTGAGGCCGCGTCCGTCGTTCTCGAGGTAGTCGACCACCCGGAGGCTCTGTTCGTTGTGACGGAAGGGTCGGCCCAGGAACGGGGACAGCGCCTCTTCGCCCAGATGGCCGAACGGGGTGTGGCCGAGATCGTGACCGAGGGCGACGGCCTCGGTCAGGTCTTCGTTCAGGCCGAGCGCCCTGGCAACGGTGCGGGCGATCTCGGCCACCTCCAGGGTGTGTGTGAGGCGGACGCGATAGTGGTCGCCCTCGGGAGCCACGAAGACTTGCGTCTTGTGCTTCAGCCGGCGAAACGCCTTCGAATGCACGATCCGCTCGCGGTCCACCTGAAAGACCGTCCGAAGGGGGTCGGGCTCTTCCTGTCGCTCGCGGCCTTTGGATTCAGCAGCGAGGACCGCTCGCTCCGAGAGCACCTGGCGCTCGATCTGCTCGATGCCTTCGCGGATCGACGAGGTCAAAGGTGACACCGGCCGACAGGGTAGCAGCCGGGTGCTCGGGTCATTTGCCGAAGACTCGGTAGTAGAGGTAGGCGAAGGTCTCCCGCGTGTAGCCGGACAGGCGCGTCGACTGGCTTCTTGCGGCGGAGTGCCATGTCGCCGACACGTACGCCTCGATCCCGAGGTCCCGAGCCATCCGGCGGATCCGCAGGTTGTGCCACGGATCGGAGACCAGGAACGCGCTGCGGAGCCCGGTCGCCTTCATGTAGGCCGCCGCGGCCTGGAGGCTCTCGAGGGTCGAGTTTCCCTGGGGCTCCGCGACGACGGCGGTGCTGGGGAGCCCCTGGGACAGGAGCCATGCCCGGCCGGCGTCCGCCTCCGTCGTCCTGTCCCCTGCCTGCCGGCCACCGAGGACCAGGATCCTGGGGGCGAATCCCTTGTTGAACAGCAGCTCCGCCTGCTCGAGGCGACCCTGGAAGGTGGGCGACGGCGTTCCGTTGTACTCGGCGGCCCCGAGGACCGCGATGAGGTCGGCGTGGCCCACCCGACGGGCCTCGTCGTGGTGTGCCGCGCGCCACACCGCCACCGCGGTCGCCAGGAGGAGGCCGACAGCAGCCAGGATGGTGACGATCCCCGCGATGAGGATGGGATGGCGCTTCACGAACCCCACGCGCCGAATGTAGCAAGGGTGCGAACCCGGGGCTCCTCACCCCGCCTCCGCCCGTCGGAAGATGGTGACGCCCGACCCGTCCGCCACCATCAGGTAGATCGCGCCGTCGGGGCCCACGGCGAGGTGGCGATGCTGCAACTCGCTGGAGATGCCCGGATCCGCCACCCGCTCCCACAGCATCGCCGACCGGCCGATCCGGAACAGCCAGTGGCCACCTCCGTACCGCTCTGCGTCCCGCGGCCGCGTCGGGGCGATGGACGCGTACAAGAGGACGTTCTCGCCGACGGGCAGCGGCTCCCCCAACCCCACCTGCGCCGGGACCGAGAGCGTCCGGGTTGCGTCGTGCGCGATCAGCTCGAACTGCACCGGTTGCACGGAGGAGTATTCGGTCGAAGAGAACCGCAGATCGAAGTCCTGGTCGCCACTGGGGTGAGCGGGATGTTCCGATCGGACGGCGTCGAACCACAGACCGCCCCTGCCGA
>JBIOYQ010000131.1:0-5890 GCA_044870295.1 Actinomycetota bacterium
CCGCCGCCAGGAGCGCCGCGATCAGCAGCCCGTAGAGCGCCAGGTGCCAGGCCCGGGTGTCGGCGATGGGGGTGGGCGGCGGCTCCACGTGCGCGGACGGGATAGGACCCGCCAGGGTGGTCACGCCCGGGCCCACCACCCGCTCGGGTTCGGACGCCTCGGCCTCTCGGAACCCGGCCGGGGCGTACCGCTGGACCACCAGCACGATGGGGTTCGCTCCGCCGCCCTCGTAGGCGTTCGAGGGAAGGGGCTGCGGCTTTCCGTTCGGCCGGACCTGGCTCCCCGAGAGGTAGTCCTGGATCGTTCCGTAATAGGGGTGGGCCCTCGACAGCAGGTCCTGGGCCAGCGTCGACTTGACCACCAGCCATGATGGGCGTTCCCGGTTCGCCCGCGGCTCGAAGACGAACACGATGGGGTCGGACCCCTCCACCCGCTCCAGGTAGAGGGAGGCCGTGGCGGTCTGTTGCACCGCGACGCGATCGAACCACGGGCGGTCGTCGGAACGCATGTTCACGGCCAAGGCGGCCAGCCCTCCCACCACCAGCAGCACGACGGCGCCGCCGGCCACGGTCCCAAGGGGCTTCCCCCACGCGGACAGCCGGCGGGCGAGCCACCACACGAACAGCCCGCCCAGGATCGACGCCGGGAAGAAGTACTGCAGCTCCCGGGCGCCCGCGGTCGGGACCCCGCCGGCCTGCGCCAGGCATCCCAGCACCGTCACCACCGTCCAGGCCGCCATCAGGCAGATGAAGAACCGCCGTGGGAACCGCTCTCCGGGCGTCCGGGGAAGGGCAACGGCCGCGCCCAGGATGCCGAGCGGCAGCGGGTAGTACGTCTTCGCCTGGCGAAGGTTCCCCAGGAACCGGTCACGCAACTGGTCGCTCAACTCCACCAGGCGGGCTCCGACCCAGCCCGACTGTCCCCGGGCCAGGAACGTCGCTCCGGCCACCACCGCCGATCCGGCGGCCGCCCCCGCCAGCGGGACCGCGGTGCGAACCGTGGGCGCCAGCGACCCGTCCCGCGCCCTCGCCGCCACCGCGACCAGCAGCGCCAACCCCACCAGGAGGATCCCCATGGCGAAGGCGTAGAAGGGCCAGTGGGCCACCGCCGCCGCCGCCGCCAGGACCGCGACCGCCACCACGCCCCGGCGCCACCGGACGAACGCGGCGGCCGCGGCGAACGCCGGCAGGATCAGCGAGGCGTTCATCAGGTTGTCGAGGTGGAGGTTGAGCATGCCGTTCTCGCCAAACGCAACCCACGTGAGGAACGCCAGGACGGGGAGCCAGAGCGGGCGCACGTCGAAGACCGCTCGCAGCATCGCGGCCACCCCGAGCCCGGCCACCCACATCAGGATCGGCGGGAACAGCGCCACAACCGTGTAGGCGTTCGCCGGCGTGGCTCCCTGCAGGACCGCGTTGAGCAGCGGAGCCCCGGAGCGGATCGCTCCGAACCGGGTGATGCCGGAGTCGACCACCGTGTTGGCTCGGAGCACCGCGGTCGGGGCGTCCCACCCGGTCGGATAGACGAACTTCTCGGTGACGTAGAGGAACAGATGGATCGCCCCGAACGCGGCCAGGGCGACGGCGGCCAGGACGACGACCGCCCCGCAGGCCGCCAGCGAATGCTTGACCGGGCCGGCGGTGGGTTCCGAGCCGGGCGTGGGCTTCCCCATCTCCGCCGTGCGCTCGGCCGCCGGAGTGCTCATGAGCCCGAGTCTCTCACGCTCCTCGCCCGACGCTGCGGCACGCGGGAGCGACCTCTAATGCCGGCAGTCGCCCACCCAGACGGCGATATAGGGCTTCCCGTCGTTCCCGACGCCCGAGACGAACGGGCGGCCCTGGAACGGAGGCGTCGCGGCGGCCTCGGGCGCGGCGATGACCAGATCGATCCCATATCGACGCACGATCGATTCCCACGTGGCGACGTCGGTCTCCCCCGTGATCAGCAGCCTCCGTGCGTTGGCTCGCTCCCTGGCCGTCCTCCCCCCGTGGAATCCTTGCCAACGGATGCGCCGCGCGTCGAACAGGACGCGGTAGCCCGCGTACGAGAACAGCTCGTGGATGAGCACGTCCTCGGACGCCGCCCAGCAACCGCGGCCCAGCTTGGGGGAGACGACGTTGAGGATCGACTGGGGATCGCCCCGGAGCGAGGCGGCCAGCAGCGGAATCTCCGGATCCCGGCCGGCCACGGCCAGGCTCGCGATGGTCGGCGACGGGAAGGCGAAGCCCAGCGTTACCACCGACAGGGCGACGGCGAGGGCTCGCCGCCGTTCCCACAGCCGCCGGAACAGGTCGGCGGCCCCGTAGGCGGCGGCCAGCACCACGCCCAGGTCGAGCAGCGGCCAATAGCGATGGCGCCGTCCCAGTGCGAGGAAGGACTCCCCGAGGCCGCGGATCGCGAAGGTCGAGATGAGCAGCACGATCCCCGCTCCGGCCAGGGCAGCGATCACGACCTGCGCCCCACTGTCGCTCTTCACCTTCGGAGCGAGGCGCGCGAACCCGTAGGCCCCGAAGATCGTGGCGATGCCCCAGGAGCCGAGGATGGCCCAGGCCGGCAGCTCGACACCCTCCACCTTGGTGATGTTCACGAATCCGTGGAGGCGGATGAAGCTCGCCGCCAGCGGTACCAACCACAGCGAGTAGACCAACCCCGCAGGAACGAAGATGGCAATGGCCTTGCGATGGCGTCCGACCGCCGTCGGCAACACCACGATGGCCAACGCGATGAACACGCCGACGATGAACGACTCCGCTCCGGCCAGGCCGGCCATCCCGAGCGAGACGCCAGCCCCGATGAGGAAGCGCCGGTCCGAATGGCGCAGCCCGTAGGCGACCTGCACCAGGAAGGCCAGGAGCATCAGCAGCGCCAGGTCCCGGGGGAACGGCGGCGACAGATTGGAGAAGGAGACGTTGTAGGGCCGGACCTGGATCAGGTCACCGAAGTACTTCAGGGCGTCCGCCGCCCTGGACGAGGTCACGTGGATGCCTCGGACGGCGAAGAACCCGAAGCCCCCGCTCATGGCGCCGAACACGGCCGCGGCACCCGCCCCGACGAGCGACCCCGTCAGCTCCCTCCCGATGGCGAACAGGGCCAGGATCGACCCCACGATCTGGAGCACCTCGATCGTCTCCAGCCCGTCGAAGGCCCGCCCGCCCGGGGCGAAGTGGGCCGCGAAGGCCAGGTCGGCGTGATAGAGCCAGGGGTACTGGTTCGGTGTGTCTCCGACCGTGTTCGACGACGGTGTGGTGTCCCCGTTGAGGATCTCGCTGGCGAACCCCACGTTCCACGGGACGTCGCCGCCCCATGCCAGCGGCAGCCGCGCGAACACGGGCGCACCCCACAACGTCACCCCGACCGCGGCACACACGAGCGCCGCCACGACCGGACGCCTCGGACCCGGCGGTGCCAGTCGGGCGGCCCGCCGCCGGCGGATCTTGACGAAGACCAGGACGGCGGCGACCGCAAGCGTGAGGACGACCGTCGGCCAGCCGGCTCGCAGCACCCGGCCCCCGGTCCACATGTGCAACACCATGAGCACGAGCACATACGCGGTCAGCGCGGGTACGGCCAGACCGAGGCGAAGGATCGGATCGCCGGTCCTGCGGCCCATCACCGCATCGGCCAGCAGGTACCCCAGGCCGACGAGCAGCGCCGCGATGACGATGGAGGCGACACCCGCCACCGCCGCGGACGTCGGGGGCGCCAGCATGCGCGGAGTCTATCCCGCGAGGTGCGGCGGCTCGGCGGTCGTCGTCAGGAAGCGATCGAGAGAGGCTACAGACGCTCCCCGGCCTGGACGTCCTCCAACAGGCCCTGCTTCCAGTTGTGCCGCGGGTACAGCAGCCGCTTGTTGACCCGATCCGCGTGCTGCTTCACCACGTCGAGCAACCCGTCGATCAGGGTCTCCGACAGGAAGTGCGGCTTGAGGCCCAGGTCGAGCAGCTTCGTGTGCTTGGCGTTGTAGTAGTGCTCTTCCATCTCCACTCGCGGGTTGGCGATGTTCTCGATGATGGGCTCCCACCCGAGCTTGCGGGCGCCGTCGGCCACCATGTCGGCCAGCTCCTTCACGGAGAACTGCTCGGTGAACTGGTTGTAGACGCGGTACTCGCCCTCGTCGGCTGGGTTCATGGCGGCCAGCTCGACGCAGGCCAGGGTGTCGCGGATGTCCAGGAACCCGCGGGTCTGCCCGCCCTTGCCGTACACCGTGATGGGATGGTCGATGGCCGCCTCGACACAGAAGCGGTTGAGGGCGGTCCCCCATACGTCGTCGTAGTCGAACCGCGTGACCAGCCCAGGATGCAGGGCGGTCTCCTCCGTGTGGACGCCGTAGACCACGCCCTGGTTGAGGTCCGTGGACCGGATCCCCCACGCCCGGCAGACGAACTCGATGTTGTGCGAGTCGTGCACCTTCGAGAGGTGGTAGAAGGACGACGGCCGCTTGGGATACAACAGGGTGTCCTTGCGGCCGTTGTGCTCGATCTCGATGAAGCCCTCTTCGATGTCGATGTTGGGCGTCCCGTACTCGCCCATGGTCCCGAGCTTCACCAGATGGGACTCCGGAGCGAAGTCCCGCATCGCGAACAGGACGTTGAGCGTCCCCACGACATTGTTCACCTGCGTCACGACGGCGTGGCGCCGGGACAGCATGGAGAACGGCGCGGCGCGGTGCTCGGCGTAATGGATGATCGACTCGGGGCGGAACTCCTTGAACACCCGCTCGACAACGTCCCACTCGGCGATGTCGCCAACGAAGGTCGTGATGGGCCGCTTGCCCAGGCTGGACCACAGGCCCACACGATCCTGGAGCGGAAGGATCGGGATCAGCGAATCGGCGCCGAGCTCGTGATCCCACAGGCGGCGGTGGAAGCTGTCCACCACGGCCACATCGTGGTCTCGCTCGGCCAGATGCATCGCGGTCGGCCAACCGAGGTAGCCGTCACCGCCCAGGACCAGGATCTTCATGTGTGCCCACCTCCACGCGTCGTCTCGGGGGTTCTAGCATCCGGCAGAGGGGCCAGCAACTAGCTTCCCGTGCTCTGCTCGCCCAAACGTGCACGTCGGACGCCTCGGCCGTTTAGCCGCCTCGCGCTCCGGGCACGCATACGCTCACCACCGCGCTTCCCTTGTTGGAGGACGAGGCCACCTAGAATAGTTGGATTCCCTTGGCTTGCCAGCCCGCGGCGGGCGGGGCGGCCCACCGGAGGAGCTCGATGCGGATCCTCATCCTCGGAGGCGATGGCTATCTGGGATGGCCGACCGCCATGTACTTCTCGGCGCGCGGCCATCAGGTCCACACCGTCGACAACTACCTCCGACGTCGCGCCCATCAGGAGGCCGGGACCGACACGCTGACCCCCATCGGCGAGAACCTCCCGGCCCGTGCGCAGGCGTGGGAGGAGGTCACCGGCTATCGGATCACGGTGACCGAAGGCGACCTCTGTGAGTGGGACGTCGTGGCGCGCGTGTTCGGCGAGTTCGAGCCGGAGGCCATCATCCACTACGGCGAGATGCCCTCGGCTCCCTACTCGCACATCAGCCGCGAGCACGCCGTGTTCACCCAGCAGAACAACGTGATCAACACGATGAACGTGCTGTTCGCCATGGAGCGGTTCACGCCCGATGCCCACCTGGTGAAGCTGGGGACCATGGGCGAGTACGGGACGCCCAACATCGACATCGAAGAGGGCTTCATCGACATCGAGCACCACGGGCGGACGGACCGGCTCCCCTATCCCAAGCTGCCCGGCTCCTGGTACCACGCCTCCAAGGTCCACGACTCCACCAACATCCATATGGCGTGCCGGATCTGGGGCCTGCGCGCCACGGACCTCAATCAGGGCGTCGTGTACGGGATCGAGACGGAAGAGACGCGGTTCGACCCCCGGCTGGC
>JBIOYQ010000132.1:0-7178 GCA_044870295.1 Actinomycetota bacterium
GATCGGCCGTTCCCTTACGAGGACCGGCCGATGGACGAGATGGGCGGCGAGCAGGACCGCGGCATGAGGTGGCCCGAAGAGGAGTGAGCTCGGCTACAGCGGCACGTGGGAGAGGACCATGATGCGGGGCTCGGTCATCTCGTCCATGGCGAACCGCAGGCCCTCCCGGCCGTAGCCGGACTCCTTCGACCCACCGTACGGCATCTGGTCCGCCCGGAAGGCGGACACGTCGTTGACGATGATGCCTCCGACCTCGATCTCGCGGTGGGCCAGCATGGCGCGGTCGAGTGAGGAGGTGAACACGCCGGCCTGGAGGCCGTACGGTGAGTCGTTCACCGCCGCGAGGGCTTCCTCGAAGGTCTGGTAGGGCAGGACGGTGATGACCGGGCCGAACACCTCCTCACGGCACACCTTCATGTCAGGTGTCACGTCCGTCAGGACCGTGGGCCAGTACACCTGACCCTCTCGTCGACCGCCCGTGAGGAGCCTCGCCCCGGCCTCGACGGCCTCGTTCACCCACTGCTCGATCCGTTCGGCTGCCCCCCGGTCGATGACGGGACCGACGTCCACAGACGGATCGAGCGGGTCTCCGACCTTGAGGCTCTCCACCTGCTTGATCAGCCGCTGGAGGAAGGCGTCAAACACCTCGGACTGGACGAACACGCGCTGGACGGAGATGCACGACTGCCCCGCCTGGTAGAAGCCACCCACCGCCACGCGGGCCGCGGCGTGATCCAGATCGGCGTCCGAGTGGACGATGACACCGGCGTTGCCTCCCAGCTCGAGCGTGGCGTGCTTGTGAGGGTCGAGGCCCTTCAACTTCCACCCGATCCCGCTGCCCGTGAACGACAGCTTCTTGAACCGCCGGTCCTCCACCAGCTTCTGGGCCCGATCCGAAGAGATGGGAAGCACGGAGAACATGCCCTTCGGGAGGTCGGTTTCGTCGAACAGCTCGGCCAGGGCCAGGGCGCCGAGCGGGGTCACCCCGGCGGGCTTGACCACGATGGGGGCGCCGACGGCCAGCGACGGCGCGACCTTGTGCGCCACCAGGTTGACCGGGAAGTTGAAGGGGCTGATTCCGAGCACCGGGCCGAACGGGAACCGTCGAATGATGCCCGCCCGCGACCCCAAGGACTGCTCCGTATCGAGCGGCATGAACTCCCCCCCGAACCGCCGGGTCTCCTCGGCGGCCCAGCGGAACGTGGAGATGGCCCGGGTGACCTCCACCGTGGACCACTTGAGCGGCTTGCCGCCCTCGCGTGCGACGAGCTCGGCCAGCTCGTCCACCCGCTCGGCGATGCGCCGAGAGATGTGCATGAGCGCTTCCGCCCGGGCCCAGGTCGGCAGGTGCCGGCTCTCCGTGAACGTGTCCACGGCCGCGGTCACGGCGTCCTCCACGTCCTGGTCCGTGGGCACGCCCAGCGTCGCCACCACGCTGTCGTCGTAGGGGCTGTGAACGTCCAGGGTGCCCTGGCCGGTTCGCCACTCCCCGGCGACGTAGAAGGATCTCGTGTCCATGGTCGATCCTCTCCGGGCGCGGGCCGTCAGTCGATGGCCGCCATGACGTGCTTGAGGTTCGTGTACTCCTCGACCGAGTAGATCGACATGTCCTTCCCGTACCCGCTCTGCTTGTACCCGCCATGCGGCATCTCCGGCGTGAGCGGGATGTGCGTGTTGATCCACACCGTCCCGAACTTGAGCCTGCGAGCGGCGTTCAACGCGCGGCCGACGTCCCTGGTCCACACGGAGGAGGCCAGCCCGTAATCGACGTCGTTCGCCCACGCCAGCGCCTGGTCGTCGTCCTCGAACCGCTGGACGGTCACCACCGGGCCGAAGATCTCCCGCCTCACCACCTCGTCGTCCTGCTTGGCGTCTCCGATGACGGTGGGCTTGATGAAGAACCCGGCACCCTGCATGGCCCCCCCGCCGGTCAGGATCTGCGCGTCGTTCTGTCTGGCCCGGTCCAGGAAGCCCAGCACGCGCTCGAAGTGCTCCTTCGACACGACCGGCCCCATCTCGGTGTCCTCCTTGCCCGGGTCGCCGACGGCCAGTGACTCCACCGCGGGCACCAGGTTCTCCAGCAGGGCGTCGTAGACCCTCGGTCCGGCCAGGACGCGGCAGGCCGCGGTGCAGTCCTGCCCCGAGTTGAAGAAGCCGGCGACCTTGATCCACTCGACCGACGACTCCAGGTTCGCGTCGTCGAACACGATGACGGGGGCCTTGCCACCCAGCTCGAGGTGGACTCGCTTCAGGGAGTCGGCTGCGGCCCGCGCCACCTCCTTCCCCGTGGAGACCTCACCGGTCAGCGACACCATGCCGACGTCCGGATGCTTGACCAGCGCGGCCCCGGTGGGGATGCCGTCACCAAGGACCACGTTGAACACGCCCGGCGGGAAGACGTCGGCGGCCAGCTCGGCCACCTTCAGGAGGGAGAGCGGCGTCCACTCGGACGGCTTGATGACGACCGTGTTCCCGGCGGCCAGGGCCGGCCCGAACTTCCAGATGGCCATCCACAGCGGGTAGTTCCAGGGTGCGATCAACCCCACCACGCCGATCGGCTCTCGCCGGAGCATGCTGGTGAAGAGGGTGGACTCGGCCTTGAAGTATTCGCCCACGGCACGGCCATCCAGAACGCGCGCCGCCCCGGCGAAGAAGCGCAGGTGGTCGGTCATCACCGGCATCTCGTCCCGCATCACCGACCCGAACGGCTTTCCGACGTTTTCGGACTCCAGGCGACCGATGTCCTCGGCGTTGGCGTCGATGACGTCGGCCAGCTTGAGGAGCATGGCCTGCCGCTCGCTCGGTGTGGTGTCGAACCAGACCTCGTCGAAGGCCTTACGTGCGGCGCCCACGGCGCGGTCGACGTCCTGTTCGGTTCCGCGGGGGATCTCGCCGATGGTCTCCCCCGTGGCCGGGTTCACCACCGGCAGGCTGTCCTGGCCGGTGCCCTCGAACCAGTCTCCGCCCACGAACATCCTGTGCTGTGTGACCGCGGTGGCCATGCGACGCCTCCCTCCGACGTACCGACCGAAACGTGCCGAGCCACCAGGCTATTCCATTTCGCCGGGGCGGCGAGGGGCATCCGGCCAGAAGAAGGCAGAGTCAGTTGTACGGCCGGGACAAGGGGGCGGTGGGGTGCTGCAGTCGACCGGCGTCAGCCGTCGGTACCGCCGTTCTCCCCCGAGGTCTCCTCGATGTCGTCGGTCTCCCGCAGAAGGAACTCGGGCAGCATGATCTCGAAGCCCTCCGTCCTGACCAGGATGTCCTCCATGTGGGGTTGGAGCTGGGGACGTGCGTTCGACTCGCCTCCGGTTTCCTCCGGATCGGCGGACACCAGGCCCTCGCCCGCGATGCGCGCCACCCGGGCCATCTCCATGGCGATCCCGAGCCGGTCGACGATCCCCTCCAGGTGGTCCTTCACCGCGCCGAGGTCCGCCAGGGCCAGCGTCCGGCTGGCGGCAAGCCCGCCGAGGAGCTGCTCCCGCGCGTGGGTCGCGTCCTGCAACGCCTCCTCGCCATCCGCCCGGAGTTGCTGGGCGTGCTCCTCGGCCTCGCGCTCGATCTGCGCCGACAGCTGGTGTGACATCCCGATGCGTTGCTTGGCCTCGTCCTCCGCGTCGCGCCGGATCTTCTCCGATTGCTGGTCGGCCAGGCGCAGCATGTCGGCCATCCGTTGCCCGAGCTGGTTGTAGGCCTCGTCGCGAGCCGAGCCGAACCGGCTCCGCGCCGCGTCCCGTTGGGTCCTGGTCTCTTCCAGCTCGCGCTCCAGCTCCTCCACCCGAGACGCCAGGCGCATGGTGAACTCGCGAACCTGTTCGGGGTCGTAGCCGCGCAGCACCGTGGTGAATCGGGGGAACGTTCCGTCGGCCTCAGGCGGGCCGAACAGTTCGAGGTCTGCGGTGGACACGAGGGCCTCCTCTCCTGGCGGAGCCGGGGAAGCAGGAACCAGAAGCGTCCCTGTCCAATGGGGTTGGTGTGCTTGGAGCGCTAACTCTAGACCCGGGAAACCCGATTTCAACGATCTCCGGCGGCCGATCGGGAGCGGCGCCGCGGCCGGCCGGACGAGGGTCCGCCGCCGTTGCCGCTCCGCTCCGCGGCGGACAAGAGGTCCCGTGCCCGCAGCGCCAGAAAGAACTCCATCCGGTCGCGGGCGGATGCCAGCCGGCGGCCACTCAGCTCCTCGATCTTGCGCACGCGGTACCGGAGGGTGTGGCGGTGGACGAAGAGGTCCTTGGCCGCGGCCTCCCACCGGGCGTTGCGCTCCAGGAACGCTCGCAGCGACGTCACCAGGTCACCATCGTGGGCCTCGTCGTAGCGATCGAGCGGAGCGAGCACGCTGTCGGCGAAGGTCCGCAAGGCCTCGGGATCCTGCAGCGACAGCAGCAGCTGGTAGGTCCCCAGATCCGCGAACTCGGCCTGAGCCCGGCCGTCCGAGCGGCACAGTTGCAGCGCGTAGCGAGCCTCTCTCACGCTCTGCAGGAGGTGCTCGAAGGGAACCAGGCTCCCCGCTCCGGCCAGCACCGCGCCGTTGGTCCTGTCCGCGACCGATGACCTGACGCCCTCGAGGAACCCGGCCCCCTCCGGCTGCAACACGGCCAGGACGACGTCGTCGATCGGCGACGCGAGGAACGGAGCGCCCTCCTTCGACAGGACCTCCTCGCACGTGAGCGCCAGCGCGTCGATGGGATCGGTCCCGGCGAACACCACGACGGCCAGCGGCCTGGCGAGATCGAACCCGAGCCGGCCGAGAGCGAGCCTGGCCTCGCCCGGCGCCAGGGCGCCACGCAGGATCTGGTCGAGGAGGTCGCCCTTCAGCCGTCGCTCCGCCTCCGACACCGCGCGCGCCTTCGCCAATTCGAGGGCGAGCAGCGCCAGAGCGTGGCTGGCGACGATCCGGTCGAACTGGGTGAGCGGCTCCTTCTTCCCCACCGCCAGAAAAGCCTCGATGCGGCCCTGCGCCGTGACCGGCTGGATCGAGACGTGCTCGCCACGCTGAACGACCGAGACGCCGAACCGGGCCGCGCCGTCACCGTGCGGGGCATGCAGCTCCCCCGCCACCGCCTGCGCCTGTGTCCGAGCCGACGGCGGCGCCGCGGCGATGACGGAGCTGTGCAGATCCAGCAGTAGCGCCCACCCCTTCGTCGCTCGGGTCAGGGCCGCCACGATCCCCTCGACCCCTTTCCCATCGAGCACGGCGCGGGTCAACGAGTGCTCCGCCTCCAGGGATCGCGTGAGCAGGTCCACCTGTTCGGCCATCAGGCGCGTGAAGACGGCCTCCGTGATGGCGATGAACGGCACGGCGTAGGGGACCTCGAACACGGGGAAGGCGGCGCGGTCGGCCGCCTGGCGCAAGGCGTTGGGCACCGACTTGAACGAGAACCCTGTCCCGAACCCCAGGCCGGCCAGCCCGGCCTTCCGCAGGCGCTCCAGGTACGCCCGCTGCTTCGCCGGCGTGCGACCCACTCCCATCCCCGTGGTCAGGAGCAGCTCGCCACCCTTCAGCCACGGCGTGGGATCCTCGAGCTCGCTCACATGAACCCACCGGATGACGTTCCGCGTGCCTCGATCGCCGCCGACGACCGAGATGTCGATCCCGGGGGTCTTCAGGAGATCGCCGACGGTGAGCGCCATCCGGGCCATTGTACGGTTCGTACAAATGGTCGGCGCTGGCCGGCGACTCCACACCGGATAGTCCGGAGCGTATAAACGGGTTCGTCGCTTTCCGCAGCCGGGCGCTGCGCGCCTCGCTTCGGCCTGCGCCACACTGGTCGCAACCCACGACCGCGAGAGGACCGCGATGGACATCCCACAGGAACGGCGCGTGGCCACGGAGATCCCGGGCCCGAAGTCGCGCGAGCTGATGCGACGCCGGGAGGCCGCCGTCCCGCGCGGGGTGTTCGCGACCACGCCGATCTTCGTCGAGGCGGCGTCGGGCGCCGTCATCCGCGACGTCGACGGCAACAGCCTGATCGACCTGGGCGCCGGGCTGGCCGTCCTCAACACCGGCAACGCCCCGCCGGCCGTGGTGGAAGCGATCCGCGAACAGCTGGATCGCTTCACCCACACGTGCATGCATGTGACGTCGGGCGAGCCGTACGTGGCCCTGGCCGAACGATTGAACGGGCTCGTGCCCGGCGACGTCCCGCGAAAGACCATGCTGGTGAACTCCGGCGCGGAGGCCGTGGAGAACGCGGTGAAGATCGCTCGCTACGCCACGAAGCGCTCAGCGGTCGTCGTGTTCGACCACGCTTTCCACGGCCGCACCCTGCTGGCCATGACCATGACGGCCAAGGTCATGCCGTACAAGCAAGGGTTCATGTCGTTGGCGCCAGACGTCTACCGGCTCCCCTTCGCCTATCCGTACCGGTGCCCCACCGGCGGGACGACTCCGGAGGAATGTGCCGAGTCCTGCGCTGCCTTCGCCATTGCCGAGATGGACAAGCACATCGGGCCGGAGAACATCGCATGCCTGGTGGTCGAGCCGGTGCAGGGCGAGGGCGGGTTCGTGGTCCCCGCTCCGGGCTTCCTGCCTCGGCTGGCCGACTACTGCCGCGACCACGGGATCCTGTTCGTGGCCGATGAGGTCCAGTCGGGGTTCGGCCGGACCGGCCGGTGGTTCGGGATCGAGCACGAAGGAATCGTGCCGGATCTGGTGACCACGGCGAAGTCCCTGGCCGGGGGCCTTCCGCTGGCGGGGGTGACGGGCCGCGCCGAGGTGATGGAGAGCGTGCACGTGGGCGGCATCGGCGGGACCTTCGGCGGAAACCCGCTGGCGTGCGCTGCGGCTCTGGCCGTGCTGGACACGATCGAGCGGGACGGTCTGCTCGAACGAGCCGATCGGATCGGCGAGATCATGGTGTCGCGACTGACCGACATGGCCGAGCGGTTCGACCTGATCGGTGAGGTCAGGGGGCGTGGAGCGATGGTCGCCATGGAGCTGGTCGAGGATCGAGCGACCAAGGCGCCGGCGAAGGCCGCCACGTCCAAGCTGATCGAAGCCTGCTACCGGCAGGGCGTGGTGATCCTGAAGGCCGGCACCTACGACAACGTGATCCGGCTGCTGCCACCGTTGACCATCGACGAGGATTTGCTCTCGGACGGCCTGGACGTCGTGGAGAAGGCACTGGCCACGGTGCAGGAGACCGGCGCTTGACGAAGCTCTCGGACGAGGAGATCCG
>JBIOYQ010000133.1:0-12664 GCA_044870295.1 Actinomycetota bacterium
AGCCGTGAAGCTGCTGTCGAACCCCCCAATCGCCCAGAAGAAGTTGCCGAACGAAGCCCCTCCTCCCTGCTCCCCCAGTGCCACCGGCATCGGCGCGGCTGTGACCCACGCGATGTCGGGAGCCTCGCCGCGCTGCGGGGCGGCGGTCCCTCGGGGTGCGTGCAGGGCACGGACCGACGAACGGAGAAGCGCGTGCGTGCTCTTCCCGGATGCTTGAGCTGGCAGTACGAAGACGGCTGCCGCAGCCGTGGCTGCGAGCAGGACCACACCAATTCTCCTCAGCATGAAGTCCCCCTCCATTTCTCCGGCGCCCTACCGGAAGCGCCCAACTAATCACGGCTCATTACAAAAGGTCAAGAGAGCAGTCCAATCAATCCACTGCCCGCCCAGTGTCATTGGCCTCGTGTATCGTTCGAACACCTGTTCGTCTCACTATTGTTTTCCAAGAGGTGATGGTGTCGAGCGAATGGATGGAACAACTGAATACCAGTCAGCGCATGGCGGTGCTGCATCCGGACGGCCCGATCCTGGTCGTGGCCGGCGCCGGCACGGGCAAGACCATGACCCTGGCCGGGCGGGTCGCGCACCTCCTCGAGCGCGGCACTCCACCTCAGCGAATCCTGCTGCTGACCTTCACCCGTCGCGCAGCCCGGGAGATGCTCGCTCGTGCCGCGCGGATGGCAGGGAGCCAGGCCGGCGGCAAGGTCTGGGGTGGCACGTTCCACGCCATCGGGAACCGGCTGCTCAGACGGTACGGCCAGGCCCTCGGCATCCGCCCCGACTTCACCGTCCTGGACCAGGCGGACGCCGCCGACCTGATGAACCTGATCCGGGACGACCTCGGGCTGTCACGGAAGGACCGGCGGTTCCCGCGAAAGGAGACGCTGGCCGCCATCTACTCCCGCACGGTCAATGCCCGAACGCGCCTCGTCGACGTGCTCGAGACCACCTTCCCGTGGTGCCGCGAAGAGATTGAAGGCATCCGGGCGGTGTTCCAGCGCTACTCACTGCGCAAGCACGAGCACAACGTCCTGGACTACGACGACCTCTTGCTCCACTGGTACGCCATGGCCGAGGCGCCGGAGACTCGGGCCCGCCTGGCAGGCTCCTTCGACCACGTGCTGGTGGACGAATACCAGGACACGAATTCACTGCAGGCCGACATCCTGTGCAGGCTGTGGGGACCGGCCGGCAACGTGACCGTGGTGGGTGACGACGCTCAGGCCATCTACGCGTTCCGCGCAGCCACGGTTCGCAACATCCTCGAGTTCCCGGACCGGTTCGACGGCGCCGCCGTCATTCGGCTCGAACAGAACTACCGCTCCACCCAGCCCATCCTCGACGCCTCGAACGCCGCCATCGCTCTCGCTCCTCATCGCCACGAGAAGACCCTGTGGTCCGCGCGGCCCGGCGCCATGCGTCCAACGCTTCAGACGTGTCTCGACGAGGCCGAGCAGAGCGACCAGGTCTGTCGCGAGGTGCTCGAGCATCGCGAGCGAGGGACGGCGCTGCGCCGACAGGCCGTGCTGTTCCGGGCCGCCCACCACAGCGACCTCCTGGAGGTCGAGCTGGCTCGCCGCAACATCCCGTTCGTCAAATACGGTGGCCTGAAGTTCCTGGAGGCGGCTCACGTCAAGGACACCCTGGCGCTGCTGCGGATCCTCGAGAACCCCGCCGACGAGGTCAGCTGGTTCCGGGTCCTCCAGCTGCTCGAAGGCGTGGGTCCCGCCACCGCCCGAAAGCTCGTCCGTCACGTGGCGGCCCGGGACCCCGACGACCGTTCCCTCATCCGTCGGCTCACCGAGGACGTGCCGGATGTGCTGCCGCCGGTCGCGGAGCAGCTGGCGGCGCTGGGGACCGCGCTCGACGACTGCCTGCGGGACGATCCCCCGACGGCTAGTCAGCTGGAGCGGCTTCGGACGTTCCTGACCCCCGTGTTCGATCGCGTGTATCCCAGCCCGAGGGAGCGCCTCCGAGACCTGGAGCAGCTCGAGCACCTGGCGTCCAGATCGCCCTCCCGCGCCAGGTTCATCACCGACCTCACGCTCGACCCCCCTGTGTCCACCGGGGACCTGGCCGGGCCGCCGCTGCTCGACGAGGACTACCTGGTCCTGTCCACGATCCACTCCGCCAAGGGTCTGGAGTGGGACGTCGTGTACGTGATCCACACGGCGGACGGCATGATCCCGTCGGACATGGCCACGGCGAACGCCGAGGAGATCGAAGAGGAGCGCCGACTGCTCTACGTCGCCATGACGCGCGCCCGTGATGCCCTGCACCTGTACTTCCCGCTCCGCTACTACCACCGGCCCCGCGGGATGGAAGACGGCCACAGCTACGCGCAGCTCAGCCGGTTCCTCACACCTGTGGTCCGGGGCTTCTTCGACGAGTCGGTGGCTCCCGCCGCCGAACTGGCGGACCATCAGGGCGAGTCCGACGACGTGACCCCGGGCTCCGGGCGCGAGCGCGTCGAGGCGTTCCTCTCAGGACTCTGGGAGGGATGACCTTCAGCGGTCCAGGTCGGAGGCGGCGCTCCGGATGATGTCGAGGGCTTCCTCGACCCGGTCGCGGTGGGTCCGGAAGCTCACGATGCACGCCCGGAGCACGAAGCGCCCCTCGATCATCGTGCTCGACAGGAACACGCGGCGCGACGCGTTGATGCGCTCCAGCAGCCGTCGGTTGAACGCCTCGGGGTCACCCGATCGCGGCCGGTAACGGAACGGCACCACCGTCAGGTCCGCCCGCCACGGCAGATCGAACCCGGGCGTGGCGCGCAGCCCCTGCTCGAGCCATCTCGTCAGATCCAGCTTCTCGTCCAGCGCGTCGCGGAACGCACCGGCGCCGTGAAGCTGCAGCGGCAGCCACACCCGCAGCCCGCGGAAGTCCCGGGACAGCTCGGGTGAGTAGTCGGCGAAGTTCGGTATGTCGGTCTCGGCCGCCAGGTCCTGCAGGTACTCGGCGCCGACCCGATGCGCGTCGCGCAACTGCTGGCGATCGCGCACCAAGAGGCTCCCGGTGCCGTAGGGCAGGAACATGCCCTTGTGCGGGTCCAGGGTGATCGAGTCCGACGCCTCGATGCCCTCGAACAGCCGCCGCCCTCGCTCGGTGAGCTGGAAGAAGCCGCCGTACGCCCCGTCCACGTGGAGCCACAGTCCTTCGTCGCGCGCCACCCTGACGACGTCGCGGATCGGGTCGACCACACCGGTGTTGGTGGTCCCGGCGCTCGCCACCACCAGGAAGGGCCGCAGTCCGTCGGCGCGGTCCTTCTGCACCATCTCGGACAGGGCCTGCACGTCCATCGCAAGGTCGGGCGTGGTCGGAACGGCACGCACGTTCCGGTGTGGGAACCCCGCCAGGACGGCGGCCTTGGCCACGGAGGCATGCGTCTGGTCCGACAGGTACATGGTCCCGTCCATGAAGTCCTCACCGAGGTGCGCGTGGCGGGCCGTGACGATGGCCGAGAAGTTCGCCATCGAGCCGCCCGAAGTCAGGATCCCGCCCGACGCCGGCGGATACGCGAACAGGTCGCACAACCACCGGATCACCGTCCATTCGATCTGGGCGAAGGCCGGCGCCGCGTTCCAGACGTTGACGAAACGGTTGACCCCGCACGCCAGGAAGTCGGCGACGGCGGCCGCGTACAGTCCGCCCCCCGGGATGAAGGCCAGGTACCCGGGGCCCGTCGTGTTGAACGCCTTGGCAGCGCCCCGCCCCACGTCGTCGAGGATCCCGCCGAAGTCTCGGCCGACGTCCCCGGGCGGCGTGGCCAGCGAACGCACCACATCCTCCACGTCGTCCAGGTCCGACGCGGGGGAGGCGGGCAGGTCTTCGATGAACCGCGACACGAATTCCACTGCCCGCCGGCCCAATTCGCGCATCTCCTCCGCCGACGGCTCGAGCGGGAAGGCGGCATCCGACGCGTCGCGCCCGGTCATGGCCTCAAGGTACAGGACCGGTGAATCCCTCGACTGGGGTATGCGCGATCCGACAGCTTCGGCCACAATGCCGCCCAGCGCCTCGACCAAGGGGGAAGGCATGAAACGACGGATCGTCCTCGCCGCCACCACGGCCGTCCTGCTCGCTGGGGGGATGGCCAGTCGAACGGCGGCGGTCGGAACCGTAGGTTCGACGCATCAGGTGCACGTTCCGCGCGCCGTAGGAGCCACCCCGGTGGTTACTGGATTGGACTTCCCGGCGGCCTTCACGTTCGCTCCCGACGGGCGGATCTTCTACGGAGAGCGCTACACGGGCGAGGTCAGGATCTACGACCCATCGACCGGCTCGAACACCTTGTTCATCACCATCCCCAACCTGTCGACGAACGGCGAACAGGGCTTGCTGGGATTGGCCCTGCATCCCAACTATCCGACCAGGCCGTTCGTGTACGCGTACGCGACCCGAACGAGGCCGTCCCTGCAGAACCAGATCATCGTGTTTCGGGACTCCGGCGGGGCGGGCACGAGGCCGAGGGTCATCTGGGCGGGCGACACCACGGCCGGCACCTATCACGACGGCGGCCGCATCGAGTTCGGGCCGGACGGCCAGCTGTACGCCATCGTCGGCGAGGGCCACGATTCCTCGAACGCACAGGATCTGACCAACGACGCCGGGAAAATCCTCCGCATGACACAGCAAGGTGGGGTGCCGCCGGACAACCCGTTCGCGGGCAGTCGGATCTGGGCCTACGGCGTCCGGAACTCCTTCGGATTCAACTTCGACCCCCTCACGGACAACCTGTGGCAGACGGAGAACGGTCCCGAGTGCAACGACGAGCTGAACTTCATCTCCAAGGGCGCCAACGACGGGTGGGGACCGAGCGAGACGTGCTCCACGCCGCCCCCGCCGCCCCAGAACACCAACCAGGACGGCCCGAATCCGGTGCTCCCGCAGTGGTGGTTCAATCCCACCATCGCGCCGGTCGGGATGGCGTTCTGCGTGGGCTGCGGCATCACCAGCGCCGAGGGCGCGTTCTTCTTCGGCGGGTACAACGACCGCTGGATCCGGCAGGTGACGCTCTCCGCAGATCGGTTGACCATCACGGCAGTCGCTCAGGTGTACCGGCATACGAGCTCCCCGCTGTCCATGGAGCGCGGGCCCGACAGCGCCGTGTACTTCAGCGATGGGTCTGGGATCTGGAAGCTGGTTCAGAGCTAGACACCCGGAGGCCCGAACTAGCTCCATCGGGCTACCGATCGTCCTCCGAACTCCCTATCGCCTGCTTGCCTAGCCATGAGCTACCGTTCGGCTCCCCCCGCCTGATTGAAAGGGAGCCGCGCCGATGCAACGCCTGCTGCATCAGCCAACGGCTGCCCGCTTCTCGACGCTGCGGGCGCGGTTGGTCCTCCTGGTCCTGGTCACGGTCCTGCCCGGGTTCGCCCTGGTGCTGTTCGGCGGCGAGTCGCGCAGCACCCTCGACAACGTCATCGAGCTCGTGCTGGTCGGCGGCCTGGTGGTGGCGGCGGCCACACTGGGCGCCGAGATCTTCGTCCTCCGCCGACTGAAATCGTTGGTGGAGGCAACCCGGCGGCTGGCGGCCGGCGACCTGACCGCGCGAAGCGGCCTGCCGTATGGCCCCGACGAGCTCGGTCAGCTCGGACGGTCCTTCGACGAGATGGCCACGGCCCTCGAGCTGCGCCAGGCCAGGGCCGAGCGGGCGGAGGACGAGCTGCACACGAGCCTCCAGACGCTGCGGCGAACCGACGCCGAACGACGACGACTGCTGGCCTACCTGGCTCAGGCTCAGGAAAAGGAACGCGAACGCATCGCCGCCGACATCCACGACGACTCCATCCAGTCGATCACCGCCGTGGGGATGCGCCTGGAGCTGCTCAGGCGGCGGGTGACCGAGCCGGTCGTCCTGGAGGCCATGGTCGAGCTCGAACGCACCGTGCTGGCGTCCATCGCGCGACTCCGGCACCTGCTCTTCGAGTTGCGCCCGCCGGTGCTGGACCGCGACGGCCTGGCCCCGGCGCTTCGGATGTACCTGGAGGAGGCCTCGCGCGACGGCGGGATCTCCTTCAGCCTGTCGAACGGTTTCGACTCGGAGCCGGCTCCGGAGACCCGCACCATCCTGTACCGGATCGCCATCGAGGCGCTCACCAACGTGCGCAAGCACGCCCACGCCCGCTCGATCGACGTCGACCTCCAGGAGTTGGACTGGGGGTACCTCGTGCGGATACATGACGACGGCGCCGGCTTCCTGCTCGATCCGACGTCCGCGCCGATGCCGGGACACCTCGGCCTGACGGCTATGCGCGAACGCGCGGAGCTGGCGGGCGGATGGTGGCGTGCGACCAGCGCGCCCGGGGCCGGCACCACGGTCGAGTTCTGGCTCCCCGCGTCCGAACCGTCCACCGCCTCGTTCGAGGCGGCCCCGTCGAGCACGGCCGCGGGGGCAACCGTCTCACGGGCGATGCAGGCATGAACGGCCGCATCCGGGTGATGATCGCCGAGGACGAGCCGTCCGTTCGCGACGCGTTGGCCGCCTTGATCCGGTCCGAACCCGACCTCGACCTGGTCGCGGCGGCGGGCGACGCGGTTCAGGCCATCGACTTGGCCCGGCGGTTCCGTCCCGACGTCGTGGTCCTGGACGTGAAGATGCCGGGGGGCGGCGGTCCCCGAGCCGCCCGGGCCATCCGGGCCCTGTGTCCGCAGACCAGGGTCACGGCCCTGTCCGCGTACGACGATCGCGGCAGCGTGCTGGAGATGCTGGGCGCGGGTGCCGTGGGCTACCTGGTGAAGGGCACACCGGCCGGGGAGATCATCGAGGCCATCCGCAGCTCCGCGCGCGGCCAGGGCGCGTTGTCGACCGAGGTCACCGCCGACGTCATCAAGACCCTGGCCGGCCAGCTCAAGCGGGAGGAGTACGAGGCGCAACGGCAACAGAACGAGGTTCGCCAGGTCCGCCGGTTGCTGGATGGCGAGGGCCTCTGGATGCTGTTCCAACCGATCATCGACTTGCGGGCAGGATCGCTCATCGGCTACGAGGCCCTGGCCCGATTCGACCCCGAACAGCTGCGCCCGCCCACGGCCTGGTTCGAGCGAGCCGCAGCGCTGGGGATGCTCACGGAGCTGGAGCTGGTCGCGGCACGCAGCTCGTTCTCCCGCCTGGCCGGCATGCCGATGCACGCCTATCTGGCCGTGAACGTCTCGCCGGCGACGCTCGCCTCCACCAGCTTCCTGGAGGACATGAGCACGGTGCCGGGCGAGCGCATCGTCCTGGAGGTGACCGAGCACGCCAAGGTCGAGGACTACGACGCGCTGAACGACGCGCTGCGGCGCCTACGAGCTCAAGGCGTCAGGCTGGCCATCGACGACGCCGGCGCGGGCTTCGCCAGCATGCAGCACATCGTCCGATTGGCCCCCGACTTCATCAAGCTCGACATCGGGCTGACCCGCAACATCGACGCCGACCCGGTGCGCCGCGCGCTGGCCACCGCCCTCATCTCCTTCGCCAGCGAGATCGGCGCGGCCATGATCGCCGAGGGGATCGAGACGGAGGCCGAGTTCGAGACGCTGCGTGGACTCGGCATCGCCTTCGGGCAGGGGTTCTTCCTTGGCGAACCCGGCCCGCTCCCCCGCCCGGACGCGGTTCCGGACCCGTTGGGGGATCCCCTGGCGAACTGGGCGACGCTCGAGACCTGACGTCGCCCCGGCGGCGGCCGGGACCCTGCGGAGTGGGACAATAGCGGCCGCGCGTACGGACAGGAGCAGCCTTGGAGGTCCTGGACACCTTCCTCGACGCGGTCGGGGACACCCCGCTGGTGCGACTGCACTCGGTCACCCGCGGCGTCCAGCCGACCATCCTGGCCAAGCTAGAGATGCTCAACCCCGGCGGCAGCGTCAAGGACCGCATCGGGCTGCGGATGATCGAGGCGGCCGAGCGAGCCGGCCAGCTGAAGCCGGGCGGCACCATCGTCGAGCCGACCTCCGGCAACACTGGTCACGGCCTGGCCATCGCGGCGGCCATCAAGGGTTACAAGTGCATCTTCGTGATGCCCGACAAGATGAGCCAGGAGAAGGTGGCGCTCCTCCGAGCGTACGGAGCCGAGGTGGTCATCACCCCCACCGCCGTGCCACCCGAGTCCCCCGAGTCCTACTACCGTGTGGCCGACCGGCTGACCGAGGAGATCCCCGGCGCGTTCCAGCCCAACCAGTACTTCAACCAGGAGAACCCCCAAGCTCATTACGAGACCACGGGCCCCGAGATCTGGCGACAGACCGATGGGGAGATCGACGTCCTGGTAGCCGGCGTGGGAACCGGGGGAACCATCACCGGGACCGCGCGATACCTGAAGGAGCGCAATCCGAGCATCGTGGTGGTCGGAGCGGATCCGGAGGGATCCCTCTTTTCCGCCTCCCCCGGCGAGGAGGCCCGCCCTTATCTCACGGAGGGCATCGGGGAGGACTTCTGGCCGGAGACCTTCGACCCGTCGCTGGTGGATCGGTACGTTCGGGTGTCGGACCGCGACTCTCTGATCACCGCCAGGGCCATCACCCGGCAGGAGGGCATCCTGGTCGGTGGCTCGACCGGAACGGCCATGTTCGCCGCGCTCACGGTGGCGCGGGAGCTGCCCAAGGGCACGCTCATGGTCGTGATCTTCCCCGACACGGGGCGCAACTACCTGTCGAAGGTGTTCTCGGACTCGTGGATGCTCCAGTACGGGTTCCTGGAGCGACCCGAGATCATCAGGGTCGAGGAGGTCCTGGCCGCCCGTCCGGAGGGGTTGCCGGCGCTCATCACGGTGGGCGCCCACGAGAAGGCGCGCCAGGCCATCGATCGTCTCCAGGAGTTCGGCATCTCGCAGGCGCCGGTGGTGCGCGAGGAGTCCCACGAGGTCACCTCCTTCGTGGGGTCGATCCGCGAAGCCACGCTCCTGGACCGGATCTTCCGAGACCCCGACTCACTCCAAGCGGACGTGGCCGAGGTCATGGCGCCACCCTTCCCCATGGTCGAGTTTGACGCGCCACTGGAGATCGCCTTCGCCGAGCTCCAGCAGGCGCCGGCCGTCATCGTGGCGAAGCACGGCGAGGCCCTGGGCATCCTGACGCGGGCCGACCTCCTGGAGTTCCTGGCGCACCGGCAGCGGGCCAAGACCTAGATGGACGAGCTCGGAGGAGCAATGAGATTCGAGACGAAGGCGATCCACGAGGGGCAGGAGCCCGAACCGGCCTACGGCGCGGTGGCGGTACCGATCTACCAGACGTCGACGTACGCGCAGGCCGGCGTGGGCGACCACAAGGGCTACGAGTACGCGCGAACGGGCAACCCGACCCGGACGGCGCTGGAGACGGCGCTGGCAGCCCTGGAGGAAGGGTACGGCGCGGTGTGCTTCGCCTCGGGGATGGGCGCCGAGTCCACGTTCTTCTACCTGCTCGAGCCCGGCGATCACGTGGTCGTTGGTGATGACGTGTATGGCGGAACGTATCGGCTGGTGTCGAAGGTGCTCGCACCGGCCATGGGACTCCAGTTCGACACGGTCGACCTTACGGATCTGGACGCGGTGAAGATGGCGATCCGGCCGGAGACGAAGGTCGTCTGGGTCGAGTCCCCCACCAACCCCCTGCTGAAGATCGTGGACATCGCGGCCGTGGCCGACCTGGCCCACGGGGTCGGAGCGTGGTGCGTCGTGGACAACACGTTCGCCTCGCCGTACCTTCAGCGGCCCCTGGCGATGGGTGCCGACGCGGCGGTGCACTCCGCCACCAAGTACCTCGGCGGGCACTCCGATGTCGTCGGCGGGGCCATCGTGACCACCACGCCTGACATGCAGGATCGTCTGTTGTTCCTGCAGAACGCGACCGGGTCGGTGCCCGGACCCGTCGACTGCTTCCTGGTGCTCCGGGGGCTCAAGACCCTCGCCGTGAGGATGGACGCGCACTGCCGCAACGCCGGGCTGGTCGCCGAGTTCCTGGCGAGCCACCCCCGTGTGACGAAGGTCTACTACCCGGGCCTGCCGTCGCACGCCGGCCACGATCTGGCGAAGCGCCAGATGACCGGCTTCGGAGGAATGGTGTCCTTCGAGGTCGATTCGGAAGAGGAGGCAGTGGACATCTGCCGCCGCACGAAGCTCTTCTTCCTGGCCGAGTCGCTGGGTGGCGTGGAGTCCCTGATCGAGCACCCCGGCAAGATGACCCACGCGAGCGTGGCGGGCTCGGCGTTGGAGGTTCCCGCCAACCTGATCCGGCTGTCGGTGGGCATCGAGCACCCCGATGACCTGCTGGAGGACCTGGCCCAGGCGCTGGCCTGAGTCCGGTGTCGCAGGCTCGCCCACTGCCGCCCAAGTGGCGAGAGGTCTTCTCCGGCCCGCTCGGCAGCCTGACCTTCGGCTTGTTCCTCATGGAGGTCCTGGCCGCCGTGCAGATTCTGGTGGTCACCACCATGATGCCGGCCGTGGTGGCGGACCTCGGTGGGCTGCGCTTCTACGGTTGGGCGTTCAGCGCGGCCGGACTGGCAACCGTCATCACCATCCCCCTCACCGGCCAGATCGTCGATCGGGTCGGTCCACTCCGCCCGCTGGTGGTGATGCTCGGTGTGTTCGCCGCGGGGACGGTGGTGGCGGGGCTGGCCCCGAGCATGCCGGTGTTCATCGCGGGGCGGTTCCTGCAGGGAGCAGGCACTGGATCCCAATTCGCGGTGGGGCTCGGTACCGTCGCCAAGGTCTATCCGGACGGCCTGCGTCCACGCGTGTTCGCGCTCCTGGCCGCGGCCTGGGTGCTGCCGGGCCTGGCCGGCCCGTCGTACGGCGCGCTCCTGGCCAGCACCATCGGCTGGAGATGGGCCTTCCTCACCATCCTGCCGATGCTCGTGGGTGCCGGCCTCCTGGTGATCCGCGGCATGGCCCGCGTGGCCGTGCCCCGAGGAACCTCGGTGCGCCTCGACCTCCGCCGGCCAGTCCAGCTCTCCGTCGGGTCGGCCCTCGTCCTGGCCGGCCTGACCCACCTCTCGCCCTGGTCGGTGCCCATCGTCGTGGGGGGCGTGGCCCTGGCCGGGCCTGCGCTGAGGGGGCTGGTGGCCCGGGGCTCCTCGGTCGGGCGCCCCGGCCTCGGCATGGCCCTGGTGTGCGCATTCCTGCTGACGCTGGCGTTCTTCGGCGTGGACGGGTTCGTCCCCCTGCTCCTCACTCGGATCCGAGGCCGGACGGTGGCGGAGGCCAGTGTGGTGGTGACGCTGGCCACCGTCGGCTGGTCCCTTGGAACGTGGTGGCAGTCCCGTGCGGTGGCGCACACGTCCCGCCGGCTCCTGTTCCTGGCCGGGACCGCCGTCATCGCGGCCGGGGCGGTCGGCGTGGCCGCCGGGCTGCTCTCCACTCCCCTGGTGCTCCCGTACGCAGCGTGGACGGCGGCCGGTCTCGGGATGGGCGTGGCCTACCCGACCATCTACCTGGTCATGATGGACCGGGCCGGGGCCGGGTACGAGGGCACCGCTTCCGGCCTGATGCTCCTGGTGGATTCACTGGGGGTGTCCGTGGGGGCCGGCTTGGGTGGAAGCGCCGTTGCCATCGTCGAGTCGCTGAACGTCAGCCTCCGCATCGGCCTCGCCGGCGCGTTCGGCCTGGCGATCGCGGCTGCCCTGGCGCTGATCGCACTCACGCCCCGGCTGGGCGAATGACCTTTGGCTAGCTCGGTGAAACGGTCCCTTCGCAGCAGGGATCGAACGATATCCTCAATAGTCGTGCCGAAGGACAGCACCATAGATCCCCAAGACCTTGAAGAACTCCTTCATCGGGCCATCTTCGTGCGCCCGACGCGGCGGCAGTTCATCCTGCTGATCGGCGCGAGCGCGATCGGCGTCGCGTGCGGCAAGACGGGGTCCGGCTCCCACTCTTCGACTGCTCCGGCCCCGGGCTCGATCAGTGCCCTGGTCGCCGGCGCAACTCAGCTCTCTCTGCTCGGCACGGGCGGCGACGCGGCGCCCATGGCCACAGGCAGGCAGCGGTTCGGGTTCGCCTTGCTGAACCTCCAGAACCAGACACTCACGAGCGGCTCGCCTCAGGTCTGGCTGTCCAAGACCGAGACGAGTGCCGCTACCGGCCCGTTCCCTGCGACCTGGCATCCCTTCACCGGGTACCAATAGACGCACGACCACTCCCCCGAGAGCCCAGCACCGGGTGTCTATTCGGTAGATCTCGACTTCGCCACTGTTGGGTATTGGTCGTTGGCTGCACTCGTTGAGGCCGACTCGCACCTCTTCGCTGGTACCGGAATCGTGCAGATCCAGGAACACGTGATCGCCAATCTGGCGTCCAAGGCTGTCTCCACGCCAACGCCGGTGGCAACCTCGACGAGTGCGATCGAGGCCATTTGCACGAGAACCCCAGTGGACAAGATGCATTACGTCTCGCTAGCTGCGGCATTGTCCAGCGGCAAGCCCACCGTGGCCTGCTTCTCTACACCGCTGCTGTGCCAGAGTCGGCTGTGCGGCCCCGTGACGGATGAGGTCATCCTGCTGTTCGACAAGTACGGACCCGCCAAGGCGAACTTCATCCATGTTGAGGAATTCCTCCCCGGACCAGACCACTCTCCGCCACCGGCTACCCTGGAGAATCAGTCCTCCGCGTTCAAGGCCTGGAAGCTCGAGAGCGAGCCCTGGGTGTTCGTCATCGACAAGGACGGGATCATCCGATTTCGTTCCCTCGGGCCGGTAACAGCGCCCGAGATCGAT
>JBIOYQ010000134.1:0-13917 GCA_044870295.1 Actinomycetota bacterium
GATCGTTCCATCGGTGGTGATCCGCCCGATGTTGTTGCCACCGAACTCGGTGAACCAGATCGCCCCGTCCGGACCTGGTGACAGACCGAATGGCTGACTGTCGGCGGTGGGAAGGGGGAACTCCCTCCAGGCGATGCGCGCATCTGCCGAGGGGACTCGGACGTCGATGACGAGAAGGGCGATCAGTAGAAGTGATGGAACCCATCGGTCGAGGCGCACGAGCACCTCCGCGTCGACGGGGCGCTATCGCTAATATCCAACACAAAAAGTTAGCGCGAAGGGACGGGGTGGTCAAATCGGCGGAGGGACAGCCAACGCCTCCCCAACCTTCGAGGTTGGGGAGGCGCCGGTGGCTCTCGAGGGTCGGACCTAGACGCGGACTCGGTCCCTGGATCCGTCTGCCGCCGAGGCGAAGACTTGCTCGTCTGCCGACACCTTGCGCAGGTGCCAGAAGCCCAGGATCGTGAGCACGAACATGATCCCGGCGAGCGCGAACGCTGCGATGCTCCCGATCAGTGCGAGTTGCCCGAGCTTCCAGAACGCGTAGGCGTTGAGCAACAGCCCCCGCAGGGTCTCGCCCCGGAACAGGGTCTGGACCTGCCCCGCCAGAGCCTGGTCGTCGGGGTTGGCCCGGGACAGCGTGCTGACTTCGGCATAGGTCTTGCCGTCGGCCACACCCTTGAGGTGAACGGCGATGAAGTGGTCGGCGTAGGCCTGAGCCTGGGCGCCGTTGACCATCTGCTCACCGGCAAACTGCGCGATGGCCGGCTGGTCGGCCGGGGGCAGGGACGTGATGGCCTCACTCCCTGCAGGGGGGAAGAAGATCTGCTGGGCGACCAACTGGTCGTGGACCTTTCCGTTGGAGAAGCTGTAGCCCCAGAAGGCGAGGACGCCGGCGACCAGCAGAACGGCCGTCAGCATCACCCCCACCGAGGAGAGAATCAGGTCGAACGTTCTGCGAGGCATGGCCTCCTCCTTCTTCCATCGCCGGCCGCTGCCGGCGTTCTTCTGAGAGGCAGTTTCCGCCCTGGAAGGCGTGGAGCCATGTGCCGAACGGCCCTGTTGCGGGAGTCCGGAGGGCCCGGAAAGGGCTAGGTGCCGGGGGTGGTGGTGTGTCGGGCCAGGTAGGCGGCGGCCTCAGCTCGCCGGGCCACCTCCAGCTTCGACAAGATGCTGGAGACGTAGTTCTTCACGGTCTTCTCCGCCAGGTGGAGGCCCTGCCCGATCTCCTTGTTCGTCTTGCCGTCGGCGACGGACTGCAGGATGCGCTCCTCCTGCGGCGAGAGCCGGGCGAGCTTCTCGTCCCTCATGAGGTGCTTTCCCTTGCGCAGGCGGTCAAGCACAGGCTTGGTGACGGCCGGGTCCAGGAGGCTCTCGCCTCGACCCACCGTTCGGATTGCCCTGATCAGCTCGCCGCTCTTCACCTGCTTCAGCACGTAGCCCGAAGCGCCAGCCATGATCGAGGCGAACAGCGCTTCGTCGTCGGCGAAGGAGGTCAGCATGATGACCTGGGTCTCGGGCCGCCTCGCTCTGATCTCGCGGGTCGCCTCGATGCCACTTCCATCCGCCAATCGAACGTCCATGACGACGACATCGGGCCGGGTCCGCTCGGCCTCTTCGATGGCGTCACGGACCGTGCCCGCCTCACCAGCGACGATGATGTCATCGGTGGCCTTGAGCAGGGCAGAGAGGCCCTGCCGGACCACCTCGTGGTCATCGACCAGCAGCACCCGAAGCGGTGGCATGGGACCGATGGTCCCACGCATGGCAGGTGGGCTCAACTTCCCGGGACCGGCGAATGCAGCCGGATCTGGATCGTTTCGCCGATCTGATCGAGGAAGTCCTTGATGGTTGCCTCGGCGACTCGGTGGAGCACGACCTTGTCGACGGCTCGGCCGAGCGCCCCCAGGGGCGGACGGTACCGGGCGCTCACAGAGAGCTGTGTTCTACGCTCGCTGAGCTGGGCCACCTCGAGGTCGGCCTCGAGCGACGGAAAGAGCGCTTCTGGTCCGGTCGCGTGCCAGGTGAGCGGCAGGATGGTCTTCGACGCCAGGAGGAACGGTCGGCCGAGCTCGATCTCGACTCGTTTTCCCACACGCCGCCCCCGCGACTCGAAGCCAACGTCGAGGAGCAGCCGGCCCCGCTCCTCGGCGTCCTCCACGACACGAGGTACCCAGTCCTGTGGGCGAGTCAAGAGCGCCTCACGAACTTCCTCGAACGGGAGGGGCAGCTCCAGGTAGTACCGCGCGAACATACATCGATGATCGGGCCCCGATGCCACGTCGCACACGGGTCCAAGGGCCCTCCCGCCCAAGGGCCTTCGGCATGGGACACAGCTGGGCACCGCGCTCGCCGACCGAGCCAGGCCGTGCGATCACAGTGGGATATCGATCCGGACGGTCGTTCCTTGGCCTGAGGTGCTTTCGATCGAGAACTCGCCCCCCAGAGAGGCAGCGCGCTCTCGAAGATTTCGAAGTCCTTGACCAGACCCATGCTGATGGGTGGTCTCGAAGCCTTGACCGTCGTCGTCGATCTCGAGCACGGCCGTCCCATCCAGGCGGCTGAGGCTCAGGCGACATGTGGCGGCAGCTGCGTGCCTCTCGACGTTGGACAAGGCTTCACGGGCCAGTTGGACGACGTCCCCGGCGCGCGAGGCCAACTCGGCGGCGACGTCGGCATCGATCTCCACCGCGGTCGTCACCCCAGACCGTTCCTCGAATTCGTCCGCGAGGTGTCGGAGGGCCTGGTCGAGTTGTCGATCGGCCAGGATTCCGGGGCGGAGCCCGAAGATGTAGTTGCGGAGGTCGCGGATCACCCGATCGACCTCCTCTGCCGCCCCCTCGAGCCGCTTCCCGAGATCCGCGTCGCCGCTCAGCTGGGCTGCCACTTGCAATCCCATACCGACCGCGAACAGCGACTGGATGGCTCCATCGTGCAGCTCTTTGGCGATCCGCTCGCGATCGTCCAAGACCGCCAGGCGTCGCAGCTCTCCCTGAACGCGGGCGAACTCGAGAGCGACCGATGCCTGCCTGGCGAACGTCTCGACCAGGGCGAGATCTTCGCTCGCGAACGGCCGTCCGCCGCGCTGGTTGGCGACCGCGAGGGTCCCGAACGCCATTCCGGCCGAGGACAGTGGCACGAACATGGCAGGCCCGATCTCGCCGGTCCTGATCATGGGTTGATAGGTCCGCTGGTCGGCAGAGGCATCATCGAGGATGACCGGGCGATCGGTTCGCATGACCTCGCCGGAGACGGACTCCTCGACACCGAAGCTCATTCCCAGGAGCCTCTCGGCGTGCAAGCCTTCAGCGACGGTCAGGGCCAGGCGCTCGGCGCCCACCTCGGGCATGGCAATGGTGGCGAGGTCGGCTCCGGCCAGCTCGCGAGCCCGCCGTGCCACGAGGGTGAGGACCTCGTGCAGATCGTCCTGCTGGAGGATGCCGGCGACGATCTCACGAACCGCGTCCAAACGACGCTCCCGCTCTTGAGCTTCCTCGTACAGCCGAGCGTTTTCGATGGCGACTCCGGCTTGCGTCGCCAGAACGAGGAGGGATCGCTCGTCCTCTGCGTCGAACTCTTCGGCTCCTTGCTTCTCGGTGAGATACACGTTGCCAAAGACCCTGCCCTTGGCCGCTACCGGCGCCCCAAGGAAAGACTTCATCGGTGGGTGATTGGGGGGGAAGCCGATCGAGCTCGGATGCTTGCTGACGTCGGCTAGACGAAGGGGGTGCGGCTCGCGAATCAGCACGCCCAGGACCCCACGTCCAACCGGGAGCTTGCCAATGGCGTGACGCTGCTCGGAGGTGATCCCCGTCGTGATGAATTCCTTGATCTGGCCATCCGGCCCGAGGACCCCAAGGGCGCCATAGGAGGCGTCCGTCACTTCCACCGCCAGCTCGACGATCCGTTGGAGCACCGCGTCGAGGGAGAGCTCTGAAGACAGGACCAAACCGGCCTCGAGGAGCATCTCGTTACGGTCGTGACGCCGAGACATCCTGCGCGACACGCTACCATCCGCGTCGCCTGTGATGGCCGCCTCGTTCGTGAGCGAGATCCTTGGCGGAGGGACCGGGATTTGAACCCGGGAGACGGTTACCCGCCTACACGCTCTCCAGGCGTGCCCCTTCGTCCGCTCGGGCATCCCTCCACGGTCGATTCTACGGGGTCGCCTTCGCGCACCAGCCGGTGATGCGCGGCCCAGGGCAATGCCGGTCCATCACGAACTCCTACCTCGATCGGCTCGAACCGCCGGCCTGACTCCCTTCAGCGAACTCGATCCGCATCCGACAACCGAATCGAGGTCCACAGATCATGAGACTCCTTCCGTTCCGTCGTGCGATCCCGGCAGCCGCCGTGGCAGTGGCAGTGCTGCTGGCGACTGCCGAACAGGCCATTGGACTTCCCCCATTGAAGGACCCGCTGGGCCCGAGCCAGCCAAAGGGCGTAGTCGCCACAGCCGACCTCACCTCAGCCCATCTCTCGTGGGTCCCCGGCTCTGGTTCCCCGGGCAGCTACGCCATCTACCTGAACGGCGCCTTCGTGGCCACCGTGCCGGAGCCAACGCGCGCGTACACGTTCTGGGGTCTCGCGCCGCACACCACCTACACGTTGGGCGTGTCAGCCCGCAACGGCCACGGCACGAGCGCGATCACGTCCGTCACCGTCGTCACGAACCCGCCGGCGACCAATCCCTTCGGCATCGGGTTCTACAGCATGGCGACCACCCAAGCGATCGACATGGCGAAGCAGGTACACGCGAGATACGTGCGCAACGCGGCGTTTCTCCTGTCACCCGGCATCTACCAGCACGACCCGGGCGTCATACGGGCGGCCGGCCTGGAGCAGATCCTGAACGTGCACTACGTGAAGGCACCGTTGTCCGGTCCACCGGGGCCATCCACCTTCCCGAAGGATCTGGCGGACTACCAGGCTCGCGTGGCCAGGGCGATCGACGACGTGCGGCCCGCGCTGGTGGTGGTGGAGAACGAGGCGTCGTATGCGGGACACTTCACCGGCACGTCCGACCAGTACGGGCAGATGCTGGCAGCAGCCGTCCAGGTCGGACGGGAGAAGGGCGTCCCCGTGACGACGGACGGCACCATCTCGAGCACGGTTGTGCGCTGGGTGTACCAGGGACTGCTCGCCGAGGGAAGGCGGTCGGAGGCCGACGCGTTCTGGGCGCTGGCCGCCGAAAGGGATCAAGTCAAGCCCAAGTCACCCGTCCTCCACAACGCCTGGCTTGACGCCTACGCCGCCGCGCAGCCCGACTACCTCAACATCCACTTCTACTGGTCCGAGCCGAGCAGCCTCGTCACGGCCAGGGACTACCTGGAGCGCGCGGTCGGGCTGCCGGTCGTCGTCAACGAGTGGGGCATCAGGTCGGATGACCCCGCGCTCATGACGCGGCTCATGGACGTCCTGTCCGAGAGGGACTTCGCCCAGCTCTGGAGCAAGGACACCGGGAAGGGCACCCGAAGCCTGTACGAAGCGAACAACCGTCTCCGCCCCATCGGCGCTGCGTTCCGCGACTACATCTCCAGCCACTACGCCGTCTGACCGGCCCTCTCCACCAGGGCGCGGTTCCACCACGCCGGGTTGATGCGAGCCTGCTCGCCGATCCACGTGAAGTGGTGACGCGCGCTCCACCGAAGAGGGACGGCCGCGGCCATGCCGGCGAGGGCCCATCGCCTCGCGCGGGGAGGCGTCTCCAAGGCGAGGGCGAGTCCCCCCGACAGCGCCCAGGCGTAGAGCACCGCGTTGTAGGCGGGGAGCTGGTTCGGCCGCAGGCCTTCGGCTTCCCTCAGCAGCGGAACGCGACCCTTGCTCAACCGGACCGGCCACAGCGTGAAGTGCACGGCCGCGCCGCCCATGGAGAGCCCGGTCAGGAAGGCCAGCGGACGGTCCCATCGTCGCGACCCCCCGGCGGCCACCGCCAGCCAGCCAGGGAGGGCCACCGACCACAGCGCGGACGCACCGCCAAGGCCGAGGTATGGCTGGAACACCAACCCCGTCCCGGCGGCGAGCTCGAAGAGGTGATGCGTGGCCGTGGCCACGCAGGTCATGACGTGCACGGGTCGGCGAGGGCGCATGCCTCTGGACCTTACGTCGCCCGGCCGCGTAGCGCCTGCTCCGGTTTGTGGTGACCCGCCCCGGGTAACAGGCAGCGTGGGAACGAGAGGAGCCACCATGGGCGAACGAACGCCAAAGAGGGGACGCAAGCTCCTGGCGGCCCTGGGCGCGGGGATGGGCATCGCGTACTTCTTCGACCCGCGGCTGGGCCGCACCAGGAGGGCGAAAGCCCGAGATCAGATCAAGGCCGCCGGCCGTCACGGCGCCCGCAGACTGGGCCGATGGGGCCGTCGGATGAGCGCCGGCACCCACGGGCGGTGGATGCAGATCACCCATCGCTCGGAGGCGCCCAAGGACTTCGACGACGTCACCCTGGCGCACAAGGTGGAGAGCGAGGTCCTGCGCCACGACGCTCACGGCATCACCGTCAACGCGGAGGACGGCGTGGTGATCCTGCGCGGGGAGGTCGACTCGCCCGAGCGCATGGCCAAGCTGGCCAACGCGGTGCTGAAGGTGCCCGGCGTCGTCGGGGTGGAGAACCTGCTCCATCTGCCGGGGGAGCCCGCACCGAACAAAGCCAAGGCGCTGGAGGCGTCCGCCCGGGCCAGCCAGGCCAACGCGTCCTGAGCCACCCACCAGTCGGTCGTGGCGCACCCCCCGGAGGGGACCGCCGTGCCGTAGGCTCCGCGCATGGTCCTGCGGTGGATCCGTCGAGCCATCCTGTTCTGGATCCTGTTCGTGGTCGGCATGCTGGTCCTGGCCGACTTCGGGCTTCGAGTGGTGGCGCAGTACGTCGTGGCGCGGCAGCTCCAGACCTCGCTCTCGTTGGAGGACCGCCCGAAGGTCTCGTTCGGCGGTTGGCCCTTCGTCACCGAGCTGATCGGCGGTGACATCGCGTCCGTCACGGTCAACGCGCATGGTTCCGTGACCAGCGATCAGTTCCCGATCCAAACCCTGGACGCCACCCTCCGAGACGTGTCGTTCTCCCTCGGGAACCTGTTCTCCGGCACGACGCAGACCGTGCTGGCCAGGGGCGGCGATGGCACGGTCGTGATGACCGAGCAGGACATCCAGGATGCGGTCCCGAGCGATCTCGGTGTGACAGTGGATCTGAAGAACGGCAAGGTCCTGCTCAGGTCCGACCTGATCAAGGGGCGCGTCGAAGCCTCCGTTCGGATCTCGAATGGGCAGCTGGTGCTGGAGAGCGACGAGCTACCGCCGGTCGAGCTGCCCCTGCCCGCGCTGGCCGGCGGCATCACCTTCCGCGACGTGACGATCTCCGGAGACCAGGCCACCCTGACCTTCGACGTGAAGGACGCGACGTTCCAGGCCTGAGGTCAGGCCGGCTCCGTCACGTCCACGATGGCATCGGCCGACAGGTTCCGCAGGACCTGGCGGCGACCCGACGGCCATACCACGGTCAGGCGGTCGACCGTCGTCGACGAACCGAGCCCGAGGTGGATGACGGCGTCGTTTCCGGAGGACAACCCGACGGAGCCACAGAAGGCCTCGCGCAGCTGGCGATGGCCGCCGGCCAAGAGCACCAGCCGCGCTCCGCAACCGTCGCGGTTGCTGGTGGTTCCTATCAAGCGCACCCCCACCCAGTGGTTGGAGGTTGGCGTGACGTTGCGGTACAGGATCGGAGCTCCCGCCCGGTTGACCACGTAGACGTCGGGGCGCCCGTCGCGGTCGTAGTCGGCGACGGCGATCCCGCGCCCGATCTCCTCGTCGGCGGCGCCGGACAGCGCCGACAGGTCGAGGAACGTGCCGTCGCCCGCCGCCACGAAGATCTGGTTGGGCTGGTCGAGTTGGTCATAGATCGATCCGGCGGCGGCGAACAGGTCCTCGAACCCGTCCAGGTTGAGGTCCGTGAACGACAGACCCCACGTCACCGAGCTCACGCCCGCCTCGACCAGGGGCCGCTGCAGCCCGACGCTCCCCGCGACATTCGTGAACGTCCCGTCCCCGTTGTTCGCGGCCACGAAGTTGCCGCCGATGTTGGAGATGGCCACGTCGAGGTCCAGGTCACCATCGATATCCGCGATGCCGATCCCCATCGAGTTGATGAAGTACCCGGCCCGGCTGTCCGCGGACACGTCCGTGAAGATCCATCGGTGGTTGGGACCTGGTCCGTCGTTGCGCCACAGGTGGTTCGGATCGGGATCGGGGCCCCACCGATCGTTCGCCAAGTACAGGTCCTGGTAGCCGTCGCCGTTGTAGTCGAACCAGGCGGCTTGGTAGCCGGCCCCATTCGTGGCACTGGATGGAAGGAGCCACGTCATGTCGGTGAAGGTGCCGTCGCCGTTGTTGTGCAGGAGGCGATCGGGGTCGTACATGTTCGGTGGAGCGCACGGCGAGTTGCTCACGACGTACAGGTCGAGGTTGCCGTCGTTGTCGAAGTCGCCCCAGGCGGCGCTCACGTCGTCGGTGGACCCGGCCACTCCGGCGGCCGGTGCGACATCGACAAAGTGGCCGGTCCCATCGTTCCGATACAGGCGATCCTCTGCCCGGTCCGCCACGAAGAGATCCTGGTCGCCGTCGTTGTCATAGTCTGCGAACACGGCGCCCATCCCCTCGAGGCTCCCGTCGTCCACGCCCCGGACGGCGGCCTCGTCCGTGAAGTGGCCTGCGCCGTCGCTGATCCATAGCTTTGCGGAATCCTTCCCCCTTGGGAGGAACAGATCGGGGAAGCCGTCTCCGTTGACGTCCCCCCATGCCGCCCCGGCCGCCCACCCACCGCACTCGGATGGGCCGACCGTGGTGGAGACGCCAGCGTCGGCCGTGACGTCCTGGAACTGCGCGGCGAAGACCGCGGGCGCGGTCACCTCGAAGCCGAGCGCGGCCGACTGAACATCCTGGATGGACGCCTGGATCTCGAACGAGCCCGTGCCGGCGAACCATTGTGACGTGGTGGCGGCGACCCGTCTGCTCAAGGAGCCCTGAGCCGGCACCACGGCTTGCCAGGTGAAGAATGCGACACGGTCCCCGCTCGCCAGATCCACCAGATCGAAGTCCACGGCGACGGTGGCCGATTCTGGGTCCGGGTTACGAAGCGTGGCGTTGGCGGCGAACGCTCTGCCCTGGGCGACCGAGAGAGCCCCGGCGGGGCGAAGCTTGACGGTGACGTCCAACCCCGCGCCGCGGGCGATGTCCTGCGCCCCGGCCAGGGTGATCACCGCCATGGCCGCCAGTAGCGCCACGGACGCCAGGATTCGCCTCTTCGAAGAGATGGAGGAGCTCGGCACGATGGCCCGGTAGCGTATCGGGATGCGCCCCGTTCGGGAAGAGCCGGCGTCGCTGTGGCGCCATCGCGACTTCATGAAGCTGTGGACCGGCCAGACGATCAGTCTGCTCGGGTCCCAGATCACCCTCCTGGCCCTGCCCCTCGCGGCCATTCTTCTGTTCCAGGCCTCAGCGTTCGAGGTGGGACTGCTGTCCACGGTGGAGTTCCTGCCGTTCGTGCTGCTCGGCCTGCCGGCCGGGGTGTGGGTGGATCGGCTTCGGCGCAAGCCCATCCTGATCGCGGCGGATCTGGGCCGGTTCGCGGTGCTCGGCAGCATCCCGCTGGCCCGGGCCTTCGGCGCGCTGACGCTCCTGCACCTGTACGTCGCCGCGTTCGTGACCGGCGTCTTCACCGTCTTCTTCGACGTGGCCTATGCGGCCTACCTGCCGGCGCTGGTCGATCGCTCCCGGATCATCGAGGGCAACGCGAAGCTCGAGATCTCGCGGTCCGGGGCCCAGCTGGCGGGGCCGGGGATCGCCGGCCTGCTCGTGGAGGCGTTCGGGGCGGCGGTGGCCATCCTGGGCGACGCCGTCAGCTATCTGGCCTCGGTGGTCTCGTTGCTGTGGATCCGGCGGCCGGAGCCAGTGGTGGAGACCACCCAACCCAGCCGGCCACCGATGCGACGCGAGATCCGAGAAGGTCTCGCCTACGTCCTGGGGAACCGTTACCTGCGTCCGCTGGCCGCGTGCGTGGCGCTGCTCAACCTGTTCAGCATGATGGCTCAGGCGGTCCTGGTGCTGTTCGCCGTTCGCACCCTGGACCTCTCCCCCGGGACCATCGGAGTGATCCTCACCGCCGGCAACGTGGGCTTCCTGGTCGGCGCCTTCCTGGCGCAGCGCGTGGGGCGAGCCCTCGGGGTCGGGCCGACACTGATCGGGGCGGCGGTGGTGATCGGCGTCGCCCTCGTCTTCCTTCCACTCGCCACGGGCTCGACCGCCGTCCCCATGCTGCTCGCGTACGGAGTGCTGGGGACGTTCGGCGGCGTCATGTTCAACGTGAACGCCCGGAGCCTCGGTCAGTCGATCACGCCGGATCGCCTGCTCGGCCGGATGGTGGCCACCATGCGGTTCATGGTGTGGGGCACCATCCCCATCGGCAGTTTCGTGGGCGGCGTCCTGGGGAGCCGGCTCGGGCTTCGCCCCACCCTGTGGATCGCCGCCGGAGGGATCCTGGTGTCCTTCCTCCCCGCACTGCTGTCGCCCCTTCGGACGCTGACCGTGATGCCGAGCGTCGAAGGCACCCCGGAACCGGCCTGACCAAGGGTCGTAGCATCTGGCTCTGTGCCGCTGCGCAACCGGGTCACACCCTTCGGCGACATCATCGCCACGGAGGCGAGAGGCCTGCTGTTCGGCAACCGCGGCGTGCTCCACGACTCCGACGGACGCCTGGTGCGGGGTTGGCAGGTTCGCCGGTGGATCGCCTGCCGCCTCGAATTCAAGGGTCGAAGACGCCCGCTGCTGCGGCCCGGGCGATTCACCGAATTGTTCTTCCTGGACGAGGCGACGGCTTAGCGGCGGGCCACCGGCCCTGCGCGGAGTGCCGGCGCGAGGACTTCCTGGCGTTTCGAGACGCCTGGGAACGGTCCCATCCGGAATCGTCGCTGCTGGTGGATGCGATCGATCGCACCCTCCACGCGGAGCGACTGGCGGCCGGCGGGCGGAAGCGACTCCACGAGATGCGCCTGGGGGCGGTCCCGGACGGGTCCATGGTGGCCGAGGGCGACACGGCCTGGCTGGTGCGAGGCGGCGCGCTGCTCCGGTGGTCGCCCTTCGGCTACGCGGAACGGCGGCCTCGGCCGTCGCGCGGCACGGTCGGCGTGCTCACTCCCCCGTCCATGGCCGAGGTGCTCCGCGCCGGCTACGAGCCCGGCCTCCATCCATCGGCCTCGACATGACCGCCGGCGGGTGTCCCGTCTCCTGCTTGCGCTGATAGAGTCCGGCAACGGACGCGGGGGGGTTCCCGGTGGTCACGCGGTGTCCACATGCCCAGTTCGATCCGCTCGGCTCCCAGACTGAGCCGAGGATGGCCGCGCACGACATCGTCTGCGTCCACACCATGGCGGCTCCCTTCGCCTCGGTGAACACCGGGTTCCACGCCAATGGGTTCGGTGGCCTGGAGTCCCACTTCGGCATCCGGGGGGATGGTTTCGCGAAGCAGTGGCAGGATCTCGACTTCTCCGCCGACGCCAACCTGGACGGCAACTGGCACGTCATCAGCATCGAGACGGCGGACAAGGGCGAGCATTTCCGGACCTGGCACGGGACGAACGTCCCGGTGTGGACCCCAGAGCAGATCGACAAGCTGGTGGCCATCATCTCCTGGTGCTGTCAACACTTCGACATCCCGCCGGTCCTGGTCCCCAACACTCGACCCGGCCACCGCGGCCTCGCCTATCACCGGCAGGGCATCGACGGGAACTTTCCCGCGGAACCGTCCATCCTGGCGGGTCGCGTGGAGGGTGGGGAGCGGTGGAGCGAGGTCTTCGGCAAGGCCTGTCCGGGAGATCGCCGCATCCAACAGTTCGTGGACATCGTGGTCCCGCGAGTTCGAGCAACCGTGGAAGGAGACGACATGGGACTGCTCTTCGAGAGTCGCAAGGAATTCCGCGAGGAGATCCTGGCCGCGCTTGGTGGGCGCACCGAAGGCGAACCGAACCTCACGGCGGAGGACATCCGTCCCACGCTCATGTTCATGTTCGGTCTCGATCGACGGATGGCGAACGCGGAGCGGCCGGCAACGCCCGGCCCCGAGCAGCGCGGGTGGGACTTCGCCGACAAGGTCGTGGCTGCTGACCGAGGGGAACCGCCGGGTCGCCCGGGTGGTGGAAGAAGGCGGCCCGACCCGCTCATGCCGCCGATGGAGGTGAGCTGACCAGAAGTCCGGGTACGGCCTCGGGTCAGCTCGGCTCCTGGAGGTAGGCCCGGAGCAGCCCCGAGGGCTCGTCCAGCGCTTCCCTCCTCAGCATGTAGCGGACGTCGGTCCCCGTGGTCATCCGAACCAGGCCCGCGGCGCGCAACGCGAGCAAGTGGTGATGGACCGTGGACTTCGGCATGGAGAGGGCCCCGGTGAGGTCCTGCAGGGATGCGTCCTTCTCCGACAGCGCCCGAAGGATCTGCAGGCGCTTCTCATCCGCCACCGCCTTCAGCAGTCGAACGAGTTGACGGGGCGGAGCCCCTTCCCGCTGGCCGAGGCTCTCGTCGGCCATCGGGTAGCACCACACGCCGAACTCGCCCCGTTGGACGAACAGGTTCCACGGCCGATAGACGAATTGTGGGGTCAGGGTCATGCGCAGGAGGCCGGGTGTGGGCTGGTGGATCAGACCAGTGGCGATCTCGATCGCGCGCTCCGGCGACGTCGTCTGCAGCAGCCGGCGCTTGGCCGCGGCGTCCCGCTGCAAGGCAGCCCATACGGCTCGCTCGTGGTCCTTGAAGAAGGTGCGGTGCCACCCCTGGACCACACTGAGCACGGCAGCTTTCGTGGCCTTGGGGTCGAGGGACAGAAGAGGAGCGAGCCGATCGCCCTCCGCGCTGAAGTACTTCCGATTCGCCACAAGCGCCTCGGTGGCTTGCCGATCGCCGTGGGCGGCGGCGTCGATCACCTCTCGGTCGACCCCGAGGTCCCTCGTGGGCCAGTAGTAGCCCAGGAAGCAACGCCGAATCTCGACCCCGGACAGGCTGCGCAGGTGGGCAATGAGCGAAGAGGCCGAGTGGACCGAGGCGGCCTCATGGGCCACGGGTAGCAGGTTCAGCCACATCTGCCCAGCCCGGGGTCCCAGCTTCTCCACGGCCTGGCGAACGTCCGCGGGCATCGCCGTGTCGATCTTCCGGAACCATCCCGCCCCGACCTCGGTGGTCTTCCACGAGTCCGGCGCCCCATAGGCGGCCAGGGAGACGATGAATTCGAAGGCTGGGCGGGCGTCCACGCTCACCGACAGGCCGACGTCGCTGCCACCCAGCTGGATCATCTTCATGTCCGGCTCCCCCTCGGAGCGTCCCCAGGATAGAGGAGGCCACCTCCCCGGCCCAGATGCATCCGTCGAGCTTGGGCCTCTGAGCCCGATTGGAAGCGTCCAATCTTTCTTGGACGATTCCAACGTATGTTACGACGATGGGGACTTCCCATCTGCTGGCTCCCCTCGTGTGAGGAGTCCCACGGGGTTCGGCTCGTCGGAGGGTGTCCGGGCCCCGCGGGTCTCCTCCGGTTCAGGCCGGGGTAACGGCCGGGGAGCGGAAGGGAGGAGGGAGGACACATGCATCGTCACTTCGGAAAGGCGGTCGGCGCCTTGGCCGTGATGACGCTCCTGGCCGCCGCCTGTGGGGGTGGAGGGGCAAAGACCCCGCCATCAGGAGGTGGATCGGAACAACCACCGACTACGGCTCCCACAAGGGGTGGTGAGATCGTCATCGGGGCCGAGCAGTGGCCGGAGTGCATCAACCCGATCACGAGCTGTTCCTCGGCGACGTGGGCGTATTACAGCGTGTTCGAGCACGTCCTGCCGTACGCGATGTTGCTGGACCTGAACGGGAACTTCGTGGCCTCGCCGGTGCTGGCCGAGGCTCCGACCC
>JBIOYQ010000135.1:0-3002 GCA_044870295.1 Actinomycetota bacterium
CGGACCTCGTCGGCGGTGACCTCGACCCGGTCCACGCGGGCATGGTCCGGTCCCACACCGCACCACGCCACCAACGCGTCCACGTCGTCGTCGATCCCCTCGAAGGCCGCCTCCACCCGCCCATCCGGGAGATTGCGGACGAAGCCGGTGAGCCCTCGGCGTCGGGCCAACGTCGCGCACGTCGAGCGGAAGAACACTCCCTGCACGCGCCCCACGACCACCACGCGAACCCGCTTCACGCCGGGATTCTTACCGATGCGCCCTGATGGCGGTCCAGCCGATCCGATCTCTGTCCCTACAATCCTCCTTGGAGGCGGTGTCTGTGGACCTCGGCCCGAAGGCGGCTCTGATCGTGGTGGATGTCCAGAACGACTTCGCCGACCCCAGCGGGAGCCTGTACGTGAGGGATGCCGAAGCGGTGATCCCGATCATCAACGAGCAAGTGAATGCGGCGAGGACCGCCGGAGCGTTCGTCGTCTACACGCAGGATTGGCACCCCGCGTCCACGCCCCACTTCAAGAAGGACGGCGGGATCTGGCCCGTGCATTGCGTCAAGGGGACCTGGGGCGCACAGCTCCACCCGGACCTGGAGGTGGTGGGCGAATCGCTGAAGAAGGGAACCTACGGTGAGGACGGCTACTCAGCGTTCAGCGTCCGGGACCTGAGGTCCGGTGAGACGGCGCCCACGCTCCTCGAGGAGAAGCTCCGGGAACGGGGCGTACAGGCCGTGACGGTCTGCGGACTGGCCACCGACTACTGCGTGGTCGAGACGGGGCTCGACGCGCGGCGGCTCGACTTCTCGACCGTTGTGCTTTCCGAGGCCATCCGCGCGGTCGACCTCCACGCCGGCGATGGTGACCGTGCGCTCGAGCGGATGCGCGAAGCGGGCGCGGTCGTCGGCTAGACCGGCTGGCGGCGCAGGGGCCTCAGCTCTGGCACTGCGGGCAGAAGGAGGCGCTTCGGCCGGAGACCTTCACGGTCTCGATGGGGGTGCGGCAACGGCGGCACGGCAGGCCCTGGCGGCCGTAAACCTTGAGCTCGTTCTGGAATTCACCGGGCTTGCCGAACAGGTCGAGGTACGCCTCGTCCTCCAGGGTCGTGCCCCGGTACCGGATGGCCTCCTGCAAGACTTCCTGAAGCGAGCGATAGAGTCGGCGCACCTCCTGCGAGGAGAGGGTGTCCGACAGCCGGTCGTGGCGCAGGCCCGCCGCGAACAGCACCTCGTCGGAATAGATGTTCCCCAGCCCGGAGATGAACTTCTGATCCATCAGGAGTTGCTTGAGCTTGGACTCCCGCTGAGCCATCTGGCCGCCGAACGACTGCCACGTGAACACGTGGTCCAGGGGGTCGATCGCGATGTGCTGAAGCTCCTTCACCTTCCCCAGGTCGTCACCGGGGGTGACGAACATCTCGCCGAAGGTGCGAGGGTCAACGAACCGAAGGTCCCCTCCCTGCTGGAACGTGATCACCACGTGGGTATGGGGCGGGAGCGGCACCCGCTTGTTGCCTCGGACGAACTGGCCGCTCATGGCGAAGTGAACCACCAGCACGTCGCCGTTGTCCAGGGAGAGCAGGACGTACTTCCCACGGCGATCGGACTTGAGGACCTTCCGGCCGATCAGCCTGTCCGCGAACTCCTTGCGCCGACCGTGGCGGCGGATGATCCGCATGGCGTTCTTGGACGGTCGGACCTCGGCCGCGGCGATCTTGCGGCCGACGACGTCCTTCTCCAGGTCTCGCCGCATCACTTCGACTTCGGGAAGTTCCACCTAGGCCCCCTTCGACCCCGTCTCCACGGCGCGCTCCGAGAGCTTCACGTAGGCCTCGTGGGCGGCCTGCTGCTCTGCCTCCTTCTTGGAGCGGCCGATCCCGGCGCCGTAGGGCCTCCCCGCCAGGAAGACCGTCGCCGTGAACTCCTTCTGATGATCGGGGCCCCGTTCGTCGATGCGGTACTCGGGGAGCGCACGCAGGTCCTGTGAAGCCAACTCCTGGAGGATCGTCTTGTAGTCGCGCTCTCCCTCCCCTCGCACATAGGCCACCATGCGCGGGCGGAACAGCCGCTCGATGATGGTGCGCGCCGCCTCGAGCCCCAGGTCCAGGTAGACCGCCCCCAGAATGGCCTCCAGGGCGTCGGCCAGGATGCTGGACTTGTCCCTGCCCCCGGAGAGCTCCTCCCCCTTGCCCAGGCGGATCACCGACCCGAGCCCGAGGTCGCGGGCCACCTCGGCCAGGGCCCCCATGTTCACGATGGCCGCCCGCAGTTTGGCCAACTCGCCCTCGGAGAGGTCGGGGAACTCCCGGTACTCCAGGTCGGTGACCACCAAGCCGAGCACGGCATCGCCCAGGAACTCGAGGCGTTCGTTGTTGAACGCGAGCCCCCGCTCGAACGCGAACGACCGGTGCGTCAGGGCCATATTGCGGAGCTGAGGGTCCGCGAAGCGGACGCCGAGCGCCCGCTCCAGGGAACGGGTCGTCTGATCGTCTTCGCCGGCCGCGCTCACGCCTCCCTCACGACCCCGCTACTCGACCTCGATAGCCCGTCGACCCCCGTAATAGCCGCAGTTGGCGCAGACGCGATGGGGGAGCTTGGGTTGATGGCACTGGGGGCACGTCGAGTACGTCGCGGCCTGCGCCTTCCAGTTGGCACGCCGCTTGGCCCCCCGGGCCTGCGTCTGTCTCCTCTTCGGAACCGGCATCGGTCCTTCCTTTCGTCGCCTCTCGTGACCCTACGGATCGCGGAACAGCTGCTCGAGCCCGGCCCAACGGGGGTCGACCACCTCCTCGGTGCACCTGCACTGCCCGAGGTTGCGGTCGCCACCGCATCGTGGGCACAACCCCAGACAGTCGGGCGTGCACAGCGGAGAGAAGGGCATCGACAGGACCACGGAGTCCCGGACCATCTGCTCAGGGTCCAGCGTCAGGTCCTCTCCGAGCCCGTAGTCATCCTCCGGACCAGGTCGGATGGGGAACAGCTCGTGCATCTCGACATCGAACGGCTGCGT
>JBIOYQ010000136.1:0-7823 GCA_044870295.1 Actinomycetota bacterium
TGCCCACCACCACGAGGCGGGCCGAAAGCGACTGCCAAATTTCGATGAGCCGGGCGAGTCCCTTCTCCGGTGACAGGCGCCCGAGGTAGACGAAGTACTCCCCGGGACCGTCGCGACGCTGTGTTCCCCAGGCGAAGTTTGGTTTGACGGCGATCCGGTCGGCGGCTACTCCGGCGTCGATGTGTTTCTGGCGCACGTACCTACTGACCGCCAGGAAACGCCGTACCGCTTCGAAGGTGTGGAGGTTGCGGTGCAGCACCAGGGAGCAGGCCAGGACCCCGCTGGCGAGGGCGGAGTTCCGGTAGCAACGATGGACGACACCCGGCCACGGCGCCCGACCGAGGCAGTCCTCGCAGGGCAGCCCGTTGCGGAGGAAATTGGAGGGGAGGCACATGAGACGGTAGTTGTGCAGCGTCATGACCACCGCCGCCCCCTGGTCGGCGGCCGCTCTGAGCACGGCGGGGGAGAACGTCGGGAACAGGTTGTGGCAGTGCACGATCTCCGCCCCTGTTTCCCGGATGAGCCGGCGGACCTCAGTGACCGCGGAGTGGGACCAGATGGCGTCGGCCGCCGCTTTGACTCGCCGGGCTCCCGCCACGGCCGGGGTTGGATCCCAGAGGTGAACCTCGTGACCTCCCTCCCGAAGCAGCCGGGTCTCGTCCTCGGCCACCCGGTTCTCGCCGGAAGCCGGGCCGGACAGATATCGGGAGTGGAGGATCAAGACCCTCATGGTCCGGCCGGCGGCACCGGGAGGGCTGGTCTGGATGGATGAGGCGGGGCGACACCTCCGGTCTTGACGCCCGGCCGTCCCTCCCCCGCCGGCCCGGAGTCCACCGGGTGGCTGGGAAGGGATATGGCAATGACCAGGAACAAGAAGAAGTCGAACGAGAAGCTCTCGAGGGCGTTGGCGGTAATGCTCCGGACGAGGAGCACGGCGAGGAGGGCCAGGGGAAGGATGGAGCCTCCGGTCTTACTCCCGGCCGCCCGACGGGCCCGGCTGAGTGTGATGAGGACCGAGGAGACCAGCAGACCGGCCCCGACGACCCCCGTGCCCACGAGGGCTTCCACCCACGTGGAGTGGATGGCGGACGTCTCCTTGCGTCCGTGGACGGCGAGGACCTCGAAGCGGGAAGCGGTGAGCAAGCCGCGGCCGATGATGGGTGACTCCTTCCAGACGGGAATGGCGTCATGCCACCAATCGAACCGGCTGGAGAGCCCCCTGGCTTCCTCGGTTGACTGACCCCGGAGGGCGTACGGCTCAGTTGTCTCGACGACGGAAGGCGCCCACACGATGATGGCCGTCACCACCAGGACGCCAGCCACCATCACGGCCCGCCGTCGCATTCCCAGCACGACGGCGACACCGACGATGAAGGCGACGTAGCCCGTCCGGTACTGGGCGAGAACGAGCGTGATTACTCCGATGAGGAACATTGGAAGCGCCAGGCGGTGGCGCCTCCCGGTCCGGCGCTGGGCCACGAGCCGGGCGAAGGACCACACGGCCAGCATCATCCCTCGGGCCCCGACCGTGTTGGCCGCCATGGCGGGGAGGACTCCGACCAGCTGTACGGGGAGTGGGCTGGTGCGGGGCTTGATGAGGGCAGAGCCCGGCGAGATGGCGGCACCGATCCAGACCGATGCTACGAGCGCCACCAGGAACCAGTAGCACGCAGCCTCGATCCTCCCGGTGGCGTCCTGGCCGGCCACCCAGTAGGCGCCGGCCACCACTGCCAGCGCGGTGACGAGCTCCACACTCCGGTAGAGGGTCAGGAACGGACTCACCGAGAAGACGGCCCCGATGATGGCGACGAGGACATAGAGCATGTAGATGCGGACCGGGAGCGATGTCAGCTCCGGACGCCGCCGGGCGCCAGGTAGCTTGGGGGACAGGAGAGCGGCTCCCGCCAGCATGGCGGCGAGCAGGACGCACAGGACCCGGAGCTGAGCGGCCGGGTCGAGGGGGTTGTAGGCGAGTTCGTCGGAGGTCCGCCGGCGCAGGATGAGGGTGCTCAACAGGAGCAACACGACGGCAAGCTCGATGGAGGCGAATCCAGGCTTCAAGCGGTTTCCGAGCAGGATGCGCCCGACGATCGCGACCACGACGATCACGGCCAGAGTCAGCAGTCCCTTCCGCAGCTCGCCGTCCGTGGCTGTCGCCCGTCCCGCCACCCACGAGAAGAGGACCAAGGCCGCCATCGCCATGGCCGACCGGACCTGCTGGACCTGGAGGCGGCCACCCGTCAGGGCCCGACCCACGGACGTGATCGCCGCCGCCAGCATGATGAACAGGGACCGGATCTTGTATCGCCATTCCCCCAGATAGCCGGCCCCCATGTCCCCCATCATGCAAGTCCATCGGTCCGGCTGCCAGCCCTAACCTTGCTCGCCCGGCCATCGAGGTTCACAAAGACAGGCTGTTCACATGCTTCTACAATCGCGTCGGAGTCGTTCAGGGGTGGATCGCCTCCTGGCCGGAAACTCACCTAGAGGTGGTCTCGGCGAAAGGGGAGGGGGCAATGAAAGGGAACCCCGGGCATGCGTTCCTGCCTACCATTGCCGTTGTCGCCAGCGCCGCAGCGATGGTCTTTGGCCTCGCCTTCATCCTTCTCCCCCGCCCCGACGTCCGTCCGGCCTCCTCGCCGTCGCTGGTCCAGCCTGCGGTTGCACCTCGCCCCGTAGCCGCTGCTGCCATCCGGCCTGAGCTCCTGCCGGCCAGGTCGACCGCAGATACGGTTCCGGCGGCAAACTACGGGCCGTTTGCCATCACCTGTTCTCCGAACTCGGTGCGGGTTCGGGACGACCAGAACGTCCAGTCGGTCATCGACCAACATCCACCAGGTACTCCCTTCTGCTTCAGCGAAGGCGAATACCGTTTGCTCCAAGCTCTTCGACCATCGACGGGTGATGAATTCGTGTTCGAGGCCGGGGCCACGCTCAATGGCTCCCAACCGGTTCTCGGCTGGAGCTTCGATGGAACCAATTGGGTCGCAGGTGAACAACGCCAGACGTTTCCCGCCTTGAATGCCCCCTGCGAGAACAATCCAGTCGCCTGCGAATACGAAGACCTGTTTATGGACGACAGGCCCCTGGTGAGGGTCCTGAGTCTCGCCGAGGTGGCGCCCGGAAGGTTCTTCTTCGACGAGGCTTCGGACAAGATCTATGTCCGGGACGATCCTGCTGGGCACGAGTTCGAGGCGACGGTCACGGGGATGGCGTTCGAGGCTAACGGGACTGCCGATGTCACGGTGCGTGGAGCGACAATTGAAAAGTTCTCATACCATGGAATCCAAGCGTCAACGCGCTGGCGGATCGAACACAATGAGATCCGATATTGTCATAGTCATGGGCTCCGAGTTGGAGCTGGATCAGCCGTCAGTGGCAACAATATCCATCACAATGGCAACATGGGAATCTTCGCCAATGGAGAAGATCTAATTTTCGATGGAAACCAGCTCGCGTACAACAATTATTTGAATTTCGGCAAGAAGACCGGATTTTGGCACGCAGGTGCCACCAAGGTCACCGGTGGTAAGGGCACCGTGGTGCGTCAGAACTGGAGCCATCACAACGTGGGAGATGGCTGGTGGCTCGACTACGACAACATTGACAACCTCGTCGAAGGTAACCTCTTTGAGGACAATGTCCGCTGGGGTTTGTTCTACGAAATCAGTCAGAAAGGGGTGATACGAAAGAATGTGTTCAGGAACAATGCCATGGGTGGCCTGACGGTGAATACGTCCCGGAACGTGACGGTATCCGAGAACTCTTTTGATTCGAACGGAGGATTCACGATCGGTCTGATCGATGCCAACAGGGGCTCTTCACCGACGTACGGGACCCTGCGGCTGGCGAACTTCTACGCTCATGATAACCACATCGGAATGAACACCGGAAGGGTCGGAGTCTTATCCGCGCTCGAACGAGCGTACTCGGCCAGAAATCGCTTTGAACGTAACCATTACTACGTGAGCGATACTGCCGCGACCTGGTGGAAGTGGGCCGGCAAAGATAGGACCTGGAGTGGTTGGAATGCTCTCAGCCACGATGACACGGGCTCGCTCGAGCGCTCGACCCGCTGAAGGAAGTCAGATGTAGCCGAGAGCAGCCGACACGTCGGCCGCGCCGGGGAGCGTTTGCTCGACCTCATCCTTCATCGAGATCCACTTGTCGGGTTGGGGACGAGTACGGGTCTGCACCACCGGGAGCCGGCGTTTGAAGCGGTCGAAGGGACGGGCGTCCAAGTGGGCCCAATCCGCCACCGCACTAAGTACCGTGGCTGGACACGCCACCAGATCCTCGTACCGCACGCGGAGCGCATTCTGATCGAGTTCGCGGAGGCACGCCTCGTTGCACGCCCGCCACTGATGGATGCAGACCTCGACGAGGCTATGCCCTTCCAGGGAACGCCACCCGGGCTGGAGCATGAAGCTCCAACTGTCGTGCTCGTACCCACGGATACGGAAACCGGGTGGCAACGGATACGTCTTGTGGCGGTCCGGCATAGACCATGCGCGCGCCAGGGACGCGACGTTGGTTCGGGGGTCCCGGACCAGGTGGAGGAAACGGGCCCCCGGGAACAGCGCCCGCATGAAAGGAACGCGGAGCGAGTTCTTCGGTGACTTCTCGACCAGGCGGATCCCCGGTCTCTTCCACCTCCGGCTGAGCAGCTCGATCATGCGCCCCGCAGGCATCCGTCCGCGACCACGGATGGGCAAGCACCGACCAAGGGGTAACCGTTCGAGATTCCCTGCCGACCGATAGAACGCGAGACGGAGCCGCGCCGCCGTCTCCGCGTCGAGGTCGCTGTCATCGAGTGCATTGGAAGCGGCTCCCGTTTGTCGTGGATCGAATGGACCCTCGAGCAGGTCGTTGCTCTCCCGGTACCTGCTCCAGAGCACCGGATGCGCGGAGAGCAGCGAGAACAGCAGCGTCGATCCCGATCGTGGTGCGGCCACGATGATGATCGGATCCACGATCAATTCCTGCCCCTCTCCCATGCCCTTGCCGATGGTAATCGGCCGTCAGTCCCGCTCTCCCCGATGCCGCGACGCCATCCCCACCATCGTTCGACCCGCCTGGCCAGCAGACCATCATCGGTATTAACTGGGACCTTGCATGAGCCGGACACCGACAGAGAAGCCCACTTCCCAGCCGGACCATGGGCTGTCCCGGCTGGGCAGGTGGCCGACCCTGCTGGCGGTCCTCGCCGTGGCAAGCGGAGGAGTCGTTTTCGCCGCTGGCGTGATCTCGGGGGTGCCGGTGAGGAGCCGCGTCCCCGATCCTCCTGCGCCAAGCCGTAGCGCTCCTGACGATTCCTGTCACGGCGTGAGAGTCACTCCAGCCATGGCCCTGCAGGCCACCTTGGACGCTTCTCCCGAGGACACCACCTTCTGTCTGGCTTCGGGGGTGTACCACCTTGTCCAGCCGATCATCCCCAAGAAGGGCAGTGTCATCTGGGGAACGGCGGGAACGGTTCTGAATGGCTCCCACCCCGCGGCCGCCGCACGGCGTGCCGGCCCGCACTGGGTGATGACCGCCGGGATCAACGAGCTTGGGAAGACGGCCTGTCAACCCCAGTCTTCCGACAGCTGTGAACTTTGGCCGGCTGTCATCTACGACGACCGCCTCCTGGGGCGGGTCGCGTCACGGGAGGAGCTCGCGCCAGGCCGCTTCTTCTTCGAGTCGGCGGCGGACACCATCTATCTGGCCGACGATCCCACGGGTCACGCGGTAGGGGTGGCGGTCACTCCGGGGGCGATTGGCACGGGTGAAGGCGATGCTCGCCAGGACGACGTCACCCTCAGGAAACTGGTCGTCGAAAGGTTCGCCGGCGGCCCCCCGGGCGGACGGGCAGCGGCGATCTCGACCGGTTGGAACTGGCGGATCGAAGACAGCGAGATTCGGTTCAACGGCGCCGCCGGGGTGGCTCTCGACACCGGAGGCGTCCTGCGGAACAACCGGGTCCACCACAACGGCTATTTCGGTCTCGTGGGCGGACCGCTCCGAGGATTGACGGTCGAGGACTGCGACATCAGCTTCAACAACATCTTCGGCATCGAAGGTGGTGGTGGCGGGGGCAGGGTCGTCCGGAGCTCAGACCTTGTCTTCCGGCGGAATCTTGTTCGTGACAACGTTGGCGGCGGCCTGCGGACCGACAATGCCAACGTCAATGTCACCTACGAGGCGAATACGTTGGAGCGCAACGCGGGGCCGGGGATATCCCACGACGGTAGCGGCGAAGCCGTCATCCGGAACAACGCCTTCCGGCAGAATGGCGCTGGCCTCGGCGAGGCATCGCTCTTCCGCATGGCCGACCTGCACCTGACCAACTCTGAGAACGTCGAGATCGTGGGCAACACCATCGATGCCGGCGTGCACGGAATCGGACTGCTCGACATCGCCTGGGACGCCGACAGCGGGGTGCAGGCAGTGCGCAACGTGTACGTCCATGACAACTCCGTCCGTATGCGCGATGGCGGGTTCACGGGGCTGGTGGGTAGCCGACGCCCGGCTTACACCACAGCCAACAACCGGTTCGAGCGCAACCGGTACTACGTCACCGATGTGAGCGTGATCTTCTTCATGTGGCAGGGCAGCTGCAGCTGGAGCGAGTGGCAGGCCAAGGGGCACGACGTCACCGGTGTGATCGAGATCTGGACGCCGGGTTTGTCACAACCCGACCTGCAGCCGCCCGGACCACCACTCGGGAAGTCGTGACGGTCGACGACAACGCAGTCAAGGTTCTCTACATCATCGGACCGTCGCGGACGGGCAGCACGGTTCTGGAGAACCTCATCGGCGAGACGAGCACGTTCTTTCCTGCCGGCGAGGTCCGGTTCACCTGGGAGCGTCTGCTGCAGAACCAGTGGTGTGGCTGCCGAAGGCCCGTGGCTCAGTGCGAGTTCTGGACTGAGGTGTTCCGAATCGCATTCTCCAACTCGCGCTTTGAAGGCGTGCAGCCCGAGGAGGTGATCCGGTGGCAACGGCAGGCGTTGCACATACACCACACGTGGAGGCTCCTGCATGGCGGGCCGCGACGCCAGCGTCAACGCCGAGCGCTCGAATCCCACTCGGCGATGATGGTGAGACTCTATGGCGCCATCGCCGAGGTCACCGGTTCCCCGGTCATCATCGATTCTTCGAAGCGTCCGGCGAGCGGTGCGGCCCTCCTCTGCCTACCGGGAATCGAGGCCTATTTCGTTCACCTCGTGCGGGACCCACGGGCGGTCGTCTACTCCAACCTGCAGGAGAAGGCGTATCCCGACGGTAGGCCGATGCCGAGCAAAGGGGTGATGTTCAGCATCGTGTACTGGCTGGCCACCAACATCGCGGCGACAGCAGTGTGCCGTCGACATGGTCGTGCGCGGTCGTTGTTCGTGAGGTACGAGGACTACATCGTCGAGCCCGACCCCACGCTTGAGAGGATCAGGGCGATGGTGGACCAGGCGGGCCCGAGCAGCCGGGTCACCTCTGGGGAAGGGACGGGGCCAAGACCCAACCACATGATCTCCGGCAACCCGTCCCGGTTTCGCGACGGGCCGGTGGAATTGCGGAGAGACGACCGTTGGGTGGCCGACCTGTCCACCAGGCAGCGGCTCCTCACCACCGCGCTCACTCTTCCGCTCCTGCTCCGCTACGGCTACCCGATCCGGGTCAAGTCAGAGTCCCGTTCCGGCGCATGAAGGTTCTGGTGGGGGCGTACGCCTGCGAGCCCGACATGGGCTCAGAACCCGGTGTGGGTTGGAACTGGTCCCTCCAGGCGGCAATGCGCGGTCACGATGTCCATGTGATCACTCGCGCCAACAATCGGGCCGCCATCGAGG
>JBIOYQ010000137.1:0-18443 GCA_044870295.1 Actinomycetota bacterium
GTGTACATCGGCGCCGGGGACGGCACCATGCTCGTGTATCGGGCTGCGGGGTGCGGGCAGCCCACCTGCCCACCGGTCTGGATCGACCAGCCCACCAGCATCGGCGGCGGCATCGAATCGGCCCCCATGGTGGCCAACGGTGTGGTCTACGTCGGCGAGAACAACAGCCGCGTGTACGCGTTTTCGGCGCGTGGGTGCGGACGGCCGTTCTGCAGCGAGCTGTGGAACTTCATCACCCAAGACCCGTTGGTGAACTCATCGCCGACCATGGTCAACGGAACCCTGTGGCTGACCGGGACGAACTTCAGCAGCGTGCCGGAGCTGTACGTGTTCGAGCTTCCCACCGGCTGAGCGGCCCCGGCGGCCTCGTAGGATCGGCGGTGTGGATGAAGCTCACCGCCGAGCCGGGCTGGAGGAGCGGCGACAACAGCTCGCCGACGAGCTGGCCGCTCTGACGAAGCCGCCCGAAGCCGGGGCCAACCTGGCGTTCGGTAAGCGGATCGGTGAGGGGACGACGGAAGCGGTCGAGCGGATCAGCTCGACGGCGGCTGCCAGGTCGATCGCCACCGCGCTGGTCGACGTCGACCGGGCGCTGGAAAAGCTCGACGTCGGCAGCTACGGGGTGTGTGATCGATGCGGCCGAGAGATCCCGCCCGAGCGGCTCGAGGCCATCCCGTCAGCGGTGCTGTGCGTGACCTGCAGCGCCGCACATCGCCCATCGTGAGCCCCGGCTAGGCCTTCCGCCCCGGGCGGAAAGACCGACCCCGTCGATCGAGTTTTACGGCTTTCGCCCGTTTGGGCGCCGGAGCTACCTACCCAGAATGGCCGTCGGTAGAGCGCCCTACTCGTCCCCGCACGTCAAGGATGAGACCTCAGACGAGGGAGGTTGCATGAAGCGGCTGATGATCGCCGTTGGGATGATCGTTTCGATGGGAGTTGCCGCGGTTTCGGCGGGCACGATGGCCGCTTCAGACCCGTCCAACGGTCAGGTGTGCCCCGTCGGCGGCGACTGGTTCAAGTACGAGCCCGGTGGCTGGGAGCCTTCACAGCCCGAGGGCGTCAGCGCCTCGATCGACGGCCCGAACGCCACCATCACGGTCGCGGACGGCGTCACGATCACGGAGATCTGCGTGAAGGCGGGAAGCGCCAATCAGGGCGAGGGTCCGGAGAGCTGGACCACGGGCCTTCCGCTGGTGGGCCCCGGCGGACTCACGGTCTGGCACTCGAGCGGCAAGGACATCTCGCACATCTCCGTGAAGGTCGGAGAGGGCGAGCCGGAGCCCGAGCCCAGCCCGAGCCCCAGCCCCACCAACCCCGGCCCAAACCCCAGCCCCACCCCAAGCTCCGGGCCCACGCCGGATCCGGCCAGCCCGGCGCAGCCCCAGCCGGGAGACCCGGGATTCGCCGGCTAACACCGAGCAGCACTCGATCCAGAGGTGGGGGGCGCGAACATGCCCCCCACCTCTGGCGATCACTCGCCTCGAACGAGACCATCGGGTGCCCGTGCATTCGAGACGGAGGGTCGTGATCGTCATCGTGTGGAAGAAGGCGAGGACCCCGGCCGCGACCCGGCCAGGGCGCGGGTGGAGGCTGGCGCTAGGAGCGGTGCTGCTCGGGGCCCTGCCGGGATCCATCGCGGGCGTCGTGACGGCGGGAGGCTGGTGGGCCTCGCCCGGGCCATCCGTCTGGCGGCCGACGGCGAACCAGGCCGCCGCAGGCGGGACGACAGCATCGTTCCTCGACCCTTGGGAGAACCTCCGCCTACGGGTCCCGGTGGATCTCAGGGCGTGCAACCAGGACTCCCTCATCGGCGTGGCGGTGACGGACCGCGTGGTGGCCAGGACGGCTCCCGAAGCCAACGCGGCCGTCGTGGGGCGGTTCGACCGCCGGAACGTCTTCGGCTCCGTCCAGGTCTTCCTCCTGGACAGGGAGGTCGTCGACGGCCGCGGGCACCGCTGGTATCGGGCCCTGCTCCCGCTCCGGCCCAACGGGACGCACGGCTTCCTGCGCGCGGACGACCTCGAACTCCGCACCACGTCGTACCGTCTGGATCTGAACCGGTCGGCCTTCCGACTGCGCCTCTTCGATGGGTGCGAGCTACTGAAGTCCTTCCGCGTCGGGATCGGGACGGGCGAGACCCCCACGCCGGTCGGCAGGTTCTACATCAACACCCTGCTGAAGCCTCCGGATCCCGGCACCGTCTACGGCACCTACGCCTACGGGCTCTCGGCATACTCGCCCGTGCTGACGTACTGGAAGGACGGCGGCTTCATCGGGCTCCACGGGACAAACGAGCCGTCGTCGATCGGACATCGGTCCAGCCATGGCTGCATCCGCATGCTGAACGGGGACATCGAGAAGCTGGTCAAGATCCTTCCCCTGGGCACGCCGATCACCATCCACTAACTCGACGAAGCGGCCGGCCATCCGTCTAGCGGTCACGGACGGCGACGTTCGGCGAAGAACTCGCGAAGCAGCGCCGCGGCCTCATCCTCTCGAACGCCGCCCACGACCTCGAGACGATGGTTCAGCCGTGGATCGCGAACGAGGTCGCCCAGCGAGCCGGCGAACCCCGCCTTCGGATCCGCGGCCCCGAACACCAAGCGGTTCACCCGGGCCAGGACCAGCGCCCCGGCGCACATGGCGTCCGGCTCAAGGGTCACATGGAGGGTGCACCCGTCCAGCCGCCATGTTCCGGCGCTGGCAGCCGCCTGCCGCAGCGCCAGGACCTCCGCGTGCGCCGTCGGGTCCTGCAGCTTCTCGCGTTGATTGCCGGCCGCTCCCAGGATCCGGCCATCGCGGGTCACCACCGCCCCAACCGGCACGTCACCCCACTCGAGGCAGTGGCGAGCCTCCTCGATGGCACGATCCATGAACGCCCGGTCGTCCTCCACGCTGGCATTGTGGGCCACCGTGGGACGGTGAGCAGCCTGGACCCTCTAGAAGAGCGAGGTGGTCTCCTGCTCGCGAGGATCCCAGTGCCGGCGGCTGATCCTGCGCGCCACCAGGAACGACAGGGTGAACAGCACCACGACCGTTCCCACGAGCGAAAGCCCGATGGTGGGCCACAGGTAGACCGCGTACACGAGGCCGCCAATCCCACAGACCCCGATCACGGAGAGGAAGAACACCACGGCCGTGGTCTGCCAGAGGTCGGCGTCGGTGCTGACCACCACGGACCGCGCTCGCTTGAACACGCGCCGGCGGCGAGAAAGATTGTGCCGCACGGTCTTTCGGGCTTCCTTGCCGTACACGACCAGCAGGTCGTCAGGGATTCTGTCGGGGGCGCCGGGCTCGAAGGACTCCGCTTCCACGGTGCATCACCTCTCGTTCCGAGCCCCTCGGCGCGGGGGCTGCCGGATCGTTCTGCCCTCCCACTGGGGGAGACAAACGCGCACGTTAGCACCTTTCGGTTCGGCCGATAACCCCTCACCCACGCGAACCAAGGAATGCGACGATGGTCCTAGGACTTTCGCCGGAGGCGGACGATGACGGAGCTCGCCGACGGGTAGAACTCGACCATGTCCGGCCGCCCACGTGACTCCGAGAGCGCGGCCTGGGACCTGATCCCGGACCGGCCGACGCTCACGACCGTGCGGGAGGCCTCACGCGAGTGCCGGGCGTGCCGCCTCTGGCGAAACGCCACCCAGACGGTCTTCGGCGAAGGGCTGGCCAAGGCCGAGGTCATGATGGTGGGCGAGCAGCCCGGCGACCAGGAGGACCGCGCGGGGAGACCGTTCGTCGGACCGGCCGGCAAGGTCCTCGATCGCGCGCTCACCGACGCGGGGATCGATCGTCGACTCGTCTACCTCACGAACGTCGTCAAGCACTTCAAGTTCGAACCGCGAGGCAAACGGAGGATCCACAAGAAACCGGCAGCCGAGGAGATCGCGGCCTGCCGGCCGTGGCTGGAGACCGAGCTCCGGCTGGTGCGCCCGCGCGTCCTGGTGTGCCTAGGGGCGACCGCCGCGCAGGCATTGCTGGGGCGCACGTTCCGGCTCACGCACCATCGCCGTGAGCTGGTACCGAGCGACCTGGCGCCCGTGGTCACCGCGACGGTGCACCCGTCCTCCATCCTGCGCGCGCCGGACGACCTCGCCCGTGAGCAGGCGTACGAGGAGTTTGTGAGGGACCTGCGGATGGTGGCGCGACAGCTTGGGGTCGAAGGCGGAGCGAACGCCGAGGCGGGCTGACGGCGCCGCTAACTGACCTGGAGCTCGACCGCCACCGGTACGCCGGCCTGCTGCAGGCGCAGGGTCAGGTCGTGCGGGTTCGAGGACGCCTCGAGCGCGCTCTCCACCGAGACCAGGTCCCGCAGGACCAGCTCGACGAGCGAGGACTCGAAGGTCTGCATCCCATAGAACTCGCCCTCCGCGATGATCTCGCGGATGTCCTGCGTGGTGGTGGAGTCCACGATGCGGTCGGCGACGCGACCGTTGTTCACCAGGACCTCGCAGACCGGCACGCGGCCGCCCCCCACCCGTGAGACCAGGCGCTGGCAGACCACACCGCGAAGGACCGACGCCAGCGTGACCCGCACCTGGTGATGTTGGAAGGGCGGGAACAGGTCGACGATCCGGTTGACCGTCTCCACGGCGTCGGTCGTGTGCAGCGTGGAGAGGACGAGGTGACCGGTCTCAGCCGCCGCGAGCGCGGCCGAGACGGTGTCGGTGTCGCGCATCTCTCCGATCAGGATCACGTCGGGGTCCTGCCGCATCGCCGCCCGCATGGCCTGGACGTAGCCGTCGGTGTCGACCCCGATCTCGCGCTGGTTGATGCACGCCTTGCGGTGCGGGTGCAGGACCTCGATGGGGTCTTCGATGGTGAGGATGTGGACCGCCTTGTTCGCGTTGATGTAGTCGATCATGGCGGCGAGCGTGGTCGTCTTGCCGGTGCCGGTGGGGCCGGTGACCAGGACCAGGCCTCGGGGCGCTGAGGCCAGGTCCCGGACGACGGATGGGAGGCCGAGCTCTTCGAAGGACGCGCTGCCGACACGAACCCGCCGCAACACGATGCTGATCGAACCGCGCTGGCGGAACACGTTGACCCGGAACCGTCCGATCCCGGCGATGGAATGGGCGAAGTCCACCTCCTTCTGCGTCATCAGCATGTTTCGGCGCTCCGGCGGGATGATGGCCTGGGCGATCAGCGTGGTGTCGTCCGGCGTGAGCGGCTGGCCGGCGATGCGGCGCAGCTGTCCATCGACCCTGATGACTGGGGGCTGGCCGACGATGAGGTGGAGATCCGAGCCGGCGTTGTCGGCAAGCGTCCGCAGCAATGCGCTTGGATCGATCATGCGCTCCTCGAGGCTCGGGCCAGGGGTGACGTCCCTATGGACTTCGGGCAGTCTTCCGACCGGCTTGAACGCGACCTTCGTCCTAGGGAGCGATCGACCAACCCATCCACCGGGCGCGCGATTCAACCCGCGTGGCGCTGAGCCGATGATCGCTGTGACGGCAGTGATGTCCCATCCATCGATCGAGTCATCTGCGGCCCCCCGCGTGCTCCTGGTCGACGACGACCCGGAGACGCTGGTGCTGCTCCGGGCGGCCCTCGAGGACGAGGGCTTGCACGTGGTCGGCACGGCCGGCGACGGCTCCGAGGTCCAGGACCTGGTGGACCGGACGGATCCCGACGTCGTGCTGATGGACCTGCGCATGCCGAACGTGGACGGCTTCGAAGCCACTCGTCGAATCCGGTCGAGCCACCCATGGGTGCAGGTGGTGTTCCTCACCTTCTACGAGGAGATGCTGCCCGACCAGAGTCCCCAGGATGTCGGCGCGTTCGCCTACCTGGTGAAGGGGTGCTCGACGCGCCTCATGTGCGAGGTGATCGCCCAGGCCCGGCGCCACGGCGCGGAGCAACGGTGGGCCGGAGCGAGCGGCGCTTGACGGTGGCTTCGAGCGGCCGCTAGGCGATCGCCGGTTCGTCCCGATCCTCGAGCACAGGCTGCTGCATGCTCGGGGCGACCTCCGGAAGATAGACACGGAACGAGGCGCCTCCGTGGGCGCTGTCCTCGACCCAGGCCTTGCCACCGTGGAGCTCGGCGAAGCGCTTGACGAGGGAGAGCCCGATCCCGGTCCCTTGGGAGTGTGGCGACGCGCTCGGTCCCTGCTGGAACGGCTCGAAGAGCGCCTGCTTGAGCTCGTCTGGGACCCCGTCCCCGTCGTCGTCGACGGCGATCAGGACCCCCTGGTCCTGATGGTGGACACCGACCCAGATGCGCGCCTCCCCCGGCGTGTGCTTGAGCGCGTTGGCCACCAGGTTCTCGATGATGCGCTCGACCTTGGGCGCGTCCACCGAGACGATCAGGCGATCGGCATCCAGGGCCACCCGCCGTGCCCCGAGGTTCATGGCGTCGATCACCTGTCGGGCCAGCATCCCGATGTCGACCCGTGTCGCCGTCACATCCACGATGCCTCGGACGAGTCGGTCGATGTCGAGCAGATCGGAGAGGAGCCGCCTCAGCTTCTGGGCGGACTTTAGGAGGCCGGCGAGCATGTCGGCCCGTTCGGTCGGCGCCATCTGCACCTCGCCGGAGGCCTCCAGGTTGAGCGTGCGGGCCGATCCGAGGATCGAGGTGAGCGGGGTGCGCAGCTCGTGCGACACGGCCTGCAGGAACGCGTTCTTCATCTCGTCCAGGCCTCGGAGCCGCTCGGCGGCCTCCTGCTCCCGCTGCATCGCCGCCCTGAGGGCCTCGGTCGTTCGCTTGCTCCGCTCGGCTTCGAGGGTCAGCTTCCTCAGCTCGACTCGCCGGGCCCGGACGGACCCTCGGAGCCCGAGGACACCTACCACCAGCAGGAGGACGCCCAGGAGGAGGAGCACAGCCGGCCCGACGTCCATGCCACGTAGCAGACCGGCCTCGAGCGGCGCGCGCGTCACGACGTACCAGTCGTTGGCGTTCCCGTCCGTCCGGGCGAGACGGTGGTACGCCACACGGTCGCCCACGAACGTCGCCATCCCGGCCGCGGCGGAGGCATCGAACACGTCGGCCAGTCCCGGGTCCCTGCCCAGGCCGAGGGGTGCTCCCAGGAGCTGTGGGGTCCGGCTATCGATGATGATCTGGCCGGTCGTGGCGTCGACGACCTGCACCGACAGGCCGGGGGCGAGGGCCGCGGCGCTTCGCCGGAAGCTCTCGATCGTGACCTCGAAGTGCACGATGGCCTTCTTGGCTCCGTCGGGGACGGGGATCAGCGCGGAGTTGGCGACCACCCACTCCCCCGTGTCGGGCGAGACGTAGGGCAGTGACTGATAGACCTGTCCGAATGACAGCGCGAACGTGGGAGCGAAGAACGGGTTCGTCTTCTCATCGGGAGAGAGCTCGAAGCTGAGCGCCCTCGTGCCGCGAACCACGCGCGCGTTCTCGGCCCCGCCCTGGTCGATGAAGCAGGCCTCCCCGATCGAGCTCGGATACAGCGTCTCCAGGTACCCGAGCGCCTGGTTCACGTTCTCGACCAGGGAGCCGGCCGCGGCGATCCGCTCCTCCCGAGTCCCACTGCCGGCGTAGAAGGCCCGGAAGGCCGGGTTGTTCGCCGTGAGCAGGGTGATCGAGCGAGCCCGCTCGAAGTACGCCTCGATGGTCTCGGCCTCGCCGTCCGCGGCGGCCGAGATCGTGTGATCGACGCGGGCCTGCGCGGCAGACTGCTCTGCCGCGGCTAGGGCGAAGCCGCTCGGCAGGAGGAGTCCGCCCAGCACCAACAACGCGATGAGGAGCAACCGACCACGGCGCTTCTCGAGATCCACGGGTTCACCCCTGCAACCACAACGGCCAGTTGGAACTTCTCCCTCGATTGTCGGCGCCGGGGCGTGGGATCGTGAGGCCCAAAGGTCCCAGAACGCAGACACCCAGCCCCGCCCGGATCCAAACGGCCTCGGACGGATGGTGTAGGCCGCATCGGCCGCAGTACCGCTTCGAAGGTAACTTCGGCCGATTCCTCGTCCTGCACCTCAAATCTCGTTGCCGCCCGGTCGATTCCCCACCAGAAGAGCCCGTTCGGATGGATCAGTTCGAGAGAGGCGGCTTCCCCCATGCACGCCCGACATCCATCGATCGCGCGCGGTGTGCTGCGCTCGCTCCTGTGCCTGGTTGCGCTGTCACTCACGGTCCCGGCGATGGTCGCCTCCTCGACGAGCGCCGGATCCACCCTCACTCCGGCTTCGAACGGCGCCGCCGCGCAACCCGCGACGAAGGCGGCCCGGCCGATGTTCGGCGCACTCGGGAAGTACATCACCACCCCCGACGCGGCCAAGCCGTGGGGTCCGCGAGGTCGGCGCGCCTACCGCGTCGACATCCCGCTCATGGCATCGATGAACCCGATCCGGTACCGGACCTCGTTCGACGTGCCGGCGCAGTTGGCGGCCATGCGGGCCGCCGGTATCAAGCTGGTCCTGACCGTCCGGAACGGCCCCTGGAATACCGACATGCCGTTGCCGAACGACGGGTCGGCGGACCGCGCGTTCCAGCGGGCGCTGCGGACCCTGATCGATCAGCTCCATCCCGACTACCTGGTGTACGGGAACGAGGTTGATGTGCCGGCCAAGTACTCCGGCAGCGCCGCGCAGTTCCAGCACCTGATGAAGCTCGGACATGCCGTGGCGAAGGCCAAGGGCGTGAAGGACGGCGGTGTCGCGATGGTCGGGACGATGGCCGCCGAGGCCACGTACGCGGACATCCGGGCGACGGAGGGCAAGGCGGCGGCGCGTCGATTCGGGCAGGCAGCGCGGATCGCGTTCCATCAGTCCCTGGCCGACAAGGCCAACGCCTATGTCGACGCGTGCCGGAAGGCGGGGGTCGACTTCTTCGTATGGCACTCCTACTTCTCCAACCCGTCGACGATCCTGGCCGTGAAGCGCTACGTGGAGCAGCGGTTCGGCGGACCGTCCTTCATCAACGAGCTGGGGTGGCGGACGGGTTCGGCGAACACGGGACTGCGGATCATCAACGCCCTGAACAAGTCGGACATGCCCATCGTGCTGATCTACGGTTCGGGCTTCGGGCCCAACGCGCCGGACGGACTGTGGACCACCAGCGGATCACTGACAGCCGAAGGCAGGATCGTGTCCAGGCACCTCGTGAACCTGTAGCGACCAGGTCTCCAACCCTTCGGCTCGTTGACACGCGTTGCCCGAATCGTGATGCTGCGCGCGGAGGGGATCCCGACCGTTCTCGGGAGCCCTGCGACGTATGGACGACCTGGCACCGCCTGACCAGACGACGGCCCCAAAAGAACCTCCTCGCAGCCCGTCCGGACCCGCCCGTCAACTCCTGGTCATCGGGGTGGCGATCCTCGTCGTGAGCGGCGGCGCGATCGCCATCGCCGCCGTGGCCGCGGGCGGGTCGGGCAAGCGTGCCGAACCTGCGGCCAGCGCCGCGCCTTCCCCTTCCCCGATCGTCGTTGCCATGCCCGTCAGCGTCTTGGCGACGCCCGACTTCAAGCCGTACATGCAGGTCGTGCTGTCGTGGGTCCTCCCGGAGGACGGTCCCGAGGTCACCAGGGTCGAGGTGTTCCGCGGCTCCGATCGGATCGGGAACCTCGTCGCGACGAGCACGTCGCTGACCGATCTGGAGGTGGACCCTGGCGAGTCGTACTCGTACTCGATCGTGGCCATCTCGGGGGAGCGGCGTTCCTCGCCGGCCATCGTCGAGGTGGCCGTTCCCATCCCCGCGATGTCGGATGCCCGCCTCGAGGGCAACTACAACATGACCGCCAAGGCCACCTCCCACTCGGGATACCTGACCTTGAGCACCAAGATGACGTTGGACTGGTTCGTCGACTCGAAGTGCCATGACGGGCCCTGTGATGCCGTGGTCGAGATGACCGGTCTGAAGACCATCACGATCCGCCTCCACCGGGACGGCACGCGCTATACCGGCACGGTCAAGGGTCGATTCAACGTCAAGTGCGGCAACATCCTGACCACTTCCACGATCGCCATCGATGTGCGGGTGGTGAAGGCCGCTCCCCATCGTTACTTCGGCTCGGCCGGCAGACCCTGGCTCGCCACCAAGCTCACCGGCACGTTCACGCACGTCGAGGCACCGCAGCTCGGGTGCGGCGGGTCGCAGGCCCAATACGACATCACGGTGACGCGATAACGGCCCCACTCGGCGCATCGCCTCGACTCGAACGGGTACGGTAACCGAGGGAGGAGCCATGGACCTGCGAATCGAACTCATCGTCGTTCCGGTCTCCGACGTCGATCGGGCCAAAGCCTTCTACGCGGAGACCTGCGGCTTCAACGTGGACGTCGACCAGCGCACCGGCACGTTCCGGATCGTGCAGCTGACGCCGCCGGGCTCGGCGTGCTCGATCGCGCTGATGGAGGGCTGGAATCCCGGTATGGAGCCGGGGTCGCTTCAGGGCGTGCAGTTCACGACGTCGGACATCGTCGCCACCAGGAAGGAACTCGCCGATCGCGGACTCGAAGTCAGCGAGCTGCAAACGGTCGATCAAGCGGCCGGGAAGTTCGTCCCGCTCGAGGGCGATCCCCCGCCGTACAACGCCTTCTTCTTCTTCAAGGACCCCGACGGGAACGGCTGGACCGTCCAGCAAGGCCCTGCCTGAGCGGTCGACCGCTCAGTGGACTGACCCGAGGTCGGTAGCGAGGCGGCTTTCGACGATCTGGCGGGCGTGAGCGCCATCGGCAGCCTCGGTGATCGCCGCCGTCACGGCTTCCCGACACTGCGCCAGGGTCACACGACGGAGCGCATCCTTTACCTCGGGAATGGCCACTCTGGTCATGGACAACTCGTCGACGCCGAGGCCGACCAACGCGGCTGCTGTAGTGGGATCGCCCGCCGCCTCTCCGCACACGCCTACCCACGCGCCGTGAGCGTGGGCCGCGTCGACCACGCTGCCAATGAGCGATAGGACATCGGGCTCGAGGATCTCCCCGAGGTCGGCGACGCTGCCGAGCAGCCGATCGGCGGCGAAGAGGTACTGCAGGAGGTCGTTGGTGCCGATCGAGAGGAAGTCGACCTGCTCGGCGAAGCGCCGGACACCCAGGGCGGCGGAGGGGACCTCCACCATGACGCCGACCTCGATCCCCGTGAGATCGATGCCCTCCTCCGCCGCGACCTCGTCGAGGATCTCCCGTGCCCGCGTCAGCTCACGCGCCGTCGACACCAACGGGAACATGATGGCGAGGCGGCCACCGCCCTCCTGTGACACGAGCGATCCCGCCCGAAGGAGCGCGCGAAGCTGGTCGCGGAAGAGCTCCGGGCGCTGCAGGCTCAACCGGATGCCGCGGAGCCCAAGGGCGGGATTCTCCTCGGGATCGCGTTCGACGAAGGGGAGCGGCTTGTCCGCCCCCACGTCCAGGGTGCGGAAGACCACCCGCCAGCCTGGGAACCCTCGCAGGACTTCGGCGTAGAACCCCGTCTGGTCGTCGACCGTCGGAGCCGTCTGGCGGTCGAGGAAGAGGAACTCGGTGCGCACCAGGCCGCTCCCCTCCCCGCCCGCCTCTACCCCCGCGGGGATGTGCTGGATCGCTCCGATGTTCACCGCAAGCTCGACGCGGTGGCCGTCGGCGGTGCTACCGAGCTGATCGCGGAGCGCGGAGAGCCGGTCGCGGCGAACCGCTTCGGCGTCCATCCGTTGCCGGATCTCTGCGCGCTCCGATTCGTCCGGGTCGACGATGACCGTTCCCGTCCGGCCATCGAGGGCCACGACCTTCTCGTTCTCCCTGATCGCGTCCAGCAGACCGGGGCACGAGACGACCGCAGGGACACCCAGAGCCCGGGCGAGGATGGCCGCGTGGCTGGTGGGTGATCCCGTCTCGGTGGCGATGCCGGCGATCACGTCGACGGGGATGCTGGCCGTCTGCGACGGCGTCAGCTCATGGGCGACGATCACCGAGCGAACCTTCGGCGCGTCGCCGCCGGTGGCCTGGCCCATGAGGATCCGAACGACTCGCTCCCGAACGTCGTCGAGATCCGTCGCCCGTTCGGCGAGGTACTCGCTGGAGGATCCGACCAGTAGCTCCCGGAACGTCGCGAACGCCTCCGTGATGGCTCGCTCCGCCGAGGCTCCATCCGCGATGGACGCCTCGGCCAGGCTGGCGAGCTCGGGATCGGCTGTGAACTCCGCGTGCGCTTCGAAGATCTCGGCCTCGGCCAGTCCGGCGGTCGCCTCCACGGTTCGGATCAGATCCCGCAGCTCCGCCTCGGCCCGCTGAAGCGCGGCCCGCAGCCGAGCCCTTTCCTCCTCCGCGGATCCCGACCGCTGCTTCGGGATGTCATCGACCGACATTCGAGGCGTGATGACGAACCCGGGAGCGAGGGCTCCCCCCGGAGCAGCCGCCCGCCCTGCGAGTTTGGTGCTCACGCCCGTGTCACCCTGATTCGCTCTCGCCGAACCCCGATTCGACCAGTTGCACCAGCTCGGCGAGGGCCTCGTCCGCTCCCTCGCCGGCCGTGCGGATGGTGATCGTGTCGCCCCGGTCGCACCCGAGGGTCAGGACCGAAAGAACGGACTTGCCGTTCACGCTCTTGCCGTTCTTCTCCACCTTCACCTCGGCGGGCGAGGCCGCCGCCGCCTGGGCGAAGATCTTGGCCGGCCGGGCGTGCAGACCGGTGGCGTTGTGGAGCGTGAGCGTGGCTTCAGGCATGTCGGTGACCCTCCTCGAGGACCTCGGGCGGCCGGAGCGGTCGCTCCGGCTCCACGGGCCCGATCCGAACCTCGTCACGGCGGAGATCGCTCGGCCCCGGCATGGCTGTGCCCGGGAGCACGCAGGCGGCGGCGGCCCAAGCCACACCCTCGGCCAGGGCCTGGGGTCCCCGGCCTCCGGCCGCGAGGAATCCCGCCAGCAAGGCGTCGCCGGCGCCCACCGTGCTCCGGGGCACGATCGCGGGGCTCTCTGCATGGATTGCCCCCAGGTCATCGACGAGCACGGCACCGCCGGGGCCGAGCGAGACCAGAACAGCGTGAACGCCGTAGGAGCGGAGCTTGTCGGCGCCCGCGACGACGTCGCCGAACTTCTCGAGCGCCACCCCCACCACCTCGGTGAGCTCGTCCTCGTTCGGCTTCAGGAGATCGGGTCCAGCATCCAGGATGCGCTCCAGAGCGGCACCGCTGGTGTCCACAGCCACCCGGACGGCCGTGCGCCGGAGTCCCGTCACCAGCCGCGCGTAGAGGTCGTCGGGCGTCCCCGGAGGGAGGCTCCCGCATGCCGCCACCCAACTCGCCCCGGCCGCAGCGTCCACGCTCCTTCGTAACAGCGCGTCGACTTCGGACGCGGTGAGGCTCGGCCCGCGGGCATTCAGTTTGGTCACGGTTCCGTCGGATTCGACGATCGTGACGTTCGATCGGATGGGATCGGCGATAGGAACCCGAGCGACCTCGATCCCCAGATCTCCGAGGAGGGACGCGAGCTGCTCGCCCTCGAACCCCCCGAGAGGAAGCACGGCCCGCGAACGGTACCCGTTGGCCACCAGGGCGCGGGACACGTTCACGCCCTTCCCGCCGGGGTCGAGGTGATCGGCATGGGCGCGGAGGACCTCGCCCTTGACCAGGGCATGCACCTCGAGGGTACGGTCGAGGCTGGGGTTGGGCGTCACCGTGACCACCATCCCGACCCCACCCGTCCGGGAGCGGGGATCGGCGACCTCGCTCGCGTCGGCCGTCAAGGCTCGACGACCACCTTGAGGCCGTCACCGCTCGTCACGATGTCGATCGCCTTACGGACCTCACCAAGCGGCAGCCGGTGCGTGATGAGGTCCTCGACGGGGACCTTGCCGGTGGCGATGAGCGCCAGCGCCTCCCGATTGTGGTGCGGCGCTGATCCATACGCGCCGAAGACGAACAGCTCTTGGTAGTGGACCAGGTTCGAGTCGAACCGGATGACGGAGTTGCCACGAGGGAGCCCACCGAACAGCGAGACACGGCCCCGCCTCGCCACCATCTCGAGCGCCTGCTCCTGCGCCGCCCCGGCCCCGGTCGCCGTGATCACGACGTCGGCCCCGCGCCCGTTCGTCAGCTTTCGAACGGCGTCGACCGGGTCCTCCTTCGAGCTGTCGATCTCGTGGTCGGGCAGGGCGCGGGCTGCCAGATCCAGACGGCGTTGGTTCACGTCCGCGAGCACGACCTCGCCCGCGCCTCTGGCGCGGGCCAGACGGACGTGCAGACAACCGATGGGTCCCGCGCCCAGGATGACCACGACGTCCCCCTCAGCCACCCCCACGATCTCCTGGCCGTTCAGGACGCAGGCGAGCGGCTCCGTGAGGCTGGCCGCGTCGAGCGGAACGTGCTCTGGGACGCGGTTGGCGCCGTCGCGGGCGAGCACCTTGGAGGGCACCCGCATGAACTCGGCGAAGGCACCGTCGTACTGATAGCCGATGGACTCCAGGTTCTCGCAGACGGTCTCCTGCCCTCGGAGGCAGTAGAAGCAGGCGCCGCACGGGATGGCGGCGATGACCTGGACCCGATCTCCCAGGGACCATCCCTCGACTCCCTCTCCCACCCCGGCGACCTCACCGGCGATCTCGTGACCGAGGACACGGGGGAGGGAGATGTGATGGTGCCCGTGATGGAACACCTTCGCGTCGGTGCCACACATGGCGCAGGACCGAACGCGGATGGTGAGCTCGCCCGGACCTGCCTCCGGGACGGGCGCCTCCTCCACCCGAAGGTCGCCCGGGGCGTACAACCGGGCGACCTTCATTCGACGGGCTCCTCGAGCGGGGCGCCGAGGATGGCCAGGACGTCTTCCGAGTGCTCTGCCGAACGGAGCCGGGCGGCCTGGTCCGGCTCCACCAACACCTCGGCCAGCTTGGCCAGGATGCCGACGTGTTCGTCGCCCAGCGAGGCGATGCCGACGCACACGTAGACCAGGTCATCACCCCAGTCGACCCCGTCGGGGAACTGCAGGAACGCCAACTTCGACCGCCGGATCCACTTCCGGCTCTCATCGGTCCCATGCGGGATGGCGAACCCTTCCCCCATGGACGTCGAGATCTGTCCCTCTCGCTCGAGCATGGCGTCCACGTACGGGTGGTCCACGGCCCCGATCTCCACCAGGACGTTGCCGGACTGGCGGACGGCATCGAGCCGATCAGAAGCGCGCAACCCCAGACGGATCGCGTCCGTCGACAACAGTTCGCTCAATTCGGCCATGGCTTACCCTTCGATCGGTCCTCCCCCCGTGATCGCCTCCACCAGCCGGTCGAAGGCCGGGTCGCCTATGAAGACGTCGAAGGCGATGATGACCTTGTCGGGGGCCACGCTCCGAGCCGTCGCCTCGAGCCCGCGATGACAGACGACGACATCTGCATCTGACGGAATCCCTCTGACCGGGGTGTGCCCCACATCGACATTCGTGCCCTTCAGGCGCTTCTTGAGGGTGGACACCAGCAGCACGCTGCTGCCCATCCCCGCCTCACACGCCAGGACCACCTTGTGGACGTCGCTGCCCTGGATGGTTGGCATCACGCCGTGGCCGGCGCGGTCTCGGCCCTGGCCACCTCCTTTTCCACGTACTCATCCTCCCTGACCGTGAGCTTCAACAGGAAGCTGTTCACGAAGAACGACACGATCGCACCCACAGCGACCCCCGCAAGGACGCCGAAGTAGCCGCCCTTGGGCGTCTCAGCCAGGTAGGCGAAGATGCTCCCCGGCGAAGGCGTGGCCACCAGCCCGGCGTGGGTCACCAGGAAGGTGAGGACCCCCGCCATGCCGCCCGCGATCATCCCGATGATCAGGATGGGCCGCATCAGCACGTAGGGGAAGTAGACCTCGTGGATGCCCCCGAAGAAGTGGATGATGATCGCGCCGGGCGCCGACGGGCGGATCGAACGAGGACCGAAGAACCAATAGGCCGTCAGCAGGCCCAACCCCGGACCCGGGTTCGACTCGATCATGAACTGGATGGCCTTTCCGTGCTTCGCCACATCGGCTACGCCGAGCGGCGCCAGCACGCCGTGGTTGATGGCGTTGTTGAGGAACAGCACCTTCGCCGGCTCCACGATGATGGACGCGAGCGGCAGCAGCGTGTGGTCGACCAGGAACTTGACGCCGTCACCGAGCGCGTTCGACGCCTGGGTCACGGCGGGGCCGATCGCCCAGAACGCCAGGATCGCCAAGCCCGCGCCCAGGATGCCGGCGGAGAAGTTCCCGACGAGCATCTCGAACCCCGTGGGGATCCGCTCCTGCGTGGCCTCGTCGAACTGCTTGATGAGGTAGCCGCCCAGAGGGCCCATGATCATGGCCCCGATGAATTGCGGAACGCTCGACCCGACGGCGATCCCCGCGGTGCCGATCGCACCCACCACTGCGCCGCGCTGCCCGTAGATGAGGTAACCGCCCGTGTACCCGATCAGGATGGGCAAGAGGAACGTGATCAGAGGCCCGACCAGCTCGGCCAGCTTCTCGTTCGGTGTCCATCCCGTGGGGATCACGAAGGCGGTAAGGAGACCCCAGGCCAGGATCGCGCCGATGTTCGGGATCACCATGCCGGCAAGGAAGCCGCCGAACTTCTGGATCCTGGCCCTGATACCTCCTCCCGCCAGGATCGGCATCGGGACAGGAAGTCCCACTGACATAACCCCACCCCCTTCTTCTAGAAATCGCGCGGCCGACCCCTCCCGCACCGGTCGCGAAGCTCTACTGCAGGTTGCACCTTCTTCGATCACCCCCTCACGCCAGCACCAGCTCCACGCCCGCGTCCTCGAGGGACTCTCGGTCCTGCGGCGTCAGGCCGGTGTCGGTCACCAGGACATCCACTTGGTCGATCGGTGCGAAGCGGACGGCATCCTCCTCGCCCACCTTGCTGTGGTCGGTCAGGACGATCACCTGCCGGGCCGCCAGGCACATGGCCCGCTTCACGGCCGCCTCGGCGGGGTCGGGCGTGGAGAGCCCCCGGCCGACGGTCAGTCCGTTCGTTCCGATGAACCCGACGTCGACGTGCAGCTCCGCGAGCTGCCGAAGAGCCCAGTCGTCCACGTTGGCGAGCGTTCGACCCCTGACCCGTCCACCGATCACGTAGAGCTGCAGGTTCCGCCGCGAGGCCAGCTCGTTTCCGACGGGGAGCCCGTTGGTGAAGACGGTGAGGTCCCGGTCAGGGAAGATCTGCGCCAGCGCGAGCGTCGTGGTGCCGGCGTCCACGAGGACGCTCCCCCGCTCCGGGATGAAAGTCAGGGCCGCCGCCGCGATCCGGGCCTTCTCGTTCGCCATCCACGTGGCCTTCTCGGCCACTTCGGGTTCGGTCCGGAACCGCTCGATCGGGATCGCTCCGCCGTGGACGCGCCGGAGGACGTTGCGTCGCTCGAGGTCCGTGAGGTCACGGCGGATGGTCTCGGGAGTGACGTCGAATTGCTCGGCGAGGTGAGCTACATCGCCCCGGCCGTTTTGCCGGACCACAACGGCGATCTCGTGCCGCCGTTCCTCCGCGTACAGCAAGAAGCCCCCCTCGCTGTCCGTTTGTCTCTGAGTGTGCCCGACTCTGCCCGACTTGGCGGCCAAAGTCAAGCGAGACGGACAAAAACGGACAAGGCGAGCAGGGGACCTACGTGATGCGGGCCGCCACGCGGTACTTGAGGTGGGTCACGCCGGGGGCTTCGATCACCCGGATCTGCTCGAGCTGGGGGATCCCGATCCGATCGAGCAACCGCTCCCCGGCGCCGAGCACCCGGGGGACGACGTGCAGCTCGAACTCGTCGATCAAGCCGGCCGCCAAGTACTGCTGGATCGCGCTGGCCCCTCCCGCGATGAGGACGTTCTGGTCTCCGGCGGCCTGTTTCGCCTGCTCGAGCGCGGACTCGATCCCATCGGTGACGAAGTGGAACGTGGTCCCGCCCTGCATCGGTTCGGGGTCACGCGCGTGGTGGGTCAGAACGAACACGGGCGTGTGGTAGGGAGGACCGTCGCCCCACCATCCCTTCCAGGGTGGGTCGTCGGACCAGGGGCCCGGACCCCCGCCAAACATCTTGCGCCCCATCACGACGGCGCCGTAGTCGGTGAGCGCTTCTTCGAACACAGGCGTGCTGGCGTTGACCTCCCCGCCTACCTCCCCGGTCAGCCGGCTCCACCCCTCGAGCGCGAACATCCACTCGTGCAGGCTCTCGCCGCCCTCGCCGAGAGGTTCCTCCAGGCTCTGGTTCGGACCGGCCGAGTAGCCGTCAAGGGATACCGTTTGCTGGAACCACACCTTGCCCATGCGTCGACCTCCTCCCGCCTGTCGCGGTCAGGACCGGCTCACCTTCCGACACAGTAGTGGGGTGAGATCGCCCGCGGCGGGTGGCTTCGGGAGTGATCCACTTTTCGTTGCCTTCGAAGCATTCGCCAGGATAGCCTGCGCCCCGAAATTGCTCGGCGTCACATCAGCTCGTCGGGACAGGGAGGATCGGGTGCGACGCAAATGGCTGGCCGTGGAGGGGCGCCCCGAAATCCAACAAGCTCGGCCCCGAGCAATAGACGCCCTGCTTGGACCGCTGATTTTGATGCTGCTCC
>JBIOYQ010000138.1:0-6853 GCA_044870295.1 Actinomycetota bacterium
GACGAACAAGGTTACGGTGCTTCCGGGCTCGAGGAGGGAGCCCGCGGGCGGGTCGGTTCTGGTCACCACACTGTGTTCGTCGTCGTGGCCGACAATCTCGCCGACCTCCAGGCCCTCGGCTCGGATCGCTTCCTCCGCTTGGGCGGTCGGCAGCCCGACCACGTTTGGCACCGCCACGTTGGAAGGGTTCCCCGAGGGTGCCGGCGACGGCGTTGGGGTTCCCGAGCCCGAGACGGCGATCCACGCCAGCACGCCGATCAAGCCGAGCGCGAGCAGGACCAGGAGGACCGCCCACCCCCCTCGCCTGGGCGTCCGGGGTGCGCGCCGGACGGTGGTCGGGGCGCCGGCCACCGGCACCCCTGCGGCGGGCAGCATGGCCGTGGGCTCCTTGGCGGGCAGGACCATGGTGGCCGCCGTCCCCGAAGGGGTGAGGGGCGGCACCGGCGCCTGCCCCGCCAGCATCGCCGCGAAGGCGGCCGCGGAGGCCGGCCGGTCTGCCGGGCGCTTAGCCAGCGCTCGCTCGACCGCCTGGCCGATGTGGGCCGGGACGCCGGGGGCGGCATCGGCGAGCGACGGTGGCGGCTGATCGAGATGCTGTGCGGCCACGCCGACCGGGTGCTCGCCCACGAACGGCGGCCGGCCCGCCAGCATCTCGTACAGCGTCACTCCGAGGGAGTACACGTCCGAGGCCGGGCCGGCAGGTTCGCCCCGGGCCTGCTCGGGAGAGAGATACGTGGCGGTTCCCATGACGGCGCCCGTCGTCGTGAGGGGCGCCCCGGCCGCGGCGGCGATCCCGAAGTCCAGGACCCGAACGTCCCCGGACGGGGTCAGCATGATGTTCCCCGGCTTGACGTCTCGGTGGACCAGGCCGGCGTCGTGGGCCGCCTGCAGCGCGGCGGCGACCGCGGTGGAGATCCGAACGGCGTCCTCCGGCGGGAGTCGGCCCTCGCGGTGGATGCGGTCCGCCAGCGTCTCCCCGTCCACCAGCTCCATCACGATGAACGGCGCGCCGCCGTTCTCGCCGTAGTCGTACACGTTGGCGACGGCGGGGTGGGACAAGCCGGCGGCCGCCTGGGCTTCGCGCTGGAACCGCCGGGCAAACCGTGGTTGGGCGGCCAGGGCGTCGGACAGCATCTTCACCGCCACCCGGCGGTGCAGCACGGTGTCCTCGGCTTCCCACACCGCCCCCATCCCCCCGGTGGCGATGCGCCGGATCAACTGGTAGCGGTGGGCCAGCAACTGGTTCGACGTCGTTCGCGCCATAAGGACTTCCTACCCCTTCAGGGCCGCTTCGATGACCGAACGGGCGATCGGCGCGGCCACCTGTCCGCCCGTGGCTTCGCTGCCCAGGTCGCCGCCGTTGAGCACGACCACCGCCACGACGATGCGCGGATCCTGCGCGGGGGCGAACGAGACGAACCAGGCGTGCGGCTTGCCGCTGGGCGTCTCGGCCGTCCCGGTCTTGCCGGCGACCTGGATGCCGGGGATCTGCGCGGCCGTGCCGGTGCCGGCCTGCACCACGCTGACCATCATGGCGGTCAGATCGGCTGCGGTCCTGCCGGAGATCGGGCGGCCGAACTCCTGCGGCTCGATGGTCTTCACCACCCGCCCGTCGGCGTCCCGGATCTCCTTCACCAGGTGCGGCTCCATCTCGACCCCGCCGTTGGCGATGGCCGCGCCCACCAGCGCCATCTGCATCGGGTTGGCCCGCACGTCCTGCTGCCCGATCGCGGACGTGGCCACGAACGACGCGGCGTCGGCGAACTCCGAAGCCGGCGGGATGCTGCCCGAGACGAACGGCGTCTCCAGCGGGATGTCCCGGTTGAACCCGAACGCCTCCGCCTGATTCACGAGCTTCTCCGCTCCGAGCTTCAGGCCGACCTCGCCGAAGACCACGTTGCACGAGACCTGGAGGGCCTGGGCCAGCGTCAGCTGGGGGATCCCGCCAAGGCAGTGCTCACCGCCGAAGTTGTGGAGCTGTGCCGTGCTGTTGGGAAGCTGCAGGGCCGGCGGGTTAGCGAACTTCGTGTCGGGAGTCATGCCGTTCTCCAGCGCGGCGGCCGCCGTGACCATCTTGAAGGTGGACCCGGGAGGAAACAGCTCCTGGGTCGCCCGCGACAGCAGCGGCTTGCCGGGCGAGTGGGCGAGCTGCTTCTGATAGGCCCGAACCTCTTGCGGATCGTGCGACGCCAGCCGGTTCGGGTCGTAGGACGGGTTGGCCACCATGGCCAGCACCTCGCCGGTCCTGGGGTCCAGCGCCACCACCGCACCCGGCAGCGTGCCCAGGGCCTGCTTGGCCACGCGTTGCAGCCTGGCGTCGATCGTGGTCACGACCGTGGCGCCCCGCTTGTCGCGCCCCAGGATCTCGTCGACGAGGTTCTGCGTCAGGAGATCGGAGGACCGAGCGGCCAGATAATCGTTCTCGGTCTGCTCCAAGCCGTATCTCCCGAACACGATCGAGTAGTAGCCCGTGATGCCCGCGTACAGGGGGCCGTTGGGATAGGTGCGCAGGTACTTGAACTTCCCGTCGGTGGGCCGGCTGCGGGCCAGGTACGTGCGCCCGTCCCTGGCCACGAGGTCGCCCCGGTCCACCTGGTACTCCTGCAGCAACAGCCGCTGGTTGGCCGGGTTGTTGGCGAGGCGGCTCGACGCGAACACCTGCAGGTAGTTGATCTGCACGAACAGCACCACGAACAGCGCCAGGAAGGCCACCGCCAGCCTGCGGATGTGCCGATCGGTCATGCGCCCGCCTCCTTCTCCACCATGACCGTTCGGCCCGCGTCGCCCTGGGGCATCGTTCGGACGCGTCCCCCTCGGGGGACCCGGGCGTGGGCGGGTGGCCGGGCCGACACCCGCACCAACAACGCCAGCAAGACGAAGTTGGACACCAGGCTCGATCCGCCGTAGGAGACGAAGGGCAGGGTGATCCCCGTCAGCGGGATCAGCCTGATCACTCCTCCGATGATGATGAAGGTCTGCAGGGCGAGGGCGCTGGTGAGCCCGGCCGCCAGCAGCTTCCCGAACGAATCCTCGCTGGCGATCGCCGCCCGGAACCCGCGCCCGATCAGCGCCACGAACAGCAGCAGCAGGGCCGTGGCGCCGAACAGCCCCAGCTCCTCGCCGAACGCGGCGAAGATGAAGTCCGTCCACACCGACGGGATGAGGTCGGGGTGCCCCTGGCCGAGCCCGGTGCCGGCGATGCCCCCCGTGGCCATGGCGAACTCGCCCTGCGCCACCTGGTAGCCGTCCGTATGGAGGTGCTGGGGGTCGAGGGCATGCAGCCAGATGGTGACGCGATCCTGGACGTGGCCGAACGCCAGGTAGCCGATCCACGCACCCACGGCGAACAGGACCAGCCCCAGCAGGAGGTAGGACGTGCGGCCGGTGGCGGTCCACAGCATCACGATGAAGATCCCGAAGAACAGCAGGGACGAGCCCAGGTCCTTCTCCACGAACAGCACCGCCAGGGACACGAACCAGGCCACCAGCAGCGGACCCATGTACCGGAGCGGCGGAAGGTGCAGCGGCCCGAGGCGTCGGGTGGCCCGGGCCAGCAGCTCCTTCTTCGCGTTGAGGAACGACGCCAGGAAGATCACCAGCAGGACCTTGCCGATCTCGGCCGGCTCGAACACGATGGGCCCGGCCCGCACCCACAACCGCGCTCCGTTGATCGTGAGACCGATGCCCGGTGCGATCGGCAGCAGCAGGAAGAAGATTCCGGCCAGGCCGATCGTGTACGTGTACGCGTCGAGGACCCGGTGGTCGCGGATCACCAGGAGTGTGGCCACGAACAGCGCCAACCCCAGCATCAGCCACCCGAACTGGTCGGCGGCACGCCCAGGGTCGAGCCGGTAGATCATGGCGTAGCCGAGGCCCGAAAGCATGGCCGCCACGGGCAGGAGCACGGGATCGGCGCCTCGGGCCAGCCGGGTGACCAGGAAGTGGGCTGCCAGGTAACTCGCTGCGATGACCGCGACGAATCCACCGATGCCGGGAGGGGTCTTGCCGGTCTTCCCCAACGTGACCAGCACGTAGGCGCCGACCGACAGGATGACGGCGAAGACCGTGAGCGCCAGCTGGGCGCCGGCGCGATCGCGGTCGTCGATCGAGGGGAGCGAGGCTCGCATCAGCCTCCTCCGGTTGAGGTTGCCTGGGTCTGCAGGTCCTCGCGGATGCTGTCCACGATGCTCTGCGCCTGCTCGAACGTGCTGGCCGTGATGCCGTCCTTCAGCCGCGCCCAGTAGGCCAGTCGCTCCGCGTCCACCGCGGACAGCTCGGTGGTCTCCTGGACGTGGGAGAGCCTGAAGCCGAGGACGTTGACCGGGATCCCGTTGAAGATGGCCACGCGGCCCTGGTCCTCACCGACGTACCACTGGTGGTCGAGATACATCCGCGTCCCGATCACCGCCGCCACCACGACGAGGAGGGCGACGCCTCCCCACACCAGCGCCTTCGTTCCGCTGAGGCGCCGCCGCCGTTGCCGCGGCGCACGTCCACCCTCGCCCTCCTCGACGAGGTTCCCGCTCTCCTCGGCCGGCTCGGCTGGGCCGCTGGTCGACCGTTGGACCGCCGGTGCTTCACCGTCCGGCGCGTCGTCCCCGGTCACCTCGAGCAGGATGACCGTGATGTTGTCGTCGCCGCCGGCCTGATTGGCCTCCTCCACCAGCCGGTCGGCCGCCTTCTGGGGATCGGACTCCGACGCCAGGATGTCCTGGATGGTGTCGTTGCGGACCATGCTGGACAGGCCGTCCGTGCACAGCAGCAGGCGGTCGCCCTCCTTGAGGTCCAGCGTCAGCTCGTCCACCGGGATGTTCTCGTCGACCCCGAGCGCACGGGTCACCACGCTGCGCTGCTGGTGCGAGCGGGCCTCCTCCTCGGTGAGCCGCCCCTCGCGCACCATCCGCTGGACCAGCGTGTGGTCCTCGGTGAGCTGCTGCAGCTTGCCGTCGCGCAACATGTACGCGCGCGAGTCACCGACGTGCGCCACGTGCGCCTTCCCGTCCGCGGCCAGGATCGCCGTCAGGGTGGTCCCCATCCCACGGAGGTTGCGATCGGCTTCGCCCCGTTCCAACACGCGCTGGTTCGCGGACTTGATCTGTTCGACCAGGTCGCGGAAGTCCTGGGCGGTCGATCCTTCCTCGGTTGCCTGGAGGCTCTCCAGGGCCAGGTTCGACGCAACGTCGCCGCCGCGATGACCGCCCATGCCGTCGGCGACGGCGAAGACCGGATCGTGGACGAGATAGGCGTCCTCGTTCCGGGTACGGGATCGGCCGATGTCAGTACGGACGCCGACGCGGATCTTCATCGCCGGAGCTCCAGCGTCGTCTTCCCCACCTTGAGCCGGTCACCCGCGCGCAGCTCGGCCGGCGACGTCACCCGTCGCTGGTTCAGGTACGTGCCGTTGGTCGACCCCAGGTCCTCGACGTACCAGCCCTCGTCCCGCCGGAAGATCCGGGCGTGGAACGAGGAGATGTAGGTGTCCTCCGGCCTGATCTGACACGCCTCGGCCCGGCCGATCTGGAGGTTCCCCTCCAGGGGGACCGATTTCACCTTGCTGCCACGCTCATCGAGGATCACCACCGAGCGAGGTGGCTTGTCGCCTCGTCCCCGACCCCTCGGGGCGGTGGCGACCCCAGCACCGGCGCCGGCCGCCGGAACCGTTGCGGGCGATCGTAGGCCGACGACCACAGCGTGCAAGGCCCGGTACACGAAGAAGTACAAGAGGGCGAGGAACAGGATCTTCAGGACCGTCAGGACGAAGACGGGCAAGGCCTACCGCCTCCGGAACTCGAGGACGGTCCTCCCGATCGTGATGCGATCCCCCTCCTCGAGCGGTCGCTCCCCGACGGTCGCCTCGTTGACCATCGTCCCGTTCGTCGAACCCAGGTCCGAGAGAACGAAGTTCCCACGATCCCGACGCACCTCGGCGTGGCGGCGGCTCGCCCCCGGATCCGACAGGACGATGTCGGACTCCTCGAGCCTCCCGATGATGACCCGGTCCTTCGCCAGCGGGAAGGCCCGGGACGGCTTGCCGTTCTCGATCAGGACCAGCTCCGCCGAGCGGCGGTCGGGCGCGGGGGCGGCCTGCGGCTGTGAACCGGGCTGGACGGCCGGCTGGCCGGTGGTGGGTCCCTCCACCAGGATGGCCTGACACGAGAACTCGCCCTCACGAAGCGACTGCTCGACGTCGAAGTCCACCTCCGGCGGGCCGACCAGCTCCCAGCCCCGCTCCTTCGCACCGTCCCGGACCACCTGCTCCAGCTCCCGTCGGAGGGAACGTTCGGCCTGGCCGAACCGCTCCGCGTCGGGCTCGGACAGCTTGAACACGTAGCGGTTGGGGACCCAGACCTGCCGCACGCCCACCGTCTTGTTCGTCTCCATCTCCTTCAGGATCCGCGTGGCGAGCTCGACGGGCTGCAGCCCACCGCGGAAGGCCTTGGTGAAGATGCCTTCGATCACGCCTTCGAGGCGGCGTTCGAACTCCTGCAGGATGCCCAAGGTTTCGTCGATCCAATGTGGGGAGGGGTTCGACGGGGATTATATCCAGGGGTCCTTGCTCTACTCCTGCCAGGGCGGCCCTGGGTCGCCACGCTGCTGTTACCATCGAATCTCAGTCCGGGCGAGTGGCGGAATTTGGCAGACGCGCAGGATTCAGGTTCCTGTGGGAGCAATCCCGTGGAGGTTCAAGTCCTCTCTCGCCCACTCCACTTCATGGGCCCTGTTGACCCTCGACCTGCCCGAATCTCCACCCCCCTCGCGCCCCGCACTCGCTCGATCGACTGCACGCCGAGCAACCGATCAGGGAAAGGCGATTGGTCGAGCGCGGCCTGACCGCGGTGGCACGCTATCCGGA
>JBIOYQ010000139.1:0-24103 GCA_044870295.1 Actinomycetota bacterium
TCCGACGACACGAGAGGAGGAGACCGATGCGGGTCCTGATCGCGGTGGCGTGGCCGTACGCGTCCGGGCCGAGGCACCTCGGCCACGTCGCGGGGTGCTACCTGCCCGCCGACATCGTGGCGCGCTACCACCGTCTGGCGGGGGACGACGTCCTCATGGTCTCGGGCTCCGACCAGCACGGGACGCCGATCACGGTGGCGGCCGAGCGCGCGGGCGTGGACCCGGAGCGTTTCGCAGACGAGCAGCACCAAGCGATCGCCACGTCGTTCGACCGTCTGGGGATCTCCTTCGACCTCTATACGAAGACCCATACCGAGCTGCACGCGGCGACCGTCCAGCGGCTCTTCCTCGGCCTGCACCGCAACGGGTACATCACGGAGGCGCTCCAGCCCTCGGCGTGGTGCCCGCGCGAGCAGCGGTCGCTGCCCGATCGCTATGTGGAGGGGACCTGCCCCCACTGCGGCGCGGCGGCGGCGCGAGGCGACCAGTGCGACACCTGCGGGCAGACGCTGGAGGCCGAGCAGCTGGGTGACCCCCGGTGCCGGCGGTGCGGGGCGAGCGCAGGGTTTCGACAGCTGCGTCAGCTGTTCCTGCGGCTCGACCTCCTCCAGCCAGCCGTCGAGCGGTATCTGGGGACGCGAGAGGGCTGGCGGCCGTTCGTCCTCAACGAAGCGACGGGGTGGGTTCGGGCCGGCCTCCAACCGCGGGCCATCACGCGCGACCTGCCGTGGGGCGTCGCGGTCCCGCTGCCGGGCTGGGAGGACCGGAGGCTGTATGTATGGTTCGACGCCGTCATCGGGTATCTGTCGGCGTCCATCGAATGGGCGGAGCGATCCGGACATCCGGAGGCGTGGAGGACGTGGTGGGAGGACGAGCAGGCCGTCCACCGTTACTTCCTGGGGAAGGACAACGCCCCGTTCCATGCCGTCTGGTGGCCGGCCATCCTGTCGGGAGCCGGTGAGGGGCTTCACCTTCCGGACGAACTGGTCGCCAACCACTACCTGACCGCCGGCGCGAGGATGTCGGCCAGCCGCGGGGTCGGCTTCACCATCGACGAGGGTGTCGAACGGCTAGGCGTCGATCCTCTGCGGCATGCCCTTTGCGCGTTGAATCCGGAGACCGGCGACACGGAGTTCACGTGGGAGCAGGCCGAGGACCTCACCCGAACAGGGCTGTTGGGCGCCGTCGCCAACCCGGCGTTCCGTGTGGCCACGCTCTTGTGGAAGCGGTTCGGCGGTAAGCCGGACTCCGAGGCCTGGCACCGGAGTGCTGGACCCGATCGTGAAGCCGCGGCCGTCGCCGTGGACGAGATCGGGTCTTCTCTGAGGGCAGCTCGACTCCGAGATGCGCTCGCCGGCGTCCACGCACTAGGCGCGGAGGTCAATCGGCGACTGGCCCAGACCGAACCGTGGAGGCTGCCAGACGAAGAAGCCCACCGGGAGCTGACGAAGCTCCTCCCCTACCTGGATGCCATTGGCCTGGTCGCGTGGCCGATCGTCCCGGAGACCGCCGGAAGGATCAGGTCCCTTCTCGGCCGCGGCCCCCTCCCGACACAGTGGATGCTTGACGAAGATCCGCCGGCTTTGACCTCTGCCCCGCTGCCGCCGCTGCCGCTCGATCAGTCGAAGAACGGCTTGAGGCGCGCGTAGGTCTCGGTGAGGAGCTCAGGCAGCACCTTCGTGTCGCTCACCACCGTCATGTGACTCGTGTCGCCGTTCCACCTGGGCACCACGTGCCAGTGGAGATGGCCCGGGATACCGGCGCCCGCCACCCGCCCCAGGTTCATCCCAAGGTTGAAGCCATCTGGACTGGAGGAGTCCTTCAGCGCCCGGATGGAGCGTTGGAGCAAGGCATCGACATCGTTCAGGTCCCCGGTGTTCAGCGCTTCGAGCTCACTCTCGTGCCGGTTCGGCACGACCATGAGGTGGCCGGGGTTGTACGGATAGGCGTTCAGGATGACGAATGCCTGCGGGCCGCGGGCCAACACCAAGGTGGCTTCGTCGTCGTCCTTCGTCAGCGCTTCGCAGAGGAAGCAGCCGTCGGGCTCCTCGGCCACCGCGGACCGGATGTACTCCATCCGCCACGGCGACCACAGGCGCTCCACTACACGGTGGGGGTTGGGGCGGAAGCCGCCTTGAGCTCGTCCAGGTCGATCGGCTCGAGAGCGCGGGCGGCGGCCTCCTGCGCCGCCGCGTCGGCGAACGCGCCGAATGGCACGCCCCGGACCTCCCGGCCCGATCGCTCGCGGACCGAGACCGTCCCGGCCTCGATCTCCTTGTCCCCCACCACCAGTGTGTAGGGCACCTTCATCACCTGCGCCTCCCGGACCTTCTTGGGGACCGTCTCCCGACTGGCGTCGACTTCCGCTCTGAGGCCTCGTCCTCGGAGCGTCGAGGCCAGCGACTCCGCGTGACCCGCATGGCGGTCCGCGACGGGCACGATTCGAGCCTGCTCCGGCGCCAGCCACAGAGGGAACGCCCCCGCGTAGTGCTCGATCAACACGCCGGTGAACCGCTCGATCGTTCCCAGGATGGCTCGGTGAATCATCACCGGACGGTGGCGCTGGTTGTCTTCGCCCATGTACTCCATGTCGAACCGCTCCGGCAGGGCGAAGTCGCACTGGACGGTGCTGAGCTGCCACGTGCGACCGATGGCGTCGCGGAAGTCGAAGTCCACCTTGGGCCCGTAGAAGGTGCCCTCGCCTTCTGCCACGTGCCAGTCGAAGCCGCTCCGGTCCAGGGCGGCCTTCAACGTCTCGGTGGCCCTGGCCCACATGGCCTCGTCGCCGATGGCCATGCCGGGCTTCGTGGACAGGCGAACGATCGGGTCGGTGAACCCGAAGGCCGCGTACACCTCCTGGATGAGGTCGAACACCCTGAGGATCTCGTCGACCAGCTGGTCCTCGCGACAGATGATGTGGGAGTCGTCCTGCGTGCCACCGCGGATGCGCATCAGGCCGTGCAACGTCCCCAGCAGCTCGTGCCGGTAGATCGTCCCGAGCTCGAACAGCCGCAGCGGCAGCTCCCGATACGAGCGGGTGCGCGACTTGTACACGAGCACGTGGAACGGGCAGTTCATGGGCTTGACGTAGTAGTCCGCGTTCTCGTCCTTCATGGGCGGGTACATGTTCTCGGCGTACTTCGCCAGATGTCCGCTGGTCTCCCACAGGACCGACTTCGCGATGTGCGGAGTGAACACCGGCGTGTAGTCGTGGCGCAGATGGATCTCACGCACGAAGTCCTCGACCTGCTTGCGAAGGATCCCACCCCGTGGGTGCCACACCAGCAGCCCGGCGCCCAGCTCGTCGGGGAAGGAGAACAGGTCCAGCTCGCGCCCCAAGCGGCGATGGTCGCGGCGCCGGGCCTCCTCAAGGCGGTGGAGGTAGGCGGCCAGGTCGGCCTCGGTGGCCCAAGCCGTCCCGTAGATCCGCTGGAGCTGGGGCCGCTTCTCGTCGCCCCGCCAGTACGCCCCGGCCAGGTTGAGCAGCTTGAACGCCCCCAGCCGGTTGGTCGACGGTACGTGGGGCCCGAGGCAGAGGTCCGCCCAGCCGTCGTTGCGGTAGACGGTGAAGCGGTCGCCCAGGGCGCCTTCGGACGCCTCCGCGGTCTCGATGATCTCCCGCTTGTAGGGCTGGTCGGCGAAGCGCTCCAGGGCCGCCGCCTGGTCCAGCTCCTCCCGGGTGAACGGCTGCGCCGCCTTCGCGATCTCCCGCATCCGCTCCTCCACCCGATCGAGATCCTCTGGCGTGAGTGACTCCGCCAGGTCGAAGTCGTAGTAGAAGCCGTCCTCGATGGCCGGGCCGATGGCGTATTTCGCCCCGGGGAACAGATCGCAGACGGCCTGGGCCATGACGTGCGCAGTGGAATGCCGAAGGACGTGCAGTCCGTCGGGCTCACTCGGCGTGACCGGCTCCACCACCGCGTCTTCCCCAACGGGTCGCGACAGGTCGACCAGCTCGCCATCCTGACGGGCACAGATCGCCTCGGTCGTGAGCAGGTCTCCCACGGGCGAACCCGTATCGACCTCGCGGATGCTCCCTCCCGGCAACGTCACCTTGGGCATAGGACAAGGATGATAGTGAACCCCGGAGTGGCGGCCCCTGAAGCCTCGTCCCCTACCCGGAACCAGGGTTGACACCCTTGATAGAGTCGGCCCGCTGAGGGGACAAGGGGTTCGAGGCATGCAAACGCGAGCGCCCCATGTTTCGCGCGCGTTATCTCTGGGCGTACATAGCGCCAACCATTCTCATGGGCTGTGGACAGCTGCTTGCTTTGTGAGCAGGCAGGTTCCAACTACTCATCAATTGGTAGTCCAATGAGTGGACCGCGGCTAGTCCACGAACAGACCCGGCAGATAGTCCACGAACGCACCCACCGGATGGTCCTCCCGGGCCACGTCTTCGTCTGCATCGTCGCCTCGTTCCTGGTCACCGCGGGGGTCGCCTCCACGGCCTCGGCGGCCCATCGGCGTCCGCACGTTGACCCATATCCGCTCGCGGAGCGGGGTCCCGACCTCCCCGACACCGGGGCTTGGTTCGGATCGAACGCGGCTCTGAAGGACGAGGGGGACAGCCGCGAAGAGGCCCTGAACGGGTTCGAGAGCCTCATCGACCGCAAGGTCGCGGTCAAGCGCCAGTACCACCTGTGGAACGACGAGTTCCCCGATGACTTCGACCGGTATGTCCGGGACCGGGGCACCACGTTGGTGATGAGCTGGCAGACCGAGCTCAATGGAGAGGTCGACGCCACGTGGAAGGACATCTCGACAGGCCGGTACGACTCGCTGATCGATGCCCGCGCCGCCGACATCAAGGCCTACGGCGCGCCGCTGTTCTTCACCTTCGACCACGAGCCGGAGATGAAGGACTCGGGTACCTCCTCACAGTTCATCTCCGCATGGCGACACATCCACGACCGGTTCGTCGCCAAGGGCGTCACCAACGTGAGCTGGGTGCTGATCCTGCTCTCCTACACGTACATGAACGACGGCGCCGATGCCTGGTATCCGGGTGACGCCTACGTGGATCTGCTCGGAGCCGACGGCTACAACTGGTTCAAGTGCCCACCGGGGGTCTGGAAGACATTCGACGAACTGTTCGACGACTTCTACGACTACGGCGAGGCCAAGGGCATGGACATGCTCATCGCCGAGTGGGGAACGATCGAGAAGGCAGGCGCGCCGGGGGCCAAGGGCGCGTGGTTCACCGAGGCGGAGGCCGACCTGAAGACCATGCCCGACATCAAGGTGGTCTCCTACTACAACAACGGGATCTCCGGAGGCGCCAACTGCGACTGGTGGGTGGACACGTCGGGGTCGTCGCTGGCCGCGTTCACGGCGATGGGTCTGGACCCCTACTTCAACCCGCCGCCCCCTCTGATCTCGGTGACCGGGCCGTCCGATCCGAACAAGGACGCCACCCCGACCTTCACGTTCAGTTCGAACCTCCCGGGGACGCTCTTCACGTGCTCGGTGGACGGAGGGACCGCCAAGGTCTGCATCAGCCCTTCCACCACGCGCGTGCTGGCCGACGGCGTTCACACCTTCACGATCGTGGGGACCGATCCCCTGTCGGGCCAAACGAACACGGTGGTGTACACGTGGACGGTCGACTCCACGCCGCCGGTCATATCGATCCTGTGGGGTCCCTCGGAAAATACGGATGACACCGACGCCCACTTCACGCTGGATACGAGCGAGCAGGACCAGGGCGGCTTCACCTGCTCGCTGGACGAGGCGCCGGAGTCGGATTGCACCCGAAGCGTCGACTACACCGGGCTCTCCGACGGGGTGCACACGTTCGTCGCCACCGCCTACGACGATGCCGGCAACGTGTCCGATCCAGTCACCCAGACGTGGACCGTCGACACGATCAGCCCGAGGGTCAAGATCACGAGCGGCCCCGATGGCGAGAGCAACTCCAAGTCCGCCACCTTCGAGTTCGTCAGCAACGAGCCGGACGCGACGTTCACCTGTTCGAAAGACGGCGGCACCTACCTCACGTGCACCTCACCCAAGACCTACGACTGGCTGGGCGATGGTCCGCACACGCTGTCGGTCATCGCCAAGGACCCGGCGCGCAACCAGTCCGCGCCGGATGACTGGGCCTGGACGGTGGACGCGACCGCTCCAACGGTCACGATCACCTCCGGCCCGCCCGACCCCAACACGTGGGACAGCGTGACGATGAAGTTCACGGCGGACGAGGAGGACGTGACCTTCACGTGCCAGCTGGACGAGGGGCCCGAGACGACCTGCACCAGCCCCAAGACGTACACGATCTCCGAGGTGGGCCGGCACACCTTCTACGTGTACGGCACGGACGCACTCGGCAACGCCGGCCGGACGGTCCGCTGGTCCTGGACGAAGAGCGGAGAGCATCCCGGCCGGTTCTGATGCGACACTGAGCTCGAAGCTCAGGCCAGCGCGGCCAGCGCTTCACCCCCGCTTTCCTCGCCTAGCCTCGGCGGTGCAGACGTGTCAGGTTGTCCCGGTCAAATCGAGAGAGAAATTCGGGGGCGCTCGGTTGAGAGGCGGCGGGGTGGTGAGTGATCGTTGGTGGCGCGACGGCGTCTTCTATCAGATCTACGTCCGCTCCTTCGCCGACTCGAACGGGGACGGGGTCGGCGACCTCCGCGGGATCACCGAGCACCTCGACCATCTGGCCTGGCTCGGGGTGGACGGCATCTGGCTCACCCCCATCCATCCTTCGCCCGACGAGGACTGGGGCTACGACGTCGCCGACTACTACGGGGTGCACCCCGACCTCGGGACCATGGAGGACGTCGACCGGCTGATCGCGGAGGCCGGGCGGCGGGGCATCCGGGTGCTGCTCGACCTCGTCCCCAACCACACCAGCGACCGCCATCCGTGGTTCCTCGACGCGCTCACCTCGAGGCAGGCCGCCCACCGCGACTGGTACGTGTGGGCGGACCCGCGGCCCGACGGCACCCCGCCCAACAACTGGATCTCAGTGTTCGGCGGGCCCGCATGGGAGCCGGACGCCGCCTCCGGCCAGTTCTACCTGCACAACTTCCTGCCCGAGCAGCCGGACCTCAACTGGTGGAACCGGGACGTCCGGGGGGAGTTCGACCGCATTCTCCGGTTCTGGCTCGACCGCGGCGTCGCCGGATTCCGCATCGACGTCGCGCACGGCCTGGTCAAGGATCGGGCGCTCCGCGACAACCTTCCTGCCACCGAGGACGACCCTCCGCGGACCCGACGCCTCGGCCAGCGGCACCTCTACTCCATGAACCGGCCCGAGGTCCACGACATCTTTCGCGGATGGCGCCGGTCCTGCGAGGGGTACGACCCACCCCGGGTCCTGGTCGGAGAGACCTGGATCATGGATGCTCACCAGCTGGCCCTGTACTACGGCACGACGGGCGACGAACTGCATCTGTGCTTCAACTTCGCCTTCGTGCTGGCGGCGTTCGAGGCCCACGCGCTGCGCGCGGTGGTCGAGGCCACCGAGGCGGCCTTTCCATCCGACGTCCAGCCGGTGCTGACCGCCTCCAACCACGACGTGGGTCGGCTGGCCACCCGCTGGTGCGGGGGTGATCCGCACCTGGTTCGGTGCGCCCTGTTGATCCTCCTCACCCTCAGGGGCACCCCGTTCCTCTACTACGGGGACGAGATCGGCATGCCGAACGTCGACGTGCCGCCGGCGAACCTTCGAGATCCGCTCGGGAGGCGCACGTGGGACGAGGACGGCCGAGACCCCTGCCGGACGCCGATGTGGTGGGGGCCGGGACCGAACGCCGGTTTCACGTCGCCCCAGACGACGCCGTGGCTCCCGATCGGTGAGCCCGACGGCCGCTCAGTCGCGGAGCAGCGCGGAGACCCCGGATCCATCCTGTCGTTCTGCCGGGACCTGATCGCCTTGCGCCGCCGGCTGCCGGAGCTGCGGTCGGGTCGCTACCGGCCGGTGGCGGGAGGACCACCCGGCCTCTGGGCATGGAGGAGAGGCAGCGGTGTGATGGTCGCCGTCAACCTTGGGCACGACGCGGGCGAGGTACCCGTGCCCTCCTACGGGGTGCTCATCGGGACGGACCGTCAGCGAGACGGCGAGACCGGGACCCGGGCGTGCCGGATCCGGCCGAGCGAAGGGCTGGTCCTTCGGGTGGGAGCCACGACCTCGCCTCTACGGGCAGGCGGACTCCCGACATCCGCGATCGGCGGTCAGCTGCGCTGAGAGGGCCGTGACGTCCGGGTCGTTGGCCGTGTCATCGTCCGCGAGCAGGTTGGTGAGTTGCCACGGATCGGCTCGCAGGTCGTAGTACTCGCGGAACGTCACCTGCCCGTTGTCGTAGTACTCCACGTACTGGAAGTCCCTGGTTCGCGTCGACGCCCACCCGCCCGTGGATCCGTACTCGAGCAACAGGCGGGAACGATGGCTCGGCTCGAGCAGCGAACGCCCGTCGATCGACATCGAAGGATCGGGCGAGATCCCGGCCGCCTGCAGGATGGTCGGCGCCAGGTCGACGTTCGCCGCAAGGCGGTCGTCGACCACGCCCGCCGCCACGTGGCCGGGCCAGCGAAGCAAGAGCGGCACCGCCACCGAGGGCGTGTACGGAACCAGCTTGTTCACGCCGAGCCCGTGCTCGCCCCACAGCAGACCGTTGTCCGATGTGAAGAGGGCGAGGGTGTTCTCGACCTCGCCGAGCCGCGTGAGCTCCTGGAAGACGCTCTCCACCAGATCGTCCACCGACATGAGCGTCCGCAACTGCGCCGTCCGAGCCATCTCGGCCTTCTCCGGCGATACCGAGCGTTGTTGCACGTCGGGCGGCTTGTCACTCCGGTCGGTCTCCTGCATCGCCGGATCCGGGACCAGCGGCGGCACCGGCGCGTTCTCGTACTTCGGCTCCGGCGTGTAGGGGTAGTGGGGGGCCTTGACCGTGATGGACAGGAACCAGGGCCGCGCGTCGCCCTGCATGGAGCGGAGGAAGTCCAACGCCCGGTCCCGGAGGTAGGTCGTGTTGTACTCGTTCATCGGTCGGAGGTTGCCGTCCTCGTTGACCTCACCGCCGAAGTAGGTGTCCTTCCGGGGGACGCGCACCACGGACCACGTATCGAAGAACGGCGGGTCCTCGCTCTCGGGCCAGCCGTTCAGGTACTTGCCGAACAAGGCGGTCTCGTATCCCGCGTCGTGGAGAGCCCGCTCGATCGTCGCTCGCTGGAACGGCGAATCGGGCGAGGTGACGTGGAGGCGCGGCGTGACGTGAAACAGGATCCCGTGGTTGTGCGCGAACTGCCCTGTCAGGATGGACGCTCGGGACGGGCAGCACAGCGGGGTGGTCACGAAGGCCGATGGGAATCGAACCCCACCGTCCTCGAACCAGTGGCGCGTCCGGGGCATCACCTCGAGGGTGCCGGACGCACGCTGGTCGTCCGTGAGGATGAGCAGGATGTTCGGACCCGTGGGGATGGGTCGCTCCGACGTCCCGGCCGACCTGAGCACCCACGTGAGGCCGAGAGCGACGAGCCCCGACGCCAGCGCCCCCACCACCACCAGGCGCACCCGCCGATCCGCCAAGCTCATTCCACCACCTCGGGCGAGGACGGTTCGTCCACATCCCCGCTCGGCGCCGCATCCGATTGACCCCTCGACTTCCCGAAGAAGGCCCAGGCCCCCAGCGCGGCCGCCGGCCCGACCAAGGGGACGGCCGGCACAACGTACCGGAAGTGATAGACGGCGAACACCACGGGAAACAGCAACAGCCCTACGGTGGCCACCGTCAACAGGAGCGCCAGCTGGGCGGCCCCCGAGCGTTCACCTCCGCGGATCCAGCCGACGATGCCTCCGACCAACCCCACCACGAGAAGGCCGGCGAGCAGCGGCCCCTTCACCCACACGATCGACTGGTAGTCGCGGAGGAACCTCGCGGGCCCCGAGGCGATGGAGAACCGGCTCCGAAGCCCGGCCGGTCCGCGCAGCTTGTCCGGTCGCTGAAGGATGACGGGGAGGCGCCACTGGGGCTGCGCGCGATGCACGCCCCACTCGAAGTAGTGCACGAAGTCGGACGCGACCGCGGCGACGAAGGCCGCCGGCTTCGCCCGGATCATCCGTTCCGCGAAGGCGCGGGCCTCCGGGTTGTAGGTCGGGTCCCTCCGTATCTCGCCCGGCAGCCCCGACTTGAACAGACCCGGCCCGGTGGGTGGATGGTTCTCGGGACAGAACACCTGGAGGTCCGGCGGGACGGGAACCTCCCGGCAGTCGGCGAAGGACACCACGCGTCCATAGAGGAAGAAGCCCTCGCGATTCGTGAGAGCGAAGGACCCGCTCTGCGCGCCGAACCAGACCGAATACCCGACCAGCGCGACCCCGAACGCCCCCAGCAGCGATACCAGGCGAACCCACCCGAACCGCCGGACCAGCGCGAACAGGACCGCGGCCACGATCACGGCCAGCCCGGCGAACCTGGTGATGGACGCGAGCGCGAGCAGCACGCCGGAGGCGGCCACGGCGACCACGCCTGGACGTTCCCGCGAGGCGAGCAGGTACAGCCCCCACACCACGAACAGCGCGAAGAAGACCTCCGACAGGATTTGGTGTTCGAACGCGATCAGGTAGCCGTCCAGGAGCACCGGCGTGACGCCCAGGGCTGCCACCCATGGGCGGACCCCGTGGCGCCGCATCACGACGTAGAGCATCACCGCCATCGCCAGCCCGGCCACGTGCTGGGCCACCATGACCGGCGTGAGCGACCCCGGAAGCGTGAGCGCGCGCAGGATCAGCGGATAGAGGAAGGGATGGAAGCTGCCCTCCGGTGAGAGGGTGACCGCTCGCGAGAGGTACTGCACCGAGTCGGCGTTGTGCAGGGGAAGCGCCGGCCGGTACGCCACCATGGCCAGGATCCGAAGGGCGATCCCCACACCGAGCGGGATGAGGAGCGGCCATTCGGCCACCGCCCAGGCCCGTGTTCGGACGACCCAGGCCCGTGCTCGGGCGACGAGGCCGGCCCAGAGGGCGTTCCGTTCGGGCGCCTCCGGCGGCCCGGTCTCACCGTCCGACACCGATGCATCATGCCAAATGCCGCCCCCATGAACGAGCCTGGGCCGACTGCGTTCCTCAGGCCGTCGCCTCGGCTGGACGCCCGGCATCGCGGGGCAGGAGCAGCGCGGCGGCCAGGCCGATCAACCCGATGGAGCTGATGAACGCTAGGGCGATGAGGAATGCCGTGTTGCCCCTCGCGATCTGGGACACCAGGATCGAACCGGCCAGCGCCGTGCCGAAGGAAGATCCGAGGTTCGAGACGCTGCGCGACAGGCCGGAGATCTCCCCCTGCTCCCGCTCCGGGAAGCTCGACTGAACGACGTTCACCGACGCCGTCAGCATGGCTCCCACGCCGATTCCCATCGCCAGCAGGCCCGGGACGAACAGCAGGATGTTCGAGGTCGCTCGCGCCAGGAGCAGCAGCAACCCCATCCCCACCAGGGTGACGGCGAACCCGAAGCAGATGATCGTCCGCTGCGATCGCTTGCGGGCCATTCTCGCGGCGAGGGCGGACGACCCCAGGATGCCGATCGTCGCGGGGGTGAGAGCGAGGCCGGTCTCGATCGCGCTGAACCCGCGCGCCTCCTGCAGGAACACGGAGATGACGAAGAAGCTCCCCTGCATGGTGAGCCACTGGACGTTCTGCGTCACCAGGCCGAGGTTCGACGCCCGGTTGCGGAACAGTCTGACCGGCAGGAGCGGCTCCTTCCCCGATCGCTCTCTGGCTCGAACGTGGAGGAGGAACCACGCCAGCACGATCGCCCCGGCCCCCACGAAGAGCCAGACGGGAGAGATACCACCCTTGTGGATGATCACGGTGCCAAAGATGGAGAAGTCCTTCCGGGCGGTGAACCAACCGTACGTCCCCGACTGGAGGATGCCGAGGACGATGAAGAACAGGCCGGCGGCGGAGAGGATCGCCCCGACCACGTCGAAGGCCGGCTTCGGTCCCTGCCGGCCGGGTGCGGGGATCCGGCGGGCGATGTAGAGGATCGTCACCACCGCGAGGACCTGGGCGAGGAACGAGGCGCGCCAGCTGATCGTGCTGGTGATGAGCCCGCCGATGAGAGGTCCGGCCGCCGCACCGACACCCGCCGCGGCACTCACGACGCCGAACGCCTTCGCACGGGAAGGGACGTCGGCGAAGACCAGCGTGATGATGATGTAGATCGGGGGGATCATGAGGGCCGACCCGATCCCTTCGAACAGGGAGTAGCCGACGACCAGAGCCGCCTGTCCCGTCGCCAGCGCGGCGATGGTGGCCCCGCTGCCGTAGATGAGCAGGCCGAGCATGAAGCAGAACTTGCGGCCCCAGAGATCCGTCAGCTTGCTGCCCGGGATCATCAAGGCGGCCATGGTGAGCGTGAACAGGGTGATGGCCGTCTGGACGCCGACCACCGTCGTGTGCAGATCGTGCGCGATGCTGCTGATGGCGACGTTCATGTTGGTGCCGGCGTAGCTGGCGGTGAACTGACAGAGGGCCAGCGGCAGGACCACGCGCTGAGCCGGGAACGTCCGCTCTTCGACGCCCTTGCTCATGCCGGTTCCCCGGCGTCCTCGATCCGCACGCTGCAAGGGTCACCGCAGGCACGGCCGGGGCGCATCACCCCCTCGGGGTGACCCGGTCACCGAGCCCGCCGCCGCCGGTTTCGTCCACATCGGGTGAGGCATGTCGTCATTCGTCGGGGCAGGGTGGCGCAAGGGATCGACGAGGGAGGACATACGGATGAGGAGGCGCCATGGACGCGACTGAGGGGTTCTTCGAGGCACTGGACGGCCGCGACGACGAGCCGGCACTCCGCCATCTCACGGGGACCGTCCGGTTCGACCTTCGGCGCAACGGGGGGGTCGATTCGTGGGTGGTCACGGTGACCGACGGCAGGGTGGACGTGTCGCGCGGCCGGGCCGAGTCCGACTCCGTAGCCACGATGACCAAGAGCCTGTTCGAGGCGTTGACCCGTGGAGAGGCGAACGCCATCGCCGCCGCCCTGCGGGGGGAGGTGGAGCTCGAGGGACAACCGGCGTTGGTGCTGGCGTTCCAACGGCTGTTCCCCGGGCCTCCGTCCGACGCTCGCGCCCGCTCAGAGATGATCGGAGCCAAACATGACTGAGCAGCTCGTCAAGATCCTGGACGGGAACACCTTCGTGGTGAGCGACGCGCGGGGAGACATCGAGGCCTCGATCGACGACCCGACGGGGCTGTTCGCGTGGGACACGCGATTCCTGTCGACGTGGCTGCTCACGGTCAACGGGCAGCGGCTCAACACCTTGTCCGTGGACGACCTGCAGTACTTCGAGACGCGCTTCTTCCTGGTCCCGGGGACGGGCACGGTCTACGTCGATTCCAAGCTCTCGGTCATCCGGCAGCGCGCCGTCGGGGACGGCTTCCACGAAGAACTGACGATCATGAACCACGACGCGGAGCCGGTCGATCTCGGCGTGCGCATCGAGGCAGGCACCGACTTCGCCGACCTCTTCGAGGTCAAGGACGCGCTGAAGAAGCAGGGGCGGTACGACCGGCGGGCGGAGAAGGATCGCCTGGTGCTCTCCTATCAGCGGGACCACCTCACCCGGGAGACCGTGATCACGTCCTCCGAGCCGGCCGAGATCGACGAGCGCGGCCTCACGTTCAGGATCCACATCGAGCCGCACGGCGATTGGCACACGAAGCTGGACGTCGTCACCTCCCCGATCGGCTCGTCCGCCCAGGCCCTACCGCGGCAACGCGTCGCGGCCAGTCGGGCGTCGAGCATGCAGCGGAACCTCGAGCGCTGGGTCACCGACGCGCCGAGGCTCGAGTCCGACTGGGACTGGCTCAAGGTGACATACACCCGCAGCCTGGTCGACCTGGCCGCGCTGCGGTTCTCCCCGCTCTCCCTCCCCGGTCAGAGCCTGCCGGCGGCCGGCCTTCCGTGGTTCATGACGATGTTCGGCCGGGACAGCATCTTCACCAGCCTCCAGGCACTCCCGTTCACGCCCGAGCTGGCCGAAACGACGTTGCGCGCCCTGGCCCAGCGTCAGGGAACCCGGATCGACGACTTCCGGGACGAGGAGCCAGGAAAGATCCTGCACGAGATGCGGTTCGGGGAGATGACCGCGTTCGAGGAACGGCCGCACTCGCCCTACTACGGCGCGGCCGACGCCACGGCCCTGTTCGTCGTCCTGTTGGACGAGTACGAGCGCTGGACGGGTGATACGCGCCTGGTACGCGAGCTCGAACAGAACGTCCGAGGAGCCTTCGCGTGGATCGACGACTATGGCGATCGCATGGGCAACGGCTACACCTCCTACCAGCGCCGCAACGAGGAGACGGGCCTGGAGAACCAGTGCTGGAAGGACTCCTGGGACTCCATCGCGTACCGTGACGGGCGGATTCCCGGATACCCACGAGCGACATGTGAGCTGCAGGGGTACGCCTATGACGCGAAGATGCGCGGGGCCAGGCTGGCGCGATCCGTATGGAAGGATCCCGAGTACGCGGATCGCTTGGAGCGCGAGGCGGCCGACCTGAAGCGGCGGTTCAACCGCGACTACTGGGTCGAGGACGGCCAGTACTTCGCGCTGGCACTCGACCAGGACGGCCGACAGGTGGACGCGCTCTCGTCCAACATCGGCCACCTGCTGTGGAGCGGGATCGCGGACAAGGCGAAGGCCAAGGCCTGCGTGGCGCATCTGATGGGCCCGAGGCTCTTCTCCGGCTGGGGAATCCGCACCATGGCCGAGGGCGACGGGCGGTACAACCCCATCGGGTATCACGTCGGCACAGTGTGGCCGTTCGACTGCTCCTTCATCGCATGGGGGATGCGACGATACGGATACAAGACGGAGGCGGCCACGGTGGCGGCCGGGATCCTCGACGCCGCCCGGTTCTTCCTGGGACGGCTCCCCGAGGCGTTCGGTGGGTACGCCCGGGCCCACACCAAGTACCCGGTGCAGTACCCCACGTCGTGCAGCCCGCAGGCATGGTCGACCGGGGCTCCGCTCCTGCTGATCCGAACCATGCTGGGCCTGGAGCCGAGCGGTGACCATCTGGTGGTCGATCCCGCCCTGCCGCTCGGGATCGGACGCATCGAGCTCCTCGACATCCCGGGACGCTGGGGGCGCGTGGACGCCTTCGCCCGGGGCCGGATCGACACGACGAAGGGGCAGCGGTTCGGCCGGGAGCTCGGGGTCCAGCCTCGCGGCGGCCGGCGCCGCGCGAGCTGACGTCGGGACGGATCGAAGGATGGAAGGAGCAGCATGAGCTCGTCGACCCCCGAAACCGATCACCAAGTGACGCCGGTCGCGTCTCTGGATCCGGACATGCCGTCTCCGTTCCCTCCGATCGCCGACTACGCCTTCTTGTCCGACTGCCACACCGGCGCCCTCTTGGCACCCGACGGCTCCATCGACTGGCTGTGCGTGCCTGCCTTCGACGGCCCGAGCGTTTTCGGGGCCCTGCTCGATCGTCAGAGCGGCATGTTCCGGCTGGGGCCGGACGGCATCAACGTGCCCACCGCGCGCATGTACGAACCCGGCACGAACACACTGCTCACGGCGTGGAACACGCCGACGGGCTGGGCGCTGGTCCGATCCGCTCTGACCATGGGTCCCCGAGCCGGGGACGACCCGGTGACACCGCATACCCGGCCTCCCGCCGACGTCGACGCGGACCACATGCTGGTGCAGACCGTGAACTGCATCGGCGGAGAGGTGGAGATCGACCTGGTGTGCGAGCCGGTGTTCGATTACGGACGCGCCCCGTCCGTGTGGACCATGCTCGACGGGGGACGCCACCTCGCCGAGGCCAACGGTGTCGGCTCTCCCCTTCGTCTGCGCACCGACATGGCGCTGGGGATCGAGGGCAACAGGGTCCGAGGGCGTCACGTGCTGAAGACGGGTGAGCGGCTGTTCTGCGTCCTCTCCTGGGATGCGCAGGGGGAGCTCCCGGCGAGCGTCGAGGAGGCGATGGAACGGCTCGATGCCACGACGCACTACTGGCGTGGTTGGCTGGGCCGAGCCCGTCTCCCCGACCATCGTTGGCGGCCCGCGCTGGTGCGTTCGGCGCTGGTGATCAAGGGACTCACCTACATGCCGACCGGTGCCACCGTCGCCGCCCTGACCACCTCCCTCCCGGAGACGCCCGGCGGGGAGCGCAACTGGGACTACCGCTATACCTGGATGCGGGACACCACCTTCACCCTCCAGGCGCTGCACTTCCTCAACCTGGACTGGGAAGCGGATGAGTTCATGCAGTTCATGGCGGACCTCGAACCGAACGACGATGCCAGCCTTCAGATCATGTACGGGATCGACGGCCGCCGAGATCTGACGGAAGTGCAGCTCGACGAGCTCTCCGGCTACGACGGGGCCAAGCCCGTCCGCATCGGGAACGGCGCGTTCAATCAGCGGCAGAACGACGTCTTCGGCGCCGTTCTAGATTCCATCCTGCTGCACACCCGGCGGAGCCAGCGCCTGCCAAGGCGTCTGTGGCCCATCGTCCAGTCCCAGGCCCGATGCGCGGCGGCCGTGTGGCGTGAACCCGACCAGGGGATCTGGGAGGCGCGCGGGGAACCGAAGCATTACGTGTCGTCGAAGCTGATGTGCTGGGTCGCCCTGGATCGGGCCTCGAAGCTCGCGCTGATCCGGGGGGACGGCGGGGCGGCGTCGGCGTGGCGGCAGATCGCGGAGGAGATTCGCGACGACATCCTGCAACGTGGGGTGAGCTCGCGCGGCGTGCTCCGCCAGCACTACGACACCGATGCGCTGGACGCCTCGACGCTCCTCGCCGCACTCTTCGGCTTCCTGCCGGCGAACGATCAGCGGCTGCGAAACACGGTCCTGGCCATCGAGAACGACCTCACCGAGAGCGGCTACGTCCTGCGGTACAAGGTCGAGGAGACGGACGACGGCCTTCGCGGCAAGGAGGGCACCTTCCTGATCTGTTCGTTCTGGCTCGTGTCCGGACTCGCCGTGATCGGAGAGGAAGATCGGGCGCGTGACCTGATGGAGCGGCTGCTCGACATCGCGTCCCCCCTTGGGCTGTTCGCGGAGGAGTTCGACTCTGGGACGGGCCGCCACCTCGGGAATTTCCCGCAGGCGTTCTCACATCTGGCGCTCATCGAAGCGGCCGCCCGCATCATCGTGGTCGAGCGGCTCCGAGAGGTCGGTGCCGCCTGAACGAACGTCCTCTCGGGCGTTCGAGACACCAACCGGGGGAAGGTCAGGACGCCTTTCGCTCGCGTGACGCCACGGCGATGAGGTCCTCGGGGTGGATCCAGGTGTCCGCCAGAGGGATCCCACCGGCCCGGCCGATCGCGTCGCGAAGCGGGATGGCCCAGCGATGCTCGATCAGCGCGACGGCGGCCGTGGTCCCCAGCGGGATGGCGTCGGCGATGGCCCACCTCGTCTCGTCGTCGAACAGGGACCCGTCCGCCATCACCGCCGCTTCCGCCATGGCCCCTGCCTCCAGGTCGTCCTCGCCCTGGCCCAGCCCCATCAGCACCGCGATCAGCGCGCCGAACTCCTCGGCCCGCTCTCGACTCACGTCACTGAGCCCGAGCGACGTCACGTCTCCGGAGGGATCCTTCTCCACCATCAGCAGATCCAAGAGGCGGATGATGTCGCGGTCCCGCAGCTTGTCCAGCTCGGCGAGGATCTCCCCGTTCCGCTGAAAGTCGTCGAATCCGACGATCAGGATCTGCACCGGTCCGAACTCTTGCATCATTCCACTCCTTCGGCTCATCCGTTCAGAATCCTTCGCTTCTGTATCTCGAACTCGTCGTCGCTGAGGATCCCTCGCTCTCGAAGCTGCGCGAGCTGCTCGAGCTGAGCGATCGTCTCGGACGTCAGTTGTCCGCCGGCCGGCCGCGACGGCTGTCCTTGGGCCGCGGCCGTCTGCCGCTGCTGCCACTCCAGCTCCTGGAGCTGTTCGTCTTGATCGGCATCCTGGTCTCGACCCTGCTGGACGGACTTCCCCGCGTGGTAGGCCACGGCGCCGGCGCCGACCATGGTCGCGGCCCGAAGGACCGGACGTCTCCTCCTGAGCATCGTTCCTCACGCTCCTTCCGTCGTAGCGCTCCCCCACCCCTGGGCCTCGCCGAGGCTCGCGTGCGCCCCCAGGAAGGGTCCGATCAGCTCATCCGCCAGCTGCGGCCGCGCCGCCACGTCCACCTTCGATCCGTCATCCAGCTCCAGGCGAAGCGACACGTACTCGTCGCCACGCAGGTCGATGACCGGCTCGAGTCCACCGTGCACGGCGCTTACTGGCAGCAGGTACGTGCCGTGGTCCACGCCCCCGCGGTAGACCACGAACACGTCGTGCACCCAATGGGCCTTCACGGACCGACGAGGCCAAACGTAGGAGCGCGTCCCGTGGCTGTCCCACACCGCGCTGAGCCTGCACGGGAAGAACCCCTCGTGCCGAAGGGAGGAGCGACGCCGCCACTCGCAGACAGTCACGGTGAGAACGACCGCGGCAGCGGCGCCCCCGATCGCGGAGAGTACGAGGGAACCCGTCATGCGCCCGTCCCGTTCCGGCTGGTCGCTGGCACCGCGGCCGTGGTGACCTCCTCGTCGTTCGGCTGAGGCGAACGTAGCCGGGGGAACTCCAGGCAGTCATCACCCCGTGCGGATGAAGGCCAATCGCGACGGTCTAGCCCACCCGGGTGAGCGTCGTCGCGACGATGTAGCCGAGGACGGTGAGCAGGCCGACGGCCTTCCCTCCGTGCTCGAAGGCCTCGGGCATCATCGAGTCCGCCAGCATGGTCAGCAGCGCCCCCGGCGGACGCCCCGCGGCCCGGAATCCGCCCGTCGCCGCGATCGCCTCGGGCAGGTTCGACACGAACACCGCGGCCAGGAACGACACGGAGACCGCGCCTCCCGACCCCACCGTCACCCCCAGGACCATGGACTCGGGGATGCCGTCGAGCAGCGTCCCGACGAAGATGGCCAATCCCGATCCCGAGGGCGCCGGCCCTTCGGCAATGCGCTTGCGGTCCGCACCACCACGCCGGTCGATCAGGACGTCGGCGGCGAAGAACGTGACGGCGCCGGCCGTCAGGCCGAGGACGACGGGGCCGTGCGCGTGGATGGCCTTCACCACCAGCTCGAAGCTCGTCGCGCTGATCAGAGCTCCGGCGCCGAATCCCATGGTGAGCCCGACCACACGATCGCTCGGCCGGAGCCACAGCGTGAGACCGGACCCCAGGAGCAGCGACGATGCACCGAGCGCACCCCACCAGGCCGCCGCCCCCGCACTCATGCGTCATTTCACGATCGCGCCCACTCCGAGCACGACGATCGAGACCGCCGCGAGCATCACCAGGAGCGGCCACACGAACCGCAGATACCGCCCATAGGGCACGCGAGCGATCGCCAGGCCGCCCATCACCACGGCCGAGGTCGGGATGAACAGGTTCATCAGACCGGAGGCGCTCTGGTAGGCGGTCACCACGAGGTCCTTGGGCACGTTCGCGAACGCGGCCAGCGGGGCCATGATGGGCATCGCGACGGTGGCCAGTCCCGACGAGGAGGGAATCAGGAACGAGAGCGGGAGGAACAGGCCGTACATGACGACGGAGAACAGCGCCTTGCCGACGTCGCCCAGCGCCAGCTCGGCCCAGTGCAGGACGGTGTCGGTGATCTGGCCGTTGTTCATGACCACGGTGATCCCACGGGCGATCCCAATGATGAGCGCCACGCCCAAGAGGTCGCGCGCGCCCGCGACGAAGGTCTCGGTCAGCTCGCCCTCCCGCATCCTCCCGATGAGCCCGATGATCACGGCGAACAGGAGGAACGAGGCCGTCATCTCCGGGAACCACCACCACAGGGTGGGCAGTCCGACCCCCAGGTCTTCCCATGGGATGACGCCGTAGATCATCACCAGGAACGCCAGGCCGAAGACGGTGAGGATGACCTTGTGCCTGGCCGTCAAGGCCACCGCCTCGCCCTCGTTCACGGTCTGGAAACGCGCTTCGTTCTCCGCCTTCATGTCGTGGACGATGGATCGAGATGGATCGCCCTTGACTCGATCCGCGTACCGCCGGACGAACAGGATGCCGATCCCGAGGCTCACGATCAGGATGATGATTCGCGAGACCAGGCCGTCGCTGATGGAGACGCCGGCGAACCCGGACGCGATGCCCGTCGCGAAGGGGTTGATGGTGGAACCGAGCGTCCCGATGCCGCATCCGAGGAGCAGGACCGCAGCACCCGTCATGGCGTCGTAGCCGGCGGCGATCATCACGGTGATGACCAGGGCGTAGAAGGCCAGGCTCTCCTCGGCCATCCCATAGGTCGTCCCGCCGATGGCGAAGACGGTCATGAGGATCGGGATCATCCATCGCTCCTTGCCCCTGAGCCCGAGAACGAGCTTGCCGATGCCCGCCTGGATCGCTCCCGTCTTCATCGTGATGCCGAGGAACCCCCCGATGACCAGGATGAACAGGGCGACGTCGATCGCCCCGAACAGCGTGCCCGAGTTGTAGTAGTTGATGTTGCCCTTGGCGTTCTCGATCCCGAACAGGCCGTTGATCGGCGCGGTGAGGGAATCGACCAGGATCCGCTGGGGGTGCCCCGCGACCTCGTGATAGGTCCCCGGGACGGGCTCGCCGTTCTTGTTCAGCTCGTAGATGCCGGCGGGGATGATCCACGTCGCCAGGGCTGCCAGAACGATGAGCGCGAACAGGATCGTGTAGGCGGAGGGGAGGGTGAATCGTCGCTTCTTCTCCGTCGCTGCCTGCGGCAGCTCAATGACCGCTTCCGGCTCCGTCGCCTGTTCGCTCTGCCGTCTCTGCCTCGATCGCATCGGGAGCTCCTCTCTGTGGCAGGTCCTTTCCATCGCCAACGCGCACGTCGCTCGGTGCGACCGTCGGCACCTTGAATCCGATGAACCCGAACACGACGTCCAGCACCGGGCTCAGCAGGTTGAAGAAGCAGTACGGGAGGTACGCCCCGGTTTGGACCCCCAAGACCCCCGAGATGTAGGCCCCGCACGTGTTCCACGGCACCAGCACCGATGTCACCGTGCCGGAGTCCTCCACCGCCCGGGACAGCACCTGCGGGGCCAGCCCTCGGCGGGCGAACTCCTTCCGGTACATGCGGGCCGGCAGGACGTCAGCCACGTACTGGTCGCCCGCGATGACGTTGAGCCCGATCCCGCTCAGGCACACCGCCAGGATGAGCGAGCCCCGGCGCTTCACTCGCGAGACCACGGGCCGGAGGATCCGGTCCAGGAACCCGGCGTGCTCCATCACGGCCCCGAAGGAGAGGGCGCCCAGGACCAGCCACACGGTCGTCAACATGCTTGCCATCCCACCCCGCGAGAACAGCGCGTCGATGGTCTCGACGCCCGAGTGGCTGGTGAAGCCGGTGGCCATCGCGGTGAAGATGGCCGTGATCCCGGTCTCGATCGACCCCGCGTTCGGCTCGTTCACGAATGCCTTGACCGCGTCGGGCTGCGTGAACAGCGCCAGGATTCCGGCGAAGAGGGCCGCCCCCAGGATCGACAGGAACGGCGGGAACTTCCGGAACGAGAAGAAGACCAGGACCAGGAGCGGGAGCAGGTTCAACACCGAGATGTCGAACGCACCCTCCAGCGCCTTCTGCGCGGCGACCGTGCTGGTCGCTCCGCTCGGTTCCGCGTTCAGCCCGATGAACAAGAAGATGACGAGGGAGATCCCGAGCGCGGGGCCCGCCGTCCACCACATGTTGCGGATGTGCTGGGAGGTGGTGACGCCGCCCACCAGGCTCGGCACCAGGATCGTCGTCTCCGACAGCGGGGTCATCTTGTCACCGAAGTAGGCGCCGCTGATCACCGCGCCGGCGGCCACGGCCTCGGAGAGGCCCAGGACGTTGGCCATCCCGACGAACGCCACGCCGAGCGTCCCCGCGGTGGTCCACGAGCTGCCGGTCACCATCCCGACGAGGGCGCAGATGGCCGCCGTGGCGACGAAGAACAGCGTCGGAGTCAGCAGGCCGATCCCGTAGTGCACGACCGTGGGGATCGTGCCGGCCATGTTCCACGTGCCCATGAGGGCCCCGACTGCGAGCAGGATGAAGACGGCGCCGAGCGCCGTCGAGATGCCCCCGATCACGGCGTCCGAGACGGCGGTGACGGTATGCCCGTTCTTGAACGCCATGAGGCTGGCGAAGGCCGCGCTCAGGAATAGCGCAACCTGCAGGGGCCCGTCGGTCGCCCCCGTCCCGAAGATCGCGATCGTGGTGGAGATCAGGATGATCAGGACGACGACGGGCGCCACCGCGTCGAACAGCGTGGGCGGCCGCGGCGCGGGCACGCCCTGGAGGTTGGGAGTGCCATCGTCGTTCCCCCGCGATCCATCGGCCATCGCCGACTCACCCCGGCGGGGTTGCGACGACGACGACGATCGAGCCTCGCCCCACATCCTCGCCACGATGGTGGGCGTGGCCCCGGGCGAACGCGACGAACCCGACGAAGGCGACGCACAGGATCAGCACGAGGAGCCATCTGCGCGCTTCCATCACATCACCTCCAGATCACAGCGGATCGCGCTCGAGCGGGCACGTCATGCAGTGGCCACCGCCGCGACCCTTCCCCAGCTCGAAGCCCTCGATCGTTATGACCTCGATGCCGGCCTCGCGCATCGCGGCGATCGTCCCGGTGTTGCGCTCGTAGGCCACGACCACACCGGGCTCCATGGCGACGACGTTGTTGCCGTCGTCCCACTGCTCACGAGCCTGTTGGTACTCGTCGCCGCCCGTTTCGACGACGCGGAGCCGCCGGACCCCCAACGCGTCCGCCACCGCCGGCAGGAACCCCATCTCCTCGGTGACGTGGAACCGTCCGTTGGGACCACCGGGCCGGAGGCTGATGGCCCGGACCTGGTCCATGACCTTGGGATAGACGGTGACCGCGTCGCGGTCGAGCATGGTGAACACGGTGTCGAGGTGCATGTGCGCGCGGTCCTTGGTCATCACCACCGCGATGACGCGCTCGGCCGCGCCCTTCGCGAACAGCGATCGGGCGATCTGCTCGATCATGCGCGCCTGCGATCGCTCGCTCAGCCCGATCAGCACCGTTCCGTTCCCGATCGGCTGGACGTCGCCACCCTCCAGGGTGGACCGCCCGAAGTCCGCTGCCTGGAACCTGCCGTCGTCACCGAGCTGGGGGTACCAATACTCGAACCCGGCGTCGGCGAACATCGGGTGGTACCGGTAGATCGCGGCGACGTTGTAGGCCTCGAGCCGCCGGGCCGGCCAGTACATCGGATTGACCGACACGCCTCCGAAGATCCAGCAGGACGAGTCCCGCGTGAACAGCGTGTTGGGCAGCGGGGGAAGCACGAACGCGCTGGTGTCCTGGAGGGCCGCCGCCCCCAGCGAGAACTCGGCGAACTTGCCGAGGTCCATCCCGGACTCCGCCACGGTCATGCCCCCGATCAGGTACCTGGTCAGCACGTCCGGGGGCAGGTTCCACAACACGGTCCTGACCTCGTCCACCAGGGAGATCCCCACCGTGTACTCGGACGCCACCAGCTCGATCAGCCGGCGCCGCCCTTCCTCGCTCGCGCGCAAAGCCTCGGTCAGCAGATCCGCGACGTAGAGGACCTCGACGCCCCGCTCACGCATCCGGGCGACGAACTGGTCGTGCTCGTACTGCGCCCGCTCCACCCAGAGCACGTCATCGAACAGCAGATCGTCGTGATTCGATGGGGTGAGCCGGCGGAGGCTGAGCTCCGGGCGGTGCACCATCACCTTGCGCAGCTTTCCGACCTCCGAGTGGGCACCGAACCTTGCCATCAGCCCTCCCTTCCGATCCTCGACGGCGCGGGCAGGATCTGGGTCCCGGCGCGTCCGTCGACGACAGCCTCGATGTGCTCCAGCGCGCCGATCGCGGCCCGCCGCCCGGTGCGATCGACGAACCGGACGGCCGCCTTCACCTTCGGCCCCATGGACCCGGAGGGAAACTCCTGCCGCCGCAGCTCCTCGACCGCCACCTCGCCCAGCGCACGCTGCTCCGGTGTCCCCCAGCCGACGTACACGGCGTCGACGTCGGTCGCCATCACGAACAGGTCCGCCGCGACCTCGCGGGCCAGCAGCTCACTGGCGAAGTCCTTGTCGATGACCGCCTCGACGCCGACCAGCGTGGTC
>JBIOYQ010000140.1:0-6503 GCA_044870295.1 Actinomycetota bacterium
CCCCCACCCCACCGTAGCTCCCTTAGCGCCGCGACGGGCCCGTGTACGGATCTCCCGTCGATGAGTTGCGGGAGTCCCACCACATGGGCAGGACCTTGTCGTTCTCGGCAGCGAGCCCCGCGTAGTCCCCGATGAAGGTGTCGGGCTGGGACTGGAAGTTGCCGATGCGGCGGTCGGCTCCGAAGGTCAGGCCGCCGTCGATCGAGGAGTCCTGGTACCACACGTGCTTGAAGTTGTTCGTGTCGTTGCGGCGGTCGTGCCACCCGATCGTGATCTTGCCGTTGGGGGCAACATCCATCCACGGGTAGTACTGGTCCTTGCCGGCCGCGTCGTCGTTGACCTTGAGCGGCGCGCTCCACGTGGCTCCGCCGTCCGTGGACCGGCTGAACAGGACGTCACTGTGGAAACCGTGGAGGCTTCCGCAGGTGTACGCCGTCTCGAGGTTCCCCCCCGCCCACATGGCATACACGTTGGAGGAGTTGTTCGGGTCGATCCCGATGATCGGGAAGGACCGATGCCGGAACGTCGAGCACGACGCGTTGGTGGCGAAATACCCACGGGCGTCACCAACGATCTCCAACCCCCCCTGGACGTGAGGACCAGCGGTGATCGTGACGTTCGGGGAGAAGGTGGCCCCCCCGTTGGTGGACTTGGCGATCTTGTCGACGGCCGACGAGTACGTCCCGTTGGGGTAGTACTGGAAGCCGACGTAGACCGTCCCGTCGTTCGCCACCCGCGGCTGGCTGGACTGCGCGTACGCCGCACCGCCCGTTCCCGTGTTGCTCACGTTGATCGGCCCGCTCCACGTGGTGCCGCCGTTGTCCGAGTAGTACAGACGGATCTCGTTGGTGGTGCCGAAGTCGGTCCACGTGACATAGATCCGGCCGTGGAACGGACTGCTGGTGCCGTTGTCGATGGTGATGTTCTCGCGGTCCTCGACGGCGATGTCGGTCGTGGTCGTCCAGGTGGCGCCGTTGTCGATGGACTTCCAGATGTGCGCCACCGCCGGCGAGAGGTCGAGGGCCACGATGTAGGCGGTCCCGTCGTCCCCATACACGACACCGGGGTCGCAGCAGCTGGCCAGGTTGGGGAACATGTCCATAGGCGTCCACGTTCGGCCGCCGTCGCTGGTCCGGTAGCTTCCGACCCCGCCCGCCCGACCGTCGTTGGACACGCCGATCGCGAAGAGGTGGTTGGTCGGGTTGATGTCGATCTGGAACTCGTTCTGATTGCCGGCGAACGTCGTGCTCGACATCCGGATGTTCGGCGGGGCGAGCGGCGCCGCCAGCTTCGTCCCGCTGCCCTTCACGTATCCGATCCGGGCCTCGTAGGCCGCCGTCAACAGGTTGTCATACCGAGTGTGGTTCGCCGCGAGCCAGGCGTCGCTATACGGCTTCAGTGCATCCGAGTGCCTCGTGGCACCCTGAACCGGCCCGGCAGCCATGGCGAATAGGACGGCGACGCTCGCCAGGAGCAGAACAGGCTTTCTTCGCATGCGTTCCCCCTTTCCTCAACCGACTGTTGGGTACGTGACAAATGCGTGGGTCGAGGGACGATAGTGGTCCCCGTCCAGAAGTGCAAGACAGCTGGAAATCCGACCTCGTTGATAGACTTTCAAGGCCAGCTGTTTCCGACCCTACCGAAAGGCACTGATGGGGGACCTGACCACGTCCACGAGGTTCACCCGCGCGGCGCTGGACGAGCTGCTGCCGCAGGTGGAAACGACGCGCCGCTCGCCACTCCGTGAAGGCGCCTTCGAGGCCTTCGAGGCCCTCCCGGTCCCTTCCCCCGACACCGAGGAGTGGCGCTACACGGACCTTCGTGAGCTGGACCTGGCCTTCGATCCCTTCGTTCCGGAGCCCGTCGCCCCGGACCTGGACCAGGTCGATCAGAGGTTGCTGGAGGCCGCGGGTGACCTGGGAGAGCGCTCCGGCCTCTCCATCCAGCACAACTCCACTGTGGTCGGCACGCATCTCGACCCTGCCTCGGCGGCGGCAGGGGTGGTGTTCACGTCCCTGGATCAGGCCACGGCCGCCGGGGATCCACGGCTGGCGGAGCGGTTGCATCGGGCCGTCCCGGCCGCCAGGACCCGCTTCACGGCCCTGCACGCGGCGTTCCGGTCGGGCGGCACGTTCGTGTTCGTGCCGCGGAACGTCCGGGTGGAGCTCCCGCTCCAGACCTTGACCTACGTCGACCGGGACGGCATGGCCGTGTTCCCGCACACGTTGCTCGTCCTGGAGGAGGGTGCTGAGCTGACGTTCATCGACCGGTACGTCTCCCCGGACCTCGATCGGGTGCTCTCCGACGCCGTGGTCGAGCTCTACCTCGGGCCCGGGTCCAAGCTGCGGTACGTCTCGCTTCAGGACTGGGGGCGCGGGGTCACGCACCTCTCCGTCCAGCGTGCGGTCCTGGCCCGCGACGCCGAGCTGCGGTCGCTCGCGGTCAGCTTCGGGGGCACGCTCTCACGCACGGAGGTGGAGAGCATCCTCGAAGGCGACGGGGCTTCCAGCGAGATGCTCGGCGCGTACTTCGCCGACGACGATCAGCACTTCGACCATCGCTCGATCCAGGACCACGTGGGATCACAGACGGCCAGCGACCTGCTGTACAAGGGTGCGCTGAAGGGTCGATCCAGGACCATCTACTCGGGGACGGTGATCATCCGCCACGGCGCTCACAAGTGCGACGCCTACCAGACGAACCGCAACGTGCTGCTGTCGGAGGAAGCGAGGGCCGACTCCATTCCAAACCTGGAGATCCTCTCGAACGACCCCGTCAAGTGCGGCCACGCCGCCAGCGTCGGCCCCGTGGACGACGACCAACTGTTCTATCTGCAGAGCCGGGGCATCCCCTTCGAGGAGGCCCAGCGCCTCATCGTGTTCGGGTTCTTCCAGGAGGTGCTCGACCGGGTGACGCTGCCCGAGGTGCGTGCCAACCTGGAGACCGCGATCTCCGCCGAGCTGGAGGCCGAGCTGGAGGAGGCCGAGCTGGAGGGGGTCGACGACAGCCCGTGCTGATCGAGGTGGCCAAGACCGGTGACGTCCCCGAGGGCGAGGCCCGTCGTGTGGTGGCGGACAGGATCGAGCTCGCCCTGGTGAACCTGGGCGGTGGGACCTACGTGGCCGTCGACGACATCTGCTCGCACGCCGAGGCCTCCCTCTCGGAGGGAGAGGTGGACGTGGACGACGAGACCATCGAGTGCCCGCGCCACGGTTCGGTGTTCGACCTCATGACGGGGAAGCCACGGTCGCTCCCCGCCACGCTTCCCATTGCCATCTTCCCGGTGAAGGTGGAAGGCGATTCGATCCTGATCGAACTGGAGGACAGATAACGTGGCGCAGACGGCAGGGACCATGACGGATACGGCGACCCTGGAGATCGAGGGCCTCCGGGCCTCGGTGGAGGGGAAGGAGATCCTGCGAGGCATCGACCTGACGGTCCGGCAGGGTGAGGTCCACGCGTTGATGGGGCCGAACGGCTCCGGCAAGTCGACGCTGGCCAACGTCCTGATGGGCCGGCCCGGCTACCAGGTCACCGGTGGCACGATCCGGTTCAAGGGCCAGGACATCACCGCGCTCAAGCCGGACCAGCGGGCCCAGCTCGGGCTGTTCCTTGCATTCCAGTACCCCACGGAGATCCCAGGCGTCTCCGTGGTCAACTTCCTGCGGAGCGCGTACAAGGCGGTGAAGGGCGAGCAGATCTCGGCGCTGGCCTTTCGCAAGCGGCTCAAGGAGAAGATGGCCCTGCTGAGCGTGGAGGACCAGATGGTGGCCCGCTACGTCAACCAGGGCTTCTCCGGTGGGGAGAAGAAGAAGAACGAGGTCCTGCAGCTGGCCGTCCTCGAGCCCGACATCGCCATCCTGGACGAGACGGACTCCGGGCTCGACATCGACTCGCTGAAGGCGGTGGCCGAGGGCATCCAGCAGTTGGTAGGCCCCGCGCTCGGCGTGTTGCTCATCACGCATTACCAGCGGATCCTCAACTACGTCACGCCGGACCAGATCCACGTCATGATGGAGGGCAGGATCGTCCTGTCCGGCGGCCCGGAGCTGGCGTCCAAGCTGGAGCAGCAGGGTTACGAGGGGCTGCGGCAGGAGCTTGGGCTGGAGCCTGAGCCGCCGGCGGCGGGGGAGTAGAGGCACGAGGAGGCACCACGTGACGAAGGCGAAGGTCGCCGAGCACCGGAGCGAGGCGCTCGACGTGGAGCGCATCCGCAAGGACTTCCCCATCCTGGAACGCACGGCCCATGGCAAGCCCATCGTCTACCTGGACAGCGCGAACACCAGCCAGAAGCCGCGGCAGGTCATCGATGCGGTCACGGAGTTCTACGAGCGCCACAACGCCAACCTCTACCGGGCGGTCTACGAGCTGGCTGAGGAGGCGACCCGCATGTTCGAGGAAGCCCGAACCAAGCTCGCGGGCTTCATCGGAGCGCCCGACCCGGCCTGTGTCGTCTTCAACCGCGGGACCACCGAGTCCTTGAACCTGGTTGCGTTCGGCTATGGGCGGAGGTTCGTCCGCGAAGGCGACGAGATCCTCCTCAGCCAGGTGGAGCACCACTCCAACATCGTCCCCTGGCAGTTCGTGGCTCAGGCCACGGGAGCGATCCTCCGCTACCTCCCACTGGGAGATGACGGGATGCTGGACCTGACCGACCTCGACGGCCTCCTCACCGAACGGACCAAGGTGGTGGCGGTGACGGGTCAGTCCAACGTCCTGGGAACACTGCCACCCCTTCGCCGGCTGGCCGACGCGGCCCACGCCGTGGGCGCGGTCCTGGTGGTCGACGGGGCCCAGCTGGTTCCCCACAACCGCGTCGACGTGGGAGAGCTCGACGTGGACTTCCTCACCATCTCCGGGCACAAGATGCTGGGGCCGACGGCGTCGGGCGGCCTGTACGGCAAGCTCGAGCTGCTGGAGCGGATGGACCCGTTCCTGGGCGGGGGAGAGATGATCATGGAGGTCCACCCCGACCACTCCACGTTCAAGGCGCCGCCCTGGAAGTTCGAGGCGGGCACCATGAACATCGCGCAGGAGGTCGGGTTGTCGGCGGCCGTCGACTACCTCACCGATCTCGGCATGGACGCGGTGCGCGCCCACGAGAAGGAGCTGACTGCCTACGCCATCGAACGGCTCACCGAAGCCGGTGCTCGAGTCTTCGGACCCCACGATCCCGAGCGACGAGGGGGGGCCGTCTCGTTCTGGTACCGCGACATCCACCCCCACGACCTGGCGCAGGTGCTCGACCAGGACGGCGTGTGCGTGCGTCCCGGCCACCACTGCGCTCAGATCCTGATGCGGCGGCTCGGCGTGCCCGCCACCACGCGGGCATCCTTCTACGTGTACAACACCTTCGACGAGGTCGACGCGTTGATGGCGGCCCTGGAGAAAGCGAGGAAGGTCTTTGGCGCTTGACGAGCTGTACAAGGAGGTCATCCTCGACCACTACAAGAGCCCGAGGAACAAACGGGACCTCCCCGGTGCGGAGCTGTCCTGCCGCAAGAACAATCCCTTGTGCGGTGACGAGATCACCGTGCACGCGCACCTCGAGGGGGGCCGCGTCGCCGAGATCACCTTCGAAGGGTCGGGCTGCTCGATCAGCCAGGCCAGCGCCTCGATGCTGACCGAAGCCGTCGAGGGCAAACCCGTCGAGCAGGCCGAGGACCTGGCGGCTCGGTTCCGGGGCATGATGGAGGGCAAGGTCGAGCCCGACGAAGAAGCCTTCGGCGACCTCATGGCGCTGAAGGGCGTGGTGAAGTACCCGGTGCGCATCAAGTGCGCGGTGCTGGCCTGGGACGTCCTGCAGGAGGCCCTTTCCGGCGCCGGGCAAGCCTCGGCCGCGGCCCCTCACTGAGCCGGACCTCCTCGGTGTTCCTGCGCGAGAATGAGATCGGTCGCAAGGTGGCTCCCTACGTGCGGCCTGGGGAGCGCGTGCTCGACCTCGGCGCCGGGACGGGTCTCATCAGCCGGTGGCTGGCCCGTCGCGTGGGCGTCGAGCCGACCCTCGCCGACCTGATCCACTACGGCAACCGGCGTCGCGAGTTCCCGTTCCTGCAGATGCAGGATCCGTTCCACGTCCCGGCTCCCGACCGCTCCTTCGACGCCGTCTTCCTGCTGTTCGTGCTGCACCACAACGGCTACGAGGCGCAGAGCAAGGTGCTGACCGAAGCCGTACGCCTGGCGGCCAACCGGGTGATCGTCTTGGAGGACACGCCGAGAGGGCGGTTCGAGTGGGCTTGCAACGCGCTGTGGGACCGCATCCTCAACCTCCGGCACCGGGTGCCGACCCCCTGTGCCTTCCGCACCAAGGACGAGTGGCTGGCCGTGTTCATGGAGCAGGGCCTCGTGGCCACCCAGGTGGAGTCCTATCGACCGAAGTGGCCCACCCTCGGGACCTACCACCACACGCTGTTCGTGGTGGAGCGCGAGTCGCCGTAGGCCTGGCCCGGACGCGGGATGCGCGTCGAGCTCACGGACGGCCCAGGTACGTTCCGAACGCGCGA
>JBIOYQ010000141.1:0-28931 GCA_044870295.1 Actinomycetota bacterium
ATGCGGATCCTGGTCGACGATGGGATCGTCCGGGTGGAGCGGCCCTCGGACGAGCGCCTGCACCGCTCGCTGCACGGTCTGACCCGCACGCTCGTGGCGAACATGGTGGAGGGCGTGACCAAGGGCTACGAGAAGCGGCTCGAGATCATCGGGGTGGGCTATCGCGCCGCCATGAAGGGAACCGAGCTCGAGCTGGCACTGGGGTTCTCCCATCCCGTGAGCGTGCCCGCGCCGGAAGGGATCGAGTTCGAGGTGCCCGCCCCCACCCGCATCGTCATCCGCGGCTCCGACAAGCAGCTCGTGGGTGAGGTCGCCGCGAAGATCCGGCAGTTCCGCAAGCCCGAGCCGTACAAGGGCAAGGGCATCCGGTACGAGGGCGAATACGTGCGGAAGAAGGCCGGCAAGGCAGCGAAGGGGGCGGCCTAGGATGCGCGCCGACCTGAAGCGGGCCAGCCGGATCCGCCGGCACCGGCGTGTCCGCAAGAACCTCGCCGGCACAGCGGATCGGCCGCGACTTGCCATCTATCGATCGAACCGGCACATCTACGCCCAGCTGGTCGACGACGGCTCGGCCACCACGGTGGCCGCGGCCTCGGACCTCTCGGCAGGCGAAGGCGACAAGACCGCGCGGGCCAAGCGGGTCGGTCAGGCTCTCGCCGAGCGGGCCAAGGCGGCCGGCATCGACAGCGCCGTGTTCGACCGCGGTGGACGGCTGTACCACGGCCGGGTCAAGGCCGTGGCCGAAGGAGCGCGTGAGGGAGGGCTGAGCATTTGAGGAGGTTCGACAACCCACAGGGCGAGAAGAGCCCGTTCGAGGAGCGCGTGGTCGCCATCAACCGCGTGGCCAAGGTGGTCAAGGGCGGCCGCCGGTTCAGCTTCACCGCGCTCGTCGTGGTGGGTGACGGCGCCGGTCGGGTCGGTGTGGGCTACGGCAAGGCCAAGGAGGTCCCCGCCGCCATCCAGAAGGGCGTCGAGGAGGCCAAGAAGGCCATGTTCACGGTCCCCCTCATGAACACGACCATTCCCCACGAGGTGATCGGCGAGGACGGCGCCGGAGTCGTGCTCCTCAAGCCGGCCGCCCCGGGCACGGGCGTCATCGCCGGAGGCCCGGTCCGCGCGGTCGTGGAGGCCGCCGGGATCAAGGACATCCTGTCGAAGTCGCTCGGCTCGGGCAATCCCATCAACATCGTGCACGCCGCGCTGGCCGGGCTCCGGTCGCTGAAGCGGCCAGAGCAGATCGCCCGCCTGCGTGGCAGGGACGTGGCCGACATCGCCCCCCGGCTCATGGTGGAGGGCGTGGCCGACGCCGAGGTGGCCATGGCCGCCAAGCGGGCCCAGGCAGGGGTGGAGGGATCGGACCGTGCCTAAGCTCCGGCTGACCCAGGTGCGCTCGGTCATCGACCGTCCCAAGGACCAGAAGGCCACCGTGCGGGCCCTCGGCCTGCACCGCATCCGCGACTCGGTGGTCAAGGACGACCGGCCGGAGATCCGGGGCATGATCGCCAAGGTGGCCCACATCGTTCGAGTGGAGGAGGTGGAGGAATGAAGCTCCACCACCTCAGGCCGGCCGAAGGGGCGGTGCGCAAGCGTCGCCGCGTCGGCAGGGGCAAGGCCGCGGGGCAGGGGAAGACCGCCGGCCGTGGGACCAAGGGTCTGCTCGCCCGGCACAACCCCAAGCTCGGGTTCGAGGGCGGCCAGATGCCCATGGCGCGCCGCATCCCGCACCTCAAGGGGTTCACCAACCCGAACCGGGTCGAGTTCGCCGTGGTCAACGTCCGCCGCCTGGGCGAGGCCTTCGACGCCGGCGCCCAGGTCACGCCCGATCTCCTCCGGCAGCGCGGCATGATCCGTAAGGGTCAGCCGGTGAAGGTGTTGGGCCAGGGCGACCTCGACAAGGCCCTGACCGTTCAGGCCCATGCCGTCTCCGCCTCCGCCCGAACCAAGATCGAGCAGGCGGGCGGCTCGGTATCCATCGTCAGCCTGTAAACTTCTCAAAGCCACCAGGGACCCGGAAGGATCGTCAGAACCGTGCTGAAGGCCTTCGTCAACGCGTTCAAGATTCCGGACCTTCGCAAGAAGATCCTGTTCACCATCGGCATCATCGCCGTGTTCCGGCTGGGGTCCCACATCCCCGTCCCGAACGTCGACATCAGCAAGCTGGCCGAGATCCGCAGCGCCGCCTCCGGCCAGGGGCTGTCCGCCCTGCAGTTCATCGACCTGTTCTCAGGCGGAGCGCTGACGAAGTTCGCTGTGTTCTCGCTGGGGATCATGCCGTACATCACCAGCTCGATCATCATGCAGCTGCTGACCGTGGTCATCCCGAAGCTCGAGGCCTGGCAGAAGCAGGGCGAGATCGGGATGAAGAAGATCACGCAGTGGACGCGCTATATGACGGTCACCCTGGCGCTGCTGCAGTCCACCGGCCTGGTGTTCCTGTTCAACAGCCAGTTCCAGGTGGTCCGCACGTTCACCGCCCCTCGGGTCGCCCTCATCGTCATCACCCTCACGGCGGGCACGGCCATGATCATGTGGCTGGGCGAGCTGATCACCCAGCGCGGCATCGGCAACGGGATGTCCATCCTGATCTTCACCAGCGTCATCTCCCGGCTCCCGGCCGAGGGCATCGGCATCCTGCACCAGGCGGGGCAGGCCAAGTTCTACTTCCTGCTCGCCCTGGGGATCGCCATCATCTTCGCGGTGGTCTGGATGGAGCAGGGGCAGCGCCGGATCCCCGTGCAGTACGCGAAGCGGATCGTGGGGCGGCGCATGACGCAGGGCGGATCCACCTACATTCCGCTCAAGGTCAACCAGGCCGGAGTCATCCCCATCATCTTCGCCTCCTCGGTGCTGTACTTCCCGACGCTGCTGCAGAACGTGATCCACGCCGGGTGGTTCCAGAACTTCATCAACAACACGCTGCTGCGCCAGTCGAGCCCCGTCTACATGCTGATCTACGGGACCTTGGTGGTGTTCTTCGCGTACTTCTATGCGGCCATCTCGTTCAACCCGCTCGACACGGCCGACAACATCCGGAAGTACGGGGGGTTCATCCCGGGCATCCGTCCCGGGCGCCCCACCGCGGAGTATCTGTCCGGCGTCCTGAACCGCATCACTCTCCCCGGCTCGCTGTTCCTGGCCGCCATCGCCCTGGTCCCGTCCATCTTCCTGGCGTACTGGCAGATCAGCGCGTTCCCGTTCGGCGGGACCTCCATCCTCATCACGGTGGGCGTGGCGCTGGAGACCATGAAGCAGCTCGAGTCGCAGTTGATGATGCGGCACTACGAGGGCTTCCTCAGATAGCGCGACCTCCTATGCGACTGGTCCTGTTGGGGCCTCCCGGCGCTGGCAAGGGAACCCAGGCGCGCCACTTGGTAGAACGGTTCGGCCTGACCCACATCGCCACCGGTGACATCTTCCGGTGGAACATCGCGCAGGGAACGGAGCTGGGGCGCCTGGCGAAGGGCTATCTGGACGCCGGGGAGCTGGTGCCCGACGACGTGACCACCCGGATCGTCATGGACGCCATCGACCGAGCCGCTGATGGATTCCTCCTGGACGGGTTCCCGCGAACGGCCGGCCAGGCCGAGGCGCTCGAGTCCGAGCTGGCGGACCGAGGTCTCCCCCTGTCGGCGGTCCTGGCGTTTCTGGTCGACGAAGAGACCGCGGTGAAGCGCATCGCGGGCCGACGGACGTGCGCCACGTGCCAGGCTCCCTACAACGTCTACTTCAGCCCCCCTCGCGTGGACGGCGTGTGCGACGCATGCGGCGGGCCCTTGGTCCAGCGCACCGACCAGGGCGAGGACACCGTTCGTCGCCGGTTCGAGGTCTACCGCGAGAGCACCGCGCCCCTGCTGAAGTTCTATTCGGACCGCGGCATCCTCCGGGAGGTCGACGCGGAAGGCCCCGAGGCCGGGGTCACGGAGCGCGTGCTGGCCGCGCTGGCGGACCTGGTGTGATCGGTCGGGTGGGCGCGTCATGATCATCCTCAAGTCCCCCGATGAGATCGACCGGATGCGGACGGCCGGCCGCATCGTGGCGAAGACCATCCAGGAGCTGATGCGGGACGTGCGGCCCGGGATGACCACGGAGGACCTCGACCGCCAGGCCGAGGCCGTCATCAGGGCCGAAGGGGCGGTCCCCTCGTTCAAGGGCTACCGTGGCTTTCCCGCCACCATCTGCACGTCGCTCAACGACGAGGTGGTCCACGGCATCCCCAGCCCGCAGCGGGAGATCGTCCCCGGCGACGTGCTGAAGCTCGACGTCGGTTGCATCTGGGACGGCTACCACGCCGACTCCGCCGTCAGCGTGTTCGTGGGCGGGATGCCACCCACGCCGGAGGCCGAGAAGCTCGTCCGGGTCACCGAGGAGTCCCTCCAGGCCGGGATCCAGGCCCTGGAGCCGGGCGGCCGGCTGTCGGACGTGGGGGCCGCGGTTCAGCAGGTGGCGGAGGGCGCGGGTTTCAGCTGCGTCCGCGAGTACGCCGGCCACGGGGTCGGCCGTGCCCTTCACGAGGACCCCCAGATCCCCAACTACGGCGATCCCGGTCGCGGGCCCCTGATCAAGCCGGGCCTGGTGGTGGCCATCGAGCCCATGGTGAACATCGGCACGTGGCGGACACGCGTGCTCCGCGACCACTGGACGGTGGTGACCGCCGACAGCAGCCTCTCGGCCCACTTCGAGCACACCATCGCCGTCACCGACGCCGGCACCGAGGTGCTGACCGCCAGGGACTGAGAACGGGCGGTTCAGGCACCCTGCGGGGATGCCGATTCCTGAATGGAACACCGGCTGACTTCCCACGCGGGGGAGGTGGATGCAACATGGGCGAAGGAGCGTCGCCGCCGACCGGCATCGCTCTCGAGCTGGTGGAATGGCTGCGGGTCCTCGCCGCCGGCGAGGGCTCTGACCTGCATCTGAAGGTCAGTTCCCCGCCCATGATCCGCGAGAAGGGCCGCCTGCACCGTCTCGACCGGTCCCCCCTGACGGCCCTGGAGCTGTCGGCCCTGGCCGACGCCATCGTTCCCCCGGGTCGAAAGGCGCTGCTCGAGGAGGACGGGGAGGTCGACTTCGCCCACTCCGTCCCGACCGTGGGTCGGTACCGGGCGAACGTCTTCCGCCAGCGGGGGGCGATCAGCATGGTGATGCGGAAGCTGCGAACGGGCGGCCCGACCCTCGAGGAGGTGGGCCTGCCTCAGATCGTGAACCAGCTGGCCGAGACGTCCCGCGGCCTGATCCTGGTGACCGGCCCCACGGGGTCGGGGAAGACCACGACGCTCTCGGCCATGATCGAGCACATCAACGCGACGCAGGCCGTTCACATCGTGACGATCGAGGACCCCATCGAGGTCCTGCACGCCGACAAGATGGCGTCGGTGAACCAACGTGAGGTGGGCCAGGACTCGAAGACGTTCCTGTCCGCGCTCCGTGCCGCCCTGCGACAGGACCCCGACGTCATCCTGATTGGGGAGATGCGCGACTCCGAGACCGTTCGGGCCGCGCTGCAGGCCGCCGAGACCGGCCACCTGGTCATGTCGACCCTGCACACCACCGACGCCACGGAGACCATCAACCGGATCCTCGACTTCTTCCCAGCGCACCAGCAGCAGCAGATCCGGCTCACGCTGGCGGGAGCGCTTCGCGGCATCGTCTGCCAGCGTCTGGTCCCCGGGATCGTCAAGGACCGGGTGCCGTGCCTGGAGGTCTGCGTGAACAACGGCCGCATCACCGAGCGGATCGTCAAGCCGGAGATCACGGCGGAGATCCAGGAGGTCATCGCCAAGGGCGGCCATTACGGGATGCGGACGTTCGACCAGTCCCTGCTCGAGCTGGTGACGCTGGGCGACATCAGCGTGAAGGACGCCATGGAGGGCGCCACCGAGCCCCACGACCTGCTGCTGGCCCTGCAGCAGGCAGGCGTGGTGGACGTGGGGGCGTTCTCGCACGAATGACCGCTGCGTAGCCCCAGGTCGGGAGCGACCCGGGCCTCAGGCCGGCTGCGACCAGGATCCTTCGACGCTCTCCACGCCGCCGAGCTTGTTCTCGAGGTCGATGTTCTGCGCGAAGAGCCGCATCTCCAACGATCGGATCTCCTCGAGCTTGGCTTCGAGGTCTTCGGCCAGCCAGGCCTTGTGCAGCGCCAGCGCGGCGTGCCCGGCGCACTGCTCGATCAGGGTCACCATCCACCGCTCGATGGTGTCGCCCTGTCGCGGATGCTCCAGGACGAGGATCCCCATGCGATAGCCCCCATCGAGGAAGAGCGGGACCACCAGGAGGTTGTGGCCGGAGGGAAGGAGCCGGGCCAGCCGTGGGTCGGTCTCCGGGTCGACGGTCCGGATGAGCTGGGTCCTCCGCAGGTCCCAGGCCCGCTCCATCACCGGGTCGAGTCCATCCGGAAGATCACCCGGGTCGTCGTTCCCCCGGTACGCCACCAGCGAGAGGGCGTCCTCCTTTGGCGCGGAAATCATGACCGCGCCGCGCGAGAAGCCGAACAGGTCGAACATGTCGTTCAGGAGGACAAGCGGGATGGTATCCGGTCCGCTGCTCTGGTCGATCTCCGACATCACGGTGGTGACGTGCTCCAGGCTGACCTTCTGGCGGCGAAGCTCGCGCTCGGACAGCGCCGAGAAGGCCGCCGTTCCCAGGGCCACCGCCCATAGTGCCATCACGTTCAGCATCGACGCGGTGCGGAAGTCGCTTCCCCTGCCGGGGAGCGCGGTGAAGATGGTCTCCCGGACGTCCAGGATGCCCGCGCTCTGCGCGTAGAACGCCGCGAACCACAGGATCGAGTGCCAGGCCGCGATCTTCAGACCCGTGCGGTATGAGGCCAGCAGGGTCACCGCGACCACGTGCAGGAACACCAGGAACCGCAAGGGGCTGTTCACCCCGCCCGTGGCGTACGTGACCCACCCGAGGTAGATGCCGTCCACCAGCAACGTGCCGCCGATCACGGGGAGGAGCTCGGCCCGCCGGAGGCGCCGGAGGAGCTCGGGCACGGGCAGGAGGGCCAGGTAGGCGGCCGAGGCGCCCACGATCGAGACGAGCGAGGCTCCCCGGGCCTTCGGGGCCAGCGTGCACGTCACCAGGACGATCGTGACGAACGCGATCCGCAGCACCCGCAGGTACGCCATGCGCTCGGCCAGGGAGACGAGCTCTCCCAGCCGCGACCGGGCTTGGACCGGCGGCGCGTCCGTCATGTCAGTCGAACGGCAGGACGTCGGGGCCGATCGGGGCGTACGCCAGCTTCGGGTCGCGCCGGTCGAGCCGGTTCTGCATCACGACGAAGGCGATCACGATGAGCGTGAGCGCGAGTGGGAACGCCACCTGCCGGGCCGCCCGGGCGATCACGTCGCCGAACCGGCCGAGCGCTCCATGCCCGCCCCTCCGGCCGCCCGCCGGGGCCTGGCCCTCAACGGTCGCGCCCGACAGGGTGGTGGGTGGCAGGGTCGCCACCGGCGTGATCGCCGAGCCTCCGGGAACACTCGTGGTCCCGGTCGACGTGCCGTTTCCGCCGGTGCCACCGCCGTGGTTACCGCCGTTGCCACCATTCCCGCCGCCACCGCCGGGACCGCCACCGTCGTCTCCCGGTGGGTTGAGGATGCCGTCCACCGTGTCGGTGACGGTGTCGACGGCACCGCCCGCGGTGTCCTGAGCCTGCTTGACGGCGTCGTCCGCGGTGCCGGTCGGATCTGCGGCGCCGTCGTTCACGCTCTGCTGGGCATCATCCATCGCGCATGCCGGGTCGGTCGGCGGGCAGTCCGCGCGTCCCGGGGAAGCCCCGATGGTCACCAGGATGGCCAGGGCCATCAGCAGGCCCAAGGCCAGAAACCTCATCGAGCGCCCCAAAGCCAACGTGTTCGTGGCACCGTCCCCGCTGCGCATCCTGCGACCTCCTTCGGTCACGTTCGCCGCACTCACCAGGCGCAACTACCTCGTAATGCGTATCGAGCGTTCCCTCGAGTCAGCGCATCGCCCGAACCCCGGATTTCCCAAACCGGCGTGCTTGATCCGATCGACCATGGGCCTAGCCCCTTTTGCTCACTCCCTGGCTGTCGAGTGCCGTGTCCAGGCATCAGAAGCGCCGGTTATGGCCGCGGTCCGAGGGTCGGAGGCCCTGGTAGACGCCCCGCAGCCCTCCGCCTATACTGATGAAGTCGCTCCGGCCGCTGGCGGGAGCGTCTTTTCGCGTGTTCAGGAAGGAATCCGGAGAAACTTGGCGAAGAAGGACGCGATCGAGGTCGAGGGGACGGTTGTCGAGCCTCTGCCGAACGCCATGTTCCGGGTCGAACTTGATAACGGTCACAGGGTCCTGACCCACATCTCGGGCAAGATGCGGATGAACTACATCCGGATCCTCCCGGGGGACCGGGTCCTGGTGGAGCTCTCACCATACGATCTCACCAGGGGCCGGATCGTCTACCGGTACCGGTAGGGCGGGACAGCAGGCAGCGAAGGGCTGGGGAGCGATGAAGGTTCGTCCGTCGGTGAAGAAGATGTGCGACCAGTGCAAGGTCATCCGCCGGCATGGCCGGATCATGGTCATCTGCTCCAAGGACCCTCGGCACAAGCAGCGTCAGGGATAGGGAGGTTCGTCGTTGGCTCGGATCGCAGGTGTTGACCTCCCGCGCGACAAGCGTGTGGACGTGGCCCTTCGGTACATCTACGGCATCGGCCCCACCAGGGCCAGACAGACCGTGACCGGTGCGGGCCTGGACGGGGGACGGAAGGTGCGCGACCTGACCGACGATGAGGTCGTTCGGATCCGCGAGTGGATCGACCGCAACTACAAGGTCGAAGGTGACCTCCGCCGCGACGTCGCACAGGATATCAAGCGGAAGATCGAGATCGGCGCCTACCAGGGGATCCGCCATCGCAGGAGCCTCCCCGTGAGGGGACAGCGCACGCACACCAACGCGCGCACCCGCAAGGGACCGAAGAAGACCGTCGGCGTGCGGCGCAAGAAGGGGAAGTAGGGGAGACAGCGTGGCCAAGCCCAAGACCAAGAAGCCTCGGCGCCGAGAGCGGAAGAACATCTCTCACGGCCAGGCCCACATCAAGTCCACGTTCAACAACACCATCGTCACCATCACCGACCTCGACGGGAACACCCTGTCGTGGGCCAGCGCCGGCAACGTCGGGTTCAAGGGATCGCGGAAATCGACCCCCTTTGCGGCACAGTTGGCCGCGGAGGCCGCCGCCCGGCGAGCCCAGGAGCACGGGCTGACCAAGGTCGACGTCTTCGTGAAGGGTCCGGGATCCGGCCGTGAGACCGCCATCCGGTCGCTGGCCGCCACCGGACTGGAGATCCTGGGCATCCAGGACGTCACGCCGGTCCCCCACAACGGGTGCCGGCCCAGGAAGCGCAGGCGCGTCTAGCGCGTTGTACGAAAGAGCAAGCCCCTCTGCCGCCATCGGCCGGGGGAGGAACGGAAGAGGCGGAGCAGGAACGGATGATCCTCCGCCAAGGAGGCAGCAGTGCTCATCGTCGCTCGACCCCAGATCCAGGAAGAGACCATCACGCCCACGCGCTCGAAGTTCGCCATCGAGCCGCTCCAGCCCGGCTTCGGGTACACGCTGGGCAACGCCCTCCGGCGGACGCTCCTGTCGTCCATCCCGGGCGCGGCCATCAGCTCGGTGCGCATCGACGGCGTGCTGCACGAGTTCTCGACCATCCCGAAGGTGACCGAGGACGTCACCGACATCATCCTCAACCTCAAGCAGGTCGTCCTTCGCTCCGACGTGGACGAGCCGGTCACGGCCTACCTCAAGGCCCGGGGACCGGCGGACGTCACCGCCGGTGACATCCAGCCGCCGGCCGGCGTGGAGATCCTCAACCCAGACCTGCACCTGGCGACGCTCGGCCGCGGGGCCAGCCTCGAGCTGGAGATGGCCATCCAGCGCGGCGTCGGCTACGTGCCGTCGGAGCGCAACAAGAACCCGCGCGACCCCATCGGGGTCATCCCGGTGGACTCGATCTTCTCGCCCGTCCGCAGGGTCACCTACGCCGTGGAGAACACGCGCGTGGAGCAGATGACCGACCGGGACCGGCTGATCCTGGACGTCGAGACCAACGGCGCCATCACGCCGCGTGAGGCCGTCGCGTCCGCCGGCAGCACCATGTCGGAGCTGGTCAACCTGTTCAGCGACCTGGCCGAGAGCCAGGGCCTGACCGTCGGGCCCGCGCCCGAAGTCACCACGCTGACCGGTGACATGGCGCTGACCATTGAGGAGCTCAACCTCTCGGTGCGGTCCTACAACTGCCTGAAGCGCGAGGGCATCAACACCGTCGGGGACCTGGTGCAGAAGACCGAAGCCGAGCTGCTCGACATCCGCAACTTCGGGCAGAAGTCCATCGACGAGGTCAAGGCCAAGCTCGAAGAGCTAGGCCTCGAGCTCAAGCCCGAGTAGGGAAGCCCGATGCCGAGGCCGAAGAAGGGACCGCGTCTGGGCTCGGGCCCGGACCACCAGGAGCAGCTGCTGGGCGGCCTGGCCGGGCAACTGTTCCAGCACGGCAGGATCCGGACCACCGAGGCCAAGGCGAAGGCCTTGCGGCCGCTCGCCGAGCACCTCATCACCTTCGCCAAGCGCGGGGACGTGCACGCCCGGCGCCAGGTGCTGAAGACGGTGCCCGACCGGGACGTGGTCCACAAGCTGTTCGCCGACATCGCGCCGCGGTACGCCGAGCGCAACGGTGGCTACACCCGGATCCTGAAGCTGGGACCGCGGGCGGGCGACGCCGCACCCATGGCCATCATCGAGCTGCTGCCGGGCCAGGACGAGGAGTAAGCGGCGGCCCAGGTCTTCCCATATGGCCGTCATCAGGCTCCTCATCGCGTACGACGGGACGGACTTCCGGGGCTGGGCCCGCCAGCCCCGGGTTCGCACGGTCCAGGGCGCGATCGAAGAGGTCCTGGCACTGATGCTCACCGAGCCGCCGCGCCTGTCGGTGGCGGGCCGCACGGATGCCGGCGTTCATGCGGAGGGGCAAGTCGCCTCGTTTCCTGCCGGCGATGACGTCGATCCGGAACGGGTGCAGCGAGCGCTCAACGGAAGGCTCGCACCGGAGGTGGTGGTGCGAGAGGCGAAGCGCGTCGGTGACGGCTTCGACGCTCGGCGCAGCGCCACCGGCCGCGAGTACCGCTACCGCCTGAACACCGCACCGACCCCCGATCCGTTCACCGCCAGGTTCGTGTGGCATCGACCCGGACGGCTCTCCATCTCGCGGATGCGCGCAGCCGCCCGACGGCTGGAAGGCGAGCACGACTTCGCCTCGTTCTGCCGGGCGCCCCAGCTTCCGGCCAGCACGGTGAGGGACCTCCGTCGCCTGGCGATCAGCGCCTCGGGCGACCAGGTGGAGATCCGGGCGCTGGCGGGCGGGTTCCTCCACCAGATGGTGCGAAGTCTGGTCGGGACCCTCGTGGCAGTGGGAGACGGTCGCATCGATCCCGACGCGATACCGGAGATCCTCGGAGCGCGTAACCGCTCGGCGGCCGGGCCGATCGCCCCTCCGCACGGCCTCTCCCTGGTGCGGGTGCTATTCGGGCCTCGTGCCGCAACCCGATGACCTCTTGATCTGGGCGACGTGGCGAGCCTAGATTGGGTCGGTGCCATGAAGCTGATGTTCATCCTGCTGCTGGCGGGAACGCTCCCGGGCGTCGTCGCGAGCGAAGGGGCCACCGCGGCGTCGGCGCGTGGCGAGACTTCGATCCGATCCGACTTCAACGGAGACGGGTTCTCCGATCTTGCCGTCGGGATCCAGCGGAAGACCGTCAAGGGCCAGGACGAGGCCGGTGCCGTGCAGATCCTGTACGGCTCCGACGACGGGATCCAGGCCGACCAACCGGACGATCAGCTCTGGACCCAGGACAGCCCGGGCGTGAAGGATGAGGCCGAGCCGCTCGACCGGTTCGGAAGCGCGCTTGCCGCCGGGGACTTCAACGCGGATGGATACGCTGATCTGGCCGTCGGTGTGCCGAGCGAAGGCTACGGCGGTGTCGACTATGGCGCCGGGGTGGCCGAAGTCCTGTACGGCTCGGCGGCAGGGTTGCAAGCCGATGGTCCGGATGACCAATGGTGGTCACAGGACTCTCCGGGCGTCGAAGACCGGGGTGAATCGAAGGAGTACTTCGGATCCGCCCTGTCGAGCGGGGACTTTGACGCGGATGGATTCGCCGATCTTGCGGTCGGCGTCATCGATGAGGACGGAAGGTCGGAGAGCGACTTCCACGCCGGGGCCGTGAACGTTCTCTATGGCTCGCTGGACGGCTTGCAGGTCGAATCACCGCTGGATCAGATCTGGAGCCAGTCCACCCCCGGAGTCAAAGGAAGGTCAGAGGGTACCTCGAACGCCTGCGAGTGTTTCGGAGCGGCGCTGACGAACGCCGACTTCAACGGCGACGGATTCGACGACCTCGTGATCGGGATCTTTGGAGAGGGTGACGACGAACGCGGCAGCGCCGGAGCGGTGGAGGTCCTCTACGGTTCGGACGACGGGCTCCAGGCCGGCGCGCCCGACGATCAGCTGTGGAGCCAGGACAGCCCCGGCGTCCGCGATCACGCCGACGAAGGGGACATCTTCGGGGTCACCCTCGCCGCAGGAGACTTCAATAGCGATGGGTTTGCGGACCTGGCGGTTGGAGCCCAGAACGAGGGAGCGAAAGGCAAGACCGAGGGCGGGATCGTAGAAGTCCTCTACGGCGCCGCTCGGGGCCTCCAGGCCTCCTCCCCCGACGACCAGTTGTGGAGCCAGGCCAGCGCTGGGGTGAAGGACAAGTTCGAAGGCGGTGACCTGTTCGGTCGGGCCCTGGCCGCGGAGGACTTCAACGTCGACGGGTTTGACGACCTGGTGGTGGGCGTCAACGAGAACGCTGCCGGCGCCGCCGTGGTCTTCTATGGATCCCCCGACGGCCTCCAGACGGCCTCGCCCGACGATCAGCTGTGGAGCCAGGCCAGCCCTGGGGTCAAGGGGGAGACTGGAGACCATGGGTTCGGCCGTTCCCTCTCGGCCGGCGACTTCAACGGGGATGGGGTCAACGACCTGGCAGTCGGTGTTCCGTTCGAGGGCACCGCGGTCCAGGGCGCGGTGAGCGTCCTGTATGGCTCGGCGCAGGGGATCCAGGCCGACGCTCCAGACGATCAGCTGTGGAGCCAGGCCAGTCAGGGAGTGAAGGGAACGCCCGAGCCATCCGACAACTTCAGCCTGGCCCTCGTGTCGGGTTAGCCGATCTTTGACGCCGGCCCGAATGCCCAGGTAGACTGCCTTGTCGGCCGGTTGCGGCCGGCATTTTCGTGACTGCTGGAGACCCATTGAAGACCTTCTCGCCCAAGCCGCGTGACATCGAGCGTCGGTGGTACGTCATCGACGCCGAAGGCGCCGTGCTGGGCAGGCTGGCCTCGGAAGTGGCCAAGATCCTGCGCGGCAAGCACAAGCCCATCTTCGCCCCGCACGCGGACACCGGCGACCACGTCATCGTGGTCAACGCCAAGGGCGTTCGCCTGACCGGGGGCAAGGAGGACAAGAAGATCGCGTACCACCACTCCGGGTACCCGGGCGGCATCAAGGGCGTGCCGTACCGCCAGCTGATGGCGGAGCGTCCCAAGTTCGCGGTGGAGCGGGCCGTCAAAGGCATGCTGCCCAGCAACAGGCTGGGGCGGCAGATGGCGAAGAAGCTGTCCGTGTACGACGGTCCGGACCACGCGCATCGAGCCCAGAAGCCCGAGCCGCTGCAGCTGGGACAGATCCCGAAGTGGCAGGGGCTTCCCCAGCCGAAGCCCGCACCGGTTCGCCCCGTGGCCAAGCCGGAGGCGAAGCCCCGGCGAACGTCGCGTCGCGCTGCCACGGCAACGGGCCCGGCACGATCCGCGAAGTCCACCGCCAGGGGCCCGGCGAAGTCGGCGGCGAAGTCCACGGCCCGAAGCACCGCCAAGTCGACGGCCAAGTCCACCGCGAAATCGACCGCGAAGTCCACGGCGAAGCGCGCCACCGCGAAGACGCCTCGGGCCCCGGCCGAGAAGGAATCGGGAGCCAAGCCGACCACCAGGCGGTCGCGCCGGACCAAGAAGACGGAGGAGTCCTGAGGTGGCAGATACGCAGGAGCAGGTTCGCACCAGGGGCACGGGCCGGCGCAAGGAGGCCGTGGTCCGGGTCCGCCTGACGCCCGGCACGGGCCAGGTCGTCCTGAACGGCCGGACCCTCGAGGAGTACTTCCCCGCGCGCTCGCACCGGATCATGGTCACCAGCCCCTTCCGCGTGATCGGCCGCGAGAAGGAGTTCGACGTCATCGCGCGACTCGATGGCGGCGGCGTGTCCGGACAGGCCGGAGCGCTCCGTCACGGCATCGCCCGGGCGCTGGTCGAGTTCGACCCCAGTCTGCGTGGGACGCTGAAGAAGGAGGGCCTGCTTACCCGCGATCCTCGGGAGAAGGAGCGTCGGAAGTACGGCCTGAAGAAGGCCCGGAAGGCTCCTCAGTACTCGAAGCGCTAGCCGACTCCCCGTCGCGGGACGAGGACCTCACCTCCTCCAGGATCAGGCGCGCCTGGACCTCGAACGCCTCGGGAACCCAGATCGACACGGGTCCCATGCGGTAGGGACCCTCGGCCTCGCCCTTCATCTGCACGGGGATGCCCTCGGATTCCAGCAAGCCTTTCACCAGCAATCCTTCGGGGATGCTGCCCGTGCCGAACACCATGACCATGCGGGCGGACGGGGAAGTGGAGTCGGTGGGTGTCATCGCACCTCCCCGTAAGATAGCCGAACGATGGGGAAGCTGTTCGGGACTGACGGCGTCCGCGGCATCGCCAACCAGGAGCTGACCGGAGAGTTGGCGTTCCGCCTCGGCCGGGCCGCGGTCATCGTGCTGACCGAGCAGGGCGAGAGTCGCCCCCACATCGCGGTCGGGCGCGACACGCGGGCTTCGGGCGAGTTCCTCGAAGCGGCCCTGACGGCGGGGATCTGCTCCGCCGGAGGCGACGCGGTCCTGCTCGGCGTGTGCACGACCCCGGCCGTGGCGTTCCTGGCGCCGGACCTGGGGGCCCAGGCCGGCGCGGTGATCTCGGCGTCGCACAATCCTGCCCAGTACAACGGGATCAAGTTCTTCGGCGCCACCGGCTACAAGCTGCCCGACGATGTCGAAGCCGAGATCGAGGAGATCGTGGAGCAGGACCCCGGACCTCGGCCGACCAGACGCGGGTTGGGTCGGGTCGTGCGAGTCGGCGACGCCGGTGACCGGTACGTTCGGCATCTGATCTCCCTGGCGGACGGTTCGTTGGACGGGATGCGGGTGGTGGTCGACTGCGCCAACGGCGCTGCCTGGTGGGCCGCGCCGGAGGCGCTTCGAAGGTTGGGCGCGTCCGTAATCGCGATCAACGACGAACCCGACGGCTGGAACATCAACGACGGCTGTGGAGCCACCGTCCCGGAGGTCCTGGCCCTGGCTGTGGCGGACACCGACGCCGAAGCGGGCGTGGCGCACGACGGGGACGCCGACCGCGCGATGTTCGCCGACCATCGGGGATCCGTGGTGGACGGCGACCAGGTCCTGGCCGCGTGCGCGCTGGCCATGAAGCAATCGGGCCACCTGGTCCACGACGCCGTCGTGACCACCGGGATGGCGAACCTCGGCTTTCACCAGGCCATGGACCAGGCCGGTATCCACGTCATCGAGACGAAGGTGGGGGACCGGTACGTCCTGGAGGGCATGCTGCACAGCGGCGCCGTGCTGGGCGGCGAGCAGTCGGGACACGTCATCTTCCTGCGGTACGCCACCACCGGGGACGGCCTGCTGACCGCCATCCAGTTCCTCACGCTGGCCCGGCGGTCGGGAGCGACGGTGGAGGAGCTTGCCGCGAGCATGCAGAAGTTCCCCCAGGTGCTGATCAACGTCGAGGTGGCCGACCCGACGCCCCTCGAGGAGGCCGCGCCCGTCTGGGAAGCCGTGCGCCAGACCGAGGAGGTCCTGGCCGACCATGGCCGGGTCTTGGTCCGTGCCTCTGGCACCGAGCCCCTGGTGAGGGTGATGGTGGAAGCGGCAACCGAGGACGAAGCGCTCAAGCACGCCGAGGCCATCGCTGTGGCGGTCCGTTCGTCGTTGGACTGACCCCGAGGCCTCTGCCGGCTTCCGGAGTGGGTCCGAACCTCGGGGGTACCATTGATGCCTCATGTGCGGCATCGTGGGCTACGTAGGCCCTGACCAGGCACTTCCCATCCTGCTGGAGGGACTGCGCCGCCTCGAATATCGGGGTTATGACTCTGCTGGCGTGGCCGTGCTCGACGGGGCGGTGAACGTCCTCAAGCGGGCCGGCAAGTTGTCGGAGCTGGAGGCGGCACTCCGGGAGCAGACGCCACCGGCGGGGCGGACGGGCATGGGTCACACTCGCTGGGCCACGCACGGAGCGCCAACCGACGTCAACGCCCACCCTCACCTGGACTGCTCGGGACGGGTCGCCGTCATCCACAACGGGATCATCGAGAACTTCCAGACGCTGAAGGACCGGTTGATCAAGGGCGGCCACACCTTCACCTCCGAGACGGACACGGAGGTGGTGGCCCACCTGATCGAAGAGGCGTTCACGGACGACCTGGCCGAGGCCGTTCGCGCCACCGTCGGGCAGCTCGTGGGCGCCTACGCGCTGGTCGTGCTGTCCTCGGACCAGCCGGAGCTGATGGTCGGGGTCAAGGTCTCCTCACCCCTCATCGTGGGCCTGGGCGAGGGCGAGAACCTCCTGGCCTCGGACATCCCCGCGGTCATGCAGCGAACCCGCCGGTTCGTCCCGCTCGCCGAGAACCAGGTCGCCGAGGTGCGCTCGGACGGCGTGCGGGTGACCGATCTGGACGGCGCCGAGGTCTCCGTGGAACCGATCGAGGTCGAGTGGGACCTCTCGTCGGCGGAGAAGGCCGGCTACCAGGACTTCATGCTGAAGGAGATCCACGAGCAGCCGAACGCCATCCGGGACACGCTGCGGGGTCGGTTCGACGAGATGGGGCGGCTGAACCTCGACGAGATCCGCATCCCGGAGGATCGCATCGAGGACGTCGACAAGGTCTTCGTGGTGGCGTGCGGGACCGCGTACCATGCCGGCCTGGTGGCGAAGTACGCCATCGAGCACATGACACGGCTGCCGGTCGAGATCGACATCGCCAGCGAGTTCCGGTATCGCGACCCGGTGCTGGACGCCGGCACCCTGACCCTGGGGGTCTCGCAGTCGGGGGAGACCATCGACACGCTGGAGGCCGTTCGGCACGCCCGCCACCAGCACTCCCACGTCATCGCCATCACGAACACGGTCGGCTCCTCGATCGCCCGCGAAGCCGACGGCGTGATCTACCAGCATGCCGGCCCCGAGCGAGGGGTGGCGGCCACCAAGACGTTCGCCACCCAGATGGTGACGCTGCAGCTGCTGGCGCTGTACCTGGCGCAGGTGCGCGGCACGATGTATCCGGCGGAGATCGCCGGGTTCGTCGACCTCATGTCGGCCCTGCCCGACCAGGTGGACCGGGCGCTCGCACTGGACGAGGAGGTGCGAGCGATCGCGGATCGTTACCACCAGGCCCGGGACTTCCTGTTCTTCGGGCGGCACACCGGATATCCGGCCGCGCTCGAGGGCGCGCTCAAGCTGAAGGAGATCTCCTACATCCACGCCGAGGGCTACCCGGCAGGGGAGCTGAAGCACGGCCCCATCGCGTTGGTCGAGGACGGTGTGCCCGTGGTCGCCGTGGCCACCGACTGTCACGTGTACGCGAAGGTCCTGTCGAACATCCAGGAGGTCAAGGCCAGGGGCGCGCGCGTGATCGCCGTCGCCACGGAGGGCGACGAGGATATCGGTGCGCTGGCCGACCACGTCCTGTTCGTTCCACGCACGCACGAGCTGCTGTCGCCGGTGGTCGTCACGATCCCGCTGCAGCTGCTCGCCTACCACATCGCCAAGGCCCGAGGGTGCGACGTGGATCAGCCGCGCAACCTGGCCAAGAGCGTCACGGTCGAGTGACGGCGTTCTGACATGGAGATCGTCGGCATCGGCGTCGACCTCGTCGACGTGGACCGGGTCAAACGACTGCTGTCGCGGAGGAAGACCTTCGTCCCGAGGGTGTTCACGCCGGAGGAGATCGCGTATTGCGAGCGCCAGGCGTCGCCGGCGGAGTGTTACGCGGCGAGGTGGGCGGCGCGGGAGGCGTGCCGGAAGGCGCTGGGCGGCATCCGCGACATGCGGTGGCACGACGTGAGGGTGGAGCGGGCTCCCACCGGAGCCCCCCGGCTGGCGCTGGACGGCACGTCGAAGGCGCGCATGGACTCGCTTGGGGTCTCCCAGGTCCTGGTGGCGCTGACGCACGAGCGGCAGATGGCTGCGGCCTTCTGCGTGGCGGTCCGAGGGTAGGGACCGGCGATGCGGCCCATCCTGACCCCCGCCGAGAGCGCGCACCTGGACGCCGTCAGCGCGGAGCGCGGCATCACCGTCGAACGCCTGATGGAGAACGCGGGGCGGGCCGTGGCGCGATGCGTCCTGGACCTCACCAGCGGTGCGTACGGACGTCGGTGCGTCGTCGTGTGCGGGAAGGGGAACAACGGCGGCGACGGGCTGGTGGCGGCCCGGGAGCTGTCGCGCCGAGGGATGGGCGTCTCCGTGGCCCTGATGGAGGCGCCGACGGCGTTCCGGGGGCTCGCGCGGACCAACTTCGAACGATTCGCCGGTGACGGGGGTCGGTGGCGTCGGTTTACGGAGGCCGATCTGGCCAGAGAGCTCCGGCGGTGCGACGTCGTGGTCGACGCCATCTTCGGCACGGGGTTCCGCGGCTCGGCCGAGGGAGACGTGGCACGCGCCATCGCGCAGGTGAACGGCGCCACCCCTGTCGTCGTGTCGGTGGACATCCCGTCCGGCGTGGAGGGCGAGACCGGCGTCGTCCGGGGCGAGGCCGTGATCGCCGACCTCACCGTGGCCTTGGGCGCGTTGAAGCCGGGGCTGGTGTTCCACCCCGGCGCCGAGCATGCCGGCCTGGTCGAGGTGGCCGACATCGGGTTCCCTGCAGACCTCTTGACGAGCGACCTGTGGTTGATGGACCCGGACGACGTGGCCGCGTTGCTGCCGCGCCGGCCCCCGGACGGTCACAAGCGCGACGCCGTGGTCCTGGTCCTGGCGGGATCGCGAGCGATGACGGGCGCGCCCGTGCTGGCCGCCGGCGCCGCCTACCGTGCCGGCGCGGGACTGGTCACCATGGCTGTGCCCGAAGGCATCCTGCCGGTCGTGGAGGAAGGCATCACCGAAGCTACGTTCCTCCCGCTGCCGGAGACGTCCGACGGGACCGTGGCCCCGGGGGCGTGGCCACTCCTGCAGGAGCGGCTGGATCACGCCGACGCGGTCGCCATCGGCCCGGGCTTGACCACCCAGCCCGCCACCGTCGACCTGGTTCGTCGTGTGGTGGCCGAGAGCCCCGTTCCCATCGTCCTGGACGCCGACGGGCTCAACGCGTTCCCTCGCGGCGCACATCTCGCCGACCGGCGGTCTGAAGCGATCCTCACGCCGCACGCCGGCGAGTTCGGCAGGCTGGTCGGGCTGTCACCGCCGGAGGTCGCGGAAGATCGAGTGGGTCACGCGCGGAAGGCCGCCGCGGAATTCCGGTGCACCGTGCTGTTGAAGGGATCGCGCACCGCGGTCGCCGAGCCGGGCGGCCGGGTCCGGGTGAACCCGACCGGAAGCGCCGTGCTCGCCACGGCCGGCACCGGCGACGTCCTGACCGGGGCGATCGCGGGGCTGATCGCCCGTGGCGTCGGGGCGGCGGACGCCGGGGTGGTCGGGGCGTACATCCATGGCTTGGCGGGTGTGCTGTGTGGGGCTGAGCTGGGGGAAGGGACGGTGGCTTCGGACGTCCTGGCGAAACTGCCGCGAGCCATCGCCACGCTCGAAAGGCAGGGCGCCTGATCCGCCACCGGCCCACCGTCGCTGTGGTCGATCTGGACGCCATCCGGCACAACGTCCGGGCGGTTCGCCCTTCGCGCGCCGAGCTCATGGCCGTGGTCAAGGCCAACGGCTACGGGCACGGAGCGGAGCCGGTCGCCAGGGCCGCGGTCGAGGCCGGAGCCACCTGGCTCGGCGTCGCCCTGGTCGAGGAGGGCGTGCGGCTCCGCGACGCGGGGTTGCACGCTCCCATCCTGGTCCTCACGGAGTTCCCGCCGGGCTCGGAGAAGGAGGCGCTGGCTGCCGGACTCACGCCGACGCTCTATACCGACGGAGGGGTGGCCCGGCTCGCCGAGGCGGCGTCGGCCGTGGGTGCCCCCGTCGGCGTGCACGTGAAGGTGGACACGGGGATGCATCGTGTGGGCGTGGCCCATCAGGATGCGGTCGGCTTGGTGCAAGCGGTCCTCGACGCCGGGTTCGAGCTGGAGGGGTACTGGACGCACTTCGCCACCTCCGAGGATCTCGAAGACCCTGCCGCGGACCTCCAGCTCACCCGGTTCCTCGACACCGTCGATCAGCTCAAGGCTGCCGGCATCCGGCCGCGCTTCCTCCATGCGGCCAACAGCGGCGCCGTGTTGGGCAGGCCGGCCTCGCACCTCGACCTGGTCCGGGTGGGCCTGGCGATGTACGGACTCCTCCCCGGCCCCCAGCTGGCGGGGACGGCGGACCTTCATCCGGCGCTGTCGTGGCGGACCGCGGTGTCGCTGGTGAAGCGGGTCGGCGCGGGCGAATCCGTCTCCTACGGGCTGCGCTACCGGCTGGATCGAGCGTCCACCATCGCCACCGTCCCCGTGGGGTACGCGGACGGGTACAGCCGGCTCCTGGGAGGTCGCGCCCAGGTCCTGATCCATGGCCGGCGGTACCCGGTGGTGGGCACCATCACCATGGATCAGCTGCTGGTCGACTGCGGGGACGATCTCATGTCGGCCGGCGACGATGTGGTCCTGCTCGGGCGGCAGGGCGCCGAGGAGATCACCGCCGAAGAGCTGGGCGAGTGGATGGGGACCGTCAACTACGAGGTCGTGTGCATGGTGAGCGAGCGGGTCCCGCGGGAGTACGTGCCGGGCACGGAGGAAGGGTGAGCGCCGGCGCCCGGCGGGGACGAACGGCCCGGAGGCTCGTGGTGGCGGCGGGAGCCTCGGCCGCCGCGGCCGTCCTGGGGTTCGCCGGCGCCCGCCACGCCGTTCGCAAGGCCAGGACCGCTCCCGACCCCGAGCGGGGCCAGGACCTGGACGAGCGACCCGGGGTCGAGCGCAGGATCCGGTCGTTCGACGGGACCGAGCTGGCCGTGAACGTCGTGGGTCCGGAGCATGGCCCCACCGTCGTCCTGCTCCACGGGTTCAGCGGCGACCTCACCCTGTGGCATTACCAGTGGAAGGCGCTGGCGAGGAGCTGTCGGGTGGTCCTGTACGACCAGCGCGGCCATGGCCGAAGCGGGCCGGCGGCGGGCGGCGACTACTCGTTGGAGGCCCTGGGGCGCGACGTGATGGCCGTGCTGGATTCGGAGGCGCCCACGGGTCCGGTGGCGCTGATCGGCCACAGTCTGGGCGGCATGACGATCCTGTCGTTCGCCGAGATCTTCCCCGAAGCGTTCGGGGGACGGGTCCGCGCGGTGGTGCTGGCGAACACCGCTGCCTCCGACGTGGTGAAGGGCGTGGTTGGCGGTCTGGGGATCCGAGCTGCCCAGGCCCTGGCGTCCTCCAGCCTGAAGCTCGTCTCCAACCGGGAGCGGGTCTACCGCCTGCGGGCCCGGGCGCTGGGCGGCCGGGGAGACCTGGCCTTCGCCGCTGCGCGGCTCACGAACTTCGGACCGAAGGCCCCGCCCTCGGTGGTCGACCACGTCGCTGCGGTGGGAGCCCGGGCGCCGGTGGACGTGTGGTCGGATCTCCTGGTGAGCTTGATCGAGATGGACCTCCGCCATGCGCTGGAGCACGTGCGGGTGCCCACGCTGATCGTCGTGGGGGACCTCGACCGTCTGACACCTCCGGCCTCGGCTCTGGTCATGCAGCGGGCTCTGCCGGACGCGCGCGTGGTGGTGTTCAAGGGAACCGGACACCAGACCATGCTGGAGCGCCACGACGAGTTCAACCGCCTGGTCGGGGACTTCCTGGCCGAGCACCTCCATCGTGACGAAGCCCCACTCCCACAGGGAACGACCGCCTGAGCATCACCCGCGTCCCCGGCATCCGCGTTGGCCACTGGACCGATCCGGTCGGCCTCACCGGATGCACCGTGGTGCTATGCCCACCCGAGACCGTCGGTTCTGGCGAGGTTCGGGGCGGCGCCCCGGGCACCAGGGAGACGGACCTGCTGCGTCCGGGAACGATGGTGCAGCACGTGAACGCGATCCTGCTCACGGGAGGCAGCGCCTTCGGTCTGGCCGCCGCCGACGGGGTGGTCCGCTACCTCGAGGAGCGCGGTATCGGGTTCGACGCCGTCGTGGCCACGGTGCCGATCGTCCCCGCGGCGGTCCTCTTCGACCTGGGAGTGGGGAACGTCGCGGCCAGGCCCGGCCCCGACCAGGGGTACGAGGCGTGCCAGTCGGCGTCGGACGAGGTCGGGGAAGGGAACGTGGGCGCCGGCACCGGCGCCACGGTGGCGAAGCTCCACGGGATCGAGCGCGCGGTCAAGGGCGGCCTCGGCACCGCGTCGGCGGTGGACGGTGAGGTCATCCTCGGCGCCCTGGCGGCGGTGAACGCCGTCGGCGAGATCGTGAACGATGACGGCTCGGTCCTGGCTGGAGCACGACCGGGGGAGGCGACGGAGCTGGATGTGGAAGGGACGGGGGAGCAGGCGGAGCGGGGGTTGGGTGGGGGCTGGCCTGCGGAGCCGCCTCCCCCGGACTCTGACACGGAACCTCTTCCCGGCAAGAACACGACGCTCGTGGTGGTGGCGACCAACGCGCGGCTGTCGAAGGAGCGCGCTCATCTGCTTGCTCTGGCGGCGCATGACGGGATGGCGAGGGCCATTCGCCCGGCGCATACAATGTGGGACGGGGACACCGCCTTCGCCCTCGCCACCGGTGCGGTCGACGCGGATCAGCGCCGGCTCGAGTCCATGGCCGAGGAGACCGTCGCGGAGGCCATCCGGAGGGCGGTGCTCCTCGCGCAAGGTGTTCCGGGCTTCCCCTCGGCGAAGGAAGGAAGGCTCGCATGATGAGCACCCTCGACGAGCTGAGCAGGGAAGCATCCACGTGCACACGGTGCCGGCTGGCGGGCGGCCGAACGCAGGTGGTGTTCGGCGTGGGGAACGCTCGCGCGGACGTCATGTTCATCGGGGAAGGCCCCGGGTATCACGAGGACAAGCAGGGCGAGCCGTTCGTGGGCGCGGCCGGCCAGCTCCTGACTCGGCTGCTCGGCGAGATCGGACTTCGGCGCGAGGACGTCTACATCGCCAACACGGTGAAGTGCCGTCCACCGGGCAACCGAGACCCGCTGCCCGACGAGCTGGAGTCGTGCCGGCCGTTCTTGGAGGGACAGATCGAGTCGATCCAACCCCGTGTGATCGTGACGCTGGGCAACTTCGCGACGCGAGTCATCCTGGCGAGGCCGGTGTCCATCAGCCGGGTCCGAGGCCAGCGCGTCACCGTGGACGGTCGAACGGTTCTCCCCACCTTCCACCCGGCCGCGGTGCTGCACGGCGGCGGCGAGTCCGGTTCGCAGATGGCCGCCCTCCGGACGGACTTCCGGACCATCCGGGCGATCATCGACGAACCGGTCCCGGTGGCCGCCGTCCCCCAGGAGCAGCTCGGGCTGTTCTGAGCGCCCGGCGCATGCCACTCGACCCCGGCCTCCACCTCACCACGGCGTCGCCCGAGGAAACCCGGGAGCTGGGAGCGTCGGTGGCCCGCGTGCTGCGACCCGGTGACCTGGTGTCCCTCACGGGCGACCTCGGCGCGGGCAAGACGACCTTCGTTCAAGGGGCGGCGGCGAGCCTTGGCGCCACCGGCCCGATCCTGTCGCCCACGTTCATGCTGGTGCGTGAGTACCGTGGATCGATCCCCATCTACCACCTGGACGTGTACCGGCTGGAGCGCATCCAGGAGGTCATGGACCTCGGGTTCGAGGAGATGACCGACCGTCAGGGAGTGGTGTTCGTGGAGTGGGGCGACGCCATCGAGGCCCTGCTGCCTCCCGACCACATCCAGATCGAGATCACCATCCCCGAGGATGGCGAAGGGCGCAGCATGGAGCTCACCTGGTACGGTCGATCCTGGGCCGCGCGCCTCGAGCACCTGGCGGCGGCGGTGGATCGCTGGAAGGTGTGACCCGTGCTGGTCCTGGCCATCGAGACGTCCACGCAACAGACCGCGGTGGCCCTCGGCACCGAGCAGGGGATCGTGGGCGGGATCACGCTCGCGATGGGCAGGCCGGGAGACGAGGCCGTGGTCCCGTCGGTCGAGCACCTCCTGAAATGGACGGGGTCGTCACCGGCCTCGCTTTCCGGGGTGGCGGTGGGCCTCGGGCCGGGGCTGTTCACCGGCATGCGGGTGGGCATCGCCACCGGCAAGACCTTGGCCCAGTCGCTGCACATCCCCATCGTGGGGCTGGCGTCGCTCGACGTGCTCGCCTTCTCCGTCGCCCACACCCGGAGGCCGATCGCGGCGGCGGTCGACGCCCGGCGAGGTGAGCTGTTCTACGCGTTCTACCGGCCGGTGCCCGGCGGCGTGACCCGTGAGTCCGATTTCGAAGTGGGTCCACCCGAGCGCCTGGCGGCGGAGCTGGAGGCGCGCAGGGAGGATATCCTCATGGTCGGGAACGGGGCGCTGGCCTATCGGCGGGTCCTGGAGCCGGCCGGGGCTCACGTCGAGTTCGCCCCGGCGGCGTACGCGTTCCCCGCGGCGACCGAGATGGTCGAGTTGGCCATCGCCCGGCTGTCGCGGGAGGATTTCGACCGCGTGCACGAGCTGAAGCCGTACTACGTGAGGAAATCGGATGCGCAGATCGCCTGGGATCACCGTCGACGAACCGGTTGAGCTGGAGATCACCCGGATGCGCCGGCGCCACCTGAAGGGCGTCATGGCCATCGAGCGCCAGGTCTATCCGCGCCCGTGGAGTCCCAACCTGTTCCTCTCCGAGATGAGCGAGCCGCGCAACCGCGCCTATCTGGTCGCGCGGATCGGCAGGGACGTCGTGGGGTACGGCGGGGTGATGTGCTACGGCGAGGAGGCCCACGTGACCACGATCGCGGTCGACCCCGCCCACCACCGGCGGAAGATCGGGACCCGCGTGCTCTACGAGCTGGTCCAGGAGTCGATCCAGATGGGGGCCCGGGCCGTGTCGCTGGAGGTCCGGGTGTCGAACTGGGGCGCCCAGCGGCTGTACAGCTCGTTCGGATTCCGGCCGGTCGGCATCCGCAAGAACTACTACCAGGAGACCGGCGAGGACGCCCTGGTGATGTGGGTCGACAACGTCCGCGCACGCGAGTACCACGAGCAGCTCGAACAGATCGTGAGCCAGATCCCCGACGGCATCCGGCCGGAGTAGCCGGCCGGCCCGTCACAGTCGACATGCGCGTCCTCGGTATCGAGACCTCGTGCGACGAGACCGCGGTGGCCGTCGTCGAGGATGGTCACACGGTCCTCTCGAACCTCCTGTCCAGCCAGGCCCATCTCCACGAACGCTTCGGCGGCGTGGTTCCCGAGGAGGCCGCCCGGGCCCACCTCGAGGCCATCAACCCGATGCTCGAGCTGGCCCTCGGTGAGGCCGGGCTGGGGTTCCTGAACGTGGACGCGGTCGCCGTCACGGTCGGGCCCGGGCTGGTCGGCGCACTCCTGGTCGGGATCGCCGCGGCGAAGGCCGTCGCGCTGGCGTACGACCTGCCCTTCATCGGGGTGAACCACCTGGAGGGCCACGTCTACGCGAACTTCATCGAGCGCGACCCTCCAGAGGACCCCTACGTGGCGTTCATCGTGTCCGGCGGCCACACCATGCTGGTCCACGTCCCCGAGCCGTTCCGGTACGAGCTGCTCGGCCAGACCCTCGACGACGCGGCCGGCGAGGCCTTCGACAAGGTCGCCCGGTTCATCGGGCTGGGGTTCCCCGGAGGCCCCGCCCTGGACCGCCTGGCCTCGAAGGGCGATCGTGACGCCATCCGGTTCCCCCGGGCCGCCACCGAGCGCGGCTACGACTTCTCCCTCTCGGGCCTGAAGACCGCCGTGGTCCGGTACGTCAAGGCCGAACGCGCCGCCGGCCGTGACCCCGCCCTCGAGGACGTGGCGGCATCCTTCCAGGAGGCCACCGTCGAGGTGCAGGTGGCCAAGACCATCGCCGCCGCGAAGGACACAGGCGTGAAGAGCGTGGTGCTGGGTGGCGGGGTGGTCGCCAACACGCGTCTGCGTGAATTGATGGCCGAACGGGCGGAGCAGGAGAGCCTGGAGCTGCTGATCCCACCGCCGGAGCTGTGCACCGACAACGCCGCCATGATCGCCACCGCCGGGTACCACCGTCTCCGCTCCGGGGACCGAACCGGGTTGGACGTCGGCGCCGACGCCAGCCTGCCCCTGGGGTGACGCGAGGGTCGCGTAGCCATTCCCGGACCTCAATGCTAAGGTGCGATGCCGCCGCGCCCCTGCGGCCCGCGATGCACTGGCGTCTCTTCGAGGAGGTCCAGATGAAAGGCAGTGGTGCGATTCGGTTGGCCATCCGTGGCGTGGCGCTCGCGGCCGTCCTGACCATGGTGGGGAACGCCGCGTGGGGTGGCAGCACGGTTACGGTCATCCATAGCTTTGACGAGGCCGAGGGGGCGTACCCCGACAGCGAGTTGGTCCGCGACAGCGCCGGCAACCTCTATGGGACCACGGTGCTGGGCGGGGACTTCGGCAGCGGAACCGTCTTCCAGGTGGCACCCGATGGCACGCACAGTCTCCTGTACAGCTTCACCAGCGGCGCGGATGGCGCGGAGCCTTACAAAGGCGTCGCTCTGGACGCGGAGGGCAACCTCTACGGAACGACCGTGGCAGGCGGCGGCGGCTCGTGCGAGGGCGGTTGCGGCGTCACCTACAAGCTGACCAACAACGGCGGCACGTGGACGCAAACCGTCCTGCACACCTTCACGGGGGGGACGGACGGTTCGGGACCGGGCTCCGCCCTCACCGTCGATCGGCGCGGGAACGTATACGGCATGACCCCGATCGGCGGGGCGTTCGGTGTGGGGACCATCTACCAGCTCCACCCGAAGCAGCAGGGAGGCTACCTGTTCCGCGTCATTCACCAGTTCACCGGCGGGGTGGACGGACTCGGCGGGTCACCGGGCCGGATGATCGTCGACCGGCAGGGGAACCTGTACGGCGCTTCAACGGTTGGCGGCGCGTTCGGCAACGGCGTGGTCTTCCAGCTCGTGCTGAACGGCGGGCAGTGGGATCTGACCCCGCTGTACTCCTTCAAGGGCGATCCCGACGTCGGCTTCCCCTATGGAGGGCTGATCTTCGACCGGCGGGGCAATCTGTACGGCACCACGTACTACGACGGAGCGCATGAGCTCGGCGGGGTGTACCAGCTGCACAAGGGCTCCAACGGGGTGTGGCAGGAGCGCGTGCTGTACAGCTTCCAGGGCGGCACCGACGGCGCGAACTCGATCAGCGGCCTGGTATGGGACTCGCAGGGCAACCTGTACGGCACCACCAGCGAGGGTGGAGCGCGCGGAGTCGGCGTCATCTTCAAGCTGGCACCGGACGGCCAGGGTAGTTGGACCGAGAGCGTGGCCTACGCGTTCACCGGCCCGCCCGATGGATCGCTTTCCTACAACGGGATGGTCGGTGACGGCGCTGACCACTTCTGGGGCGCCACGGTTCACGGCGGCGACGACGACGACGGCACCGTCTACCAGTTCACGCCGTAGGGCGATCGGGTCCGCCGGCTAGCTCACAGTCATCGACGCACGCCCACGTCGAGCCGGCGATTGCGTCGACGCAGGCGATCTGAAAGTCTCGTTCGACGTGAGGCGTCTGCTGCCCTGTAGCCGTGCTCGAGCGTCGGTGCTGCCGGTCGTCTTGGCTGTGCTGTTCGCGGTCTCGTGCAAGAACGACGGCTCGAGCGGACTCACGGTTCCGTCGTCCGACTCGACCGCTCCGGAGCTGTCCCTCACTGCGACGCAGGAGAATCCGAGCCCTGGTGTCTCTGGCGGGGTCCAGGCGGGCGGCAGCAACGCGAGCATGACACTCATTGCCAAGACGGGAAACCTGAACCTCTTGGCCAACGCGAAGGATCCCGAGTCCGGCATCAGCACCGTGCAGATCTGGGTCGAGTTGACGACAACGACGTGTGACGCCAGCGGCGTCTGCACCATGTCGGGGCCGGCGCGCCTCGGCAATCCTTGGCATGAGGATTCCAATCCGCCGAAGAGCCCAGGCCAATCGACGTCGGTTGGCGTGATCGACCTCCAGTTCCTCGACCTGTCGACCCAGATTCCGTCTGGACCCCCACCCGCCGGCGGCACGCTGACGGTCCGGCTGGGGATCTGGGCGGTCGCCGTGAACAACCTGGGGAAGCAGGCGCAGACTGCCAGGCTGACGGCGACGTGGTCTGAATGAGCGACGCCCCGGCCCGCCTCGCGTTGGCGGGTGAGGGTCGACAGGCCGACCGAACATGGGACACACCCCAGTAACGCACGGTCAGCGAAATGCGTGCGCGCCCAGACACTTGGGCGGACTCATCTCAAACTCCGTGTGATCGTGGCCCGTAGCTCCCCTTGGCGCCCAGCCGATTGGGGTGTGCCGTCCCCGGTGCTGGCAGACCCCGGAGAAGGAGGAGCATGAAGCGGTGGTTGGCCGTGTTGACCGGGGTGGTGGTGCTGCTTTCCCTGGCGGGGACCGCGCAGGCCAGCAACCCCAACGGCAAGGGCGGGGACATGCCGGCCTTTTACGACGCACAACTCTTCACGATCAACTTCAAACTGATGAAGCCGGACCTGCACAACAACAAGTCCTTCAACACCATCTACCAGTGTGATCAATGCGAGGCGCAGGGGTTCACCTTCGTGAGCGTGCTGGA
>JBIOYQ010000142.1:0-57822 GCA_044870295.1 Actinomycetota bacterium
GATACGTTTGCCCTTGTCCACCGCTATCGCTCGAGCAACATCGTCGAGTGAGCAAGCCGCGCGTCAGGCGTTTGGCACCCGCTCAAAACACCAGGAGTTTGTCGACCTCCTCGGCGAGCTTGGCGGCCTCCGTGGGCGTGGTCCACTGCCCATGGACGGCGGCCAGGTCCTCCTCGGTCGCCCCACGGGCGACCCCACAGCCCTTTCAAACGAAGACGGTGGCTCCGCCGTCCTTCAGCTTCGCGATCAACTCGCGCATCGGGGGCACGCCGACCCCTTCGATGTTCTCTGCATTGTTTCCGATCACGACCTCGGCGCCGTCACCCGCGAAGAGCACCGTGACGTCGTGGCCCACTTCGAGCGACCCGTTGACCGCCATGTGCAAGGGGATGGATGCCGCGGTGGCGTCGCCGGTACCCCTGGTCACGATGTAGAGGAACTTCACGTCGCACCTCCTTGGTACCTTGCGGCGAGCCTAGCCTTCGTCCACGCCGTAGGTCCAATCCCGCGAAGTCGACCCGGATGGAGGATCCGCATCACCGAGCCGCGAGGATCACCTCGGGGACCGCCTTCGCCCCGTCGTCGCGGTAGATGCCGATGAGCGTTCCATCTGGCCCTACCGCTCGATACGGACCGGCGATGCCCGCGGGGCCGAGGATGCGGCCATGCGATGCCGCGATGGCCTCTTCGGGATCCAGCCGGAACTCGGGAAGGTGATCGACGGCCCGTTCGGCCGGCAACAGAGGTCCCGGATCGTCCGGTGAACGGGCGTCCTGGACCCTGAGGGGTCCAACGGACGATCGCCGAAGGGCCGCCAGGTGCGCCCCGCACCCGAGAGCCTTCCCGACGTCGGCCACGAGCGAGCGGACGTAGGTCCCGCCGGAGCACGTAACGCTGAAGTCGAACCGCGGCGAATCGAACGCGTCCAGCTCGAACGCGTAGACCTCCACCGTGCGGGGGGGGGCGTGAACGTCGTCGCCGCGACGGGCGGCCCGATACAGGCGCTCTCCACCCACCTTGACCGCCGAATACGCCGGAGGGGTCTGCTCGATCCGGCCCACGAACCGGGCCATGGCGTCCCGGAGCGCTGCCTCCTGGACGTCCACGTGGGAGGTCTCCGAGGCCACCTCACCCTCTGCGTCCAGCGTCGTCGTCTCGACCCCGAGGACACCCGTGCCCTGGTAGCCCTTGGCGAGGTCCCCGAGGAACCGCAGCAACCGGGTCGCTCTCCCGACACCGAGCACCAGCAGGCCGGTGGCCATAGGATCGAGGGTGCCGGCGTGCCCGACCTTGCGGATCCCCAGCACCCGTCGCACGCGAGCCACGGCGTCGTGAGAGGTGATGCCTGCGGGCTTGTCGATGAGGAGGACGCCGCCGGGGTGCTGGTCAGGCATCCGTGCGGCCGGGCGACGTCTCAGCACCTCGCGCGCTCCGCAGCACATCCGTGAGCCGCAGCGCAGTGTCCTCGAGGCCGGTGGTGGACGTGTACCCCGCCGCCAGGCGATGGCCGCCGCCTCCGAATGCCGCGGCGACGCTGCCCACGTCGGTGGACCCCCGGGATCGCAAGCTCACCCGGAACCGGCCGTCGGCCTGCTGCTTGATCACGCACGCAACGTCGGCTTCACGGGCGGTTCGGACCACGTCGATCAGATCGTCGAGCTCGGCCAACGACGAGCCGGCCCGGGCCAGGTCCATCTGCGTGAGGTACGTCCACACCAGGCTGGCCTCTGGAACGAGGGCGACCCGCTGGAGGGCCACCGCGGTGAGCTTGATCGATGCGACGGATCCTTCCTCGAACAGCGCCTGGGCCAGGCGGACGTGGTCGAACGGGTGCCTTCGAAGTTCGGCGGCCACGCGAAGGGTCTCAGGTGTGGTCGCCTCGTATTGGAACCTGCCGGTATCGGTCACCAGGCCGGCGTAGAGGTAGCCGGCCGACGCGTCGGGCAGCTCGCCTCCCATGCGCTCGATCAACCGGAACACCAGCTCGGCGGTGGAGGAAGCGGCTGGGTCCAGCACCAGGATGGACCCGAATCCGGGATTGGTCCGGTGATGGTCGATCACGATGACCTCGCGGGACTGCTCCGCGCTCGCCAGGAGCATGCCGAGGCGGTCGGGCGCGGCCGTGTCCAGCGCCACCATCACCGGGGGGGCGGAAGGGAACGCCCGAGGTTCGACGATCGGCACGTTGCCGTCGAGGACGGCCAGCCACGATGGCCGAGCCAAGGGGTCGTTCCCCCACGAGCACACGACCTCGGTCCCGCGCGCCGCCAGATAGCACGCCAGCCCGAGCATGGAACCGATGGCGTCGGGATCTGGATTGACGTGACAGGCCAGGGCGACGGTGGTCGCGCTCGACAGTGCGCCCGCGGCGCGGTCGAGCGCTCCGTCCAGTCCTTCAGTCTTCGTGCGCTTCGTCGTCTTCATCCTCTTCGTCGTCCTCGTGTTCGTCATCGTCTTCATCGTCTTCGTCGTCACCCGCGCCCTCGCCGGCGCCATCCGGCGCCGACTGGGCGCCGATCTGGCGAAGCAGCTCGGTGACCCGCTCGACCTGGGCTAGGCCGACGTCCTCCTCGAACTCGAGCTCGGGCGTGAACTTCAGGCGCACCTGCTGCCCCAGCACCCCCCGCAAGTGGGACCGGGCCGACTGGAGGCCGGCTCGCGTGGCCCGGTGGTCACGGTCCTTGCCCATCACCGTGTAGTAGATGGTGGCCCGCCGGAGGTCGGGACTCACCTCCACCCGCGTCACGGTGACGAATCCGACGCGTGGGTCCTTCAGCCGTGGGATCTCCTCGGCCAGGACCTCCCGGAACTCCTCGGCGACCCGTTCGGGTCGGGCTCCTCCGCTCATGTCGGCTCCCCGCTCCTAGTCGTCGGGTCCGTGCAACGAGAGGTCGGCATCGATGATCTCCACCTCGCCCCATCGGTCGATGTGGCGCTCCACCTCGTGCATGACCCGCTTGACGTGAAAGGCGTCCCCCGCCACCGACGACACCGCGATGGTGGTCCGTTGCCACAGGTCGTGGTGGTCCACCTCGGCCACGGCCACATTGAACTTCTGGCGCAGCGACGCGGTGAGCGTCTTGACCACGTGCCGTTTCTCCTTGAGCGATGCTGCGCCCGGGATGCGGAGGTCGAACCGGCACAGCCCGACCAGCATCTCGCCTCCTTGCGGCCCGCTTACGACAGGCTTCGGGCGATCTCCCGAACCTCGTAGGCCTCGATCACATCGCCCTCGTGGATGTCCTGGAAGTTCTCCAGGCCGATCCCGCACTCGAACCCCTCGGCCACCTCCCGAACGTCGTCCTTGAACCGGCGCAGCGACGCGATCCTACCCGTGTACGTGATGACGCCGTCGCGAACCAGACGCGCCAGAGCCCCCCGGGTGATCGTGCCGTGCGTGACCATGCACCCGGCGATCACGCCGAGGCGCGGGACGCGGAAGAGCGCTCGGACCTCTGCCCGGCCCAGCTCCGCTTCCTGCTCCTCCGGAGCGAGCATCCCGGTCAGCGCTTGCCGGATGTCGTCGAGCACCTGGTAGATCACGCGGTACAGCCGGATGTCCACGCCTTCCTTGTCGGCCAGCTCGCGCGCGGCCACCTCGGGCCGGACGTTGAAGCCGATGATCACGGCGCCCGACGCCGCGGCCAGTGACACGTCGTTCTCGGTGATGCCGCCCACGCCGCGGTGGATGACCTGGACCCGCACCTCGCTCTGGGGGATCTTGTCCAGCGCGTCGAGGATCGCTTCGAGCGACCCCTGGACGTCGGCCTTCACGATGACGTTCAGGGCCGGCATCTCCTCGGCCCGCGCCTGCGTCAGCAGCTCGGCCAGCGACGCTCCGGTGCGCGACACCGCGAACTCCGCCGCCCGGGTGCGGGCTTCTCGCTCCTGGGCCACCCTGCGAGCCTCGCGTTCGTCGTCCACCACGCGGAAGTCGTCCCCGGCCTCCGGGACGTGCTGCCATCCGAGGACCTGCGCCGGCTTGGCCGGTCCGGCCTCCTTGAGCGGCTGGCCGTTCTCGTCGAGCATGGCCCGGACCTTCGCCCACGTGGCCCCGCTGACCACCGCGTCGCCCGACTGGAGCGTGCCGCGCTGTACCAGGACGGTCGCGATGGGGCCCCGCCCCTTGTCGAGGTGGGCCTCCAGCACGACGCCGCGGGGGTGCGCTTGCGGGTCGGCCTTCAGCTCCTGGATGTCGGCCACCAGCAGGATGGTCTCGAGCAGGTGGTCCAGGTTCTCCCGTGTCTTGGCCGATACGTCGACGAACTCGTTCTCGCCGCCCCACTCCGCCGGGACGATGCCGTGCTCGACCAACTGCTGGCGAACGCGTTGTGGGTCGGCCTCGGGCTTGTCGACCTTGTTCACGGCCACGACGATGGGAACCCCGGCGGCCTTCGCATGGTTCAGCGCCTCGACCGTCTGCGGCATGACGCCGTCGTCGGCCGCCACCACCAGGACCGCGATGTCCGTGACCTGCGCGCCCCGTGCGCGCATGGCGGTGAAGGCCTCGTGGCCCGGCGTATCGATGAACGTGATCATGCGGCTGTCCTGGTGGACCTGGTACGCACCGATGTGCTGGGTGATGCCCCCGAACTCTTGGGCCACCACGTCGGTCCGCCGGATGGCGTCGAGGAGCAGGGTCTTGCCGTGGTCGACGTGCCCCATGACCGTGACGACCGGCGGACGGGGCTCCAGCCGGGTCTCGTCGACCTCCTCCTCTTCCTCTTCCTCTTCGGCTTCCTCGATCGGTGAGATCAGCTCGACCCGCTTGCCGAGGTCTGCCGCCACCAGCTCGATGGCCTCGTCCGAAAGGGACTGGGTGATGGAGACCATCTCGCCCGCGGCGAACAGCTTCTTCACGATGTCGGCCGCGGAGACCCCGAACTTCGCCGAGAGGTCCTGGGCGGTGGCGCCCTGGGGCACGCGAACCGCTTCGACCAGTACCGGTTCCGGCGCGGGCTCCGGCGCAGGCGCGACCGCGGCAGGGGCAGCGACGGGAGCGGGCGGCTCGATCACGGCCGTGGCCGCGGCCGGTGCCGTCCCGCGGCGGCGCTTCTCGGCGACCGCCGGCTCCCTGGCTTCCGGTCGCCGGGCCGGCAGTTGATCGGCGGTGGCGGCCCTGGGCTTGCTGCCCGGCTTCACCTTTCCCCCGGCCGCGCGCAGGCGGGGAACGGCCTCGTCGGGCACGGTGGACGACGCCGTCCGGCCATCGAAGCCCATCTCCTGGAGTGAGTCGAGGATCTCCTTGCTGGAGACCCCCAGCTCCTTCGCCAGTTCGTGGATCCTCACCGATCGTCTCCTGCCATCTCGAACAGTTGCTGCACTAGCCTAGCGGCCTCCGCTGGCTCCAGGGCGCTCCGCAATGCGTGTGCCAGAGCGCCGCGCCGGATGGCCCGCTCCATGCACGACCGCGAGCGGTGCACGTACGCTCCCCGCCCCGGGGCCCGCCCGGTAGGGTCCGGCTCGACCCGGCCCTCGGGGAGGCGGACCACCCTGACGAACTCGTCCTTGGTGCCCTTCGTCCGGCAGCCCACGCACGTGCGTTCGGGCTGGCGGCGCGGGGGCACGGAGGTCAGGCCGACGCCGACGCCTCCGGCTCGGCGGGCTCGGGGTCGGGAGGCACCGAGCCGTCTCCCGGCGCGGCGATCTCCACTTCGGGCGCCTCGCCCGCTTGCGACAGGATCGCGGGTTCGCTGTCCGGCACCGTGGCCGTCGCAGGCGCCTCGCCGCTCTCGGGCTCCTTCGCCTTGCGCTCTCGCTTCACCCGATCCTCTTCCGCCGACTGGGTCTCGCTCTTGATGTCGATGCGGTAGCCGGTCAGCTTGGCCGCGAGCCGGGCGTTCTGCCCTTCCTTGCCGATGGCCAGCGACAGCTGGTAGTCGGGCACGATCACCTTCGCCGACCCGGTGGCGGGGTCCACGTGGACCTCCTTCACCTTGGCCGGGGCCAGGGCGTTGGCCACGAACCGCTCGGAGTCATCGATCCACTGCACCACGTCGATCTTCTCGCCGCGCAGTTCGTTGACCACCATGCGGACGCGCGATCCCTTGGGGCCGACGCACGCGCCGACGGGGTCGACGCCCGGTTCGTGGGACGTCACCGCGATCTTCGACCGGTGACCCGGCTCCCTGGCGACGGCCTTGATCTCGACGATCCCCTGGTCGATCTCCGGCACCTCGAGCTGGAACAGCCTCCGCAGCAGGCCGGGATGGGTCCGGCTGACCACGATCTGCGGGCCCTTGGTGGTGCGACGCACCTCGACGATGTAGGCCTTCAGCCGTTCGCCGTGGCGGTACGGCTCGGACGGGACCTGCTCGGCTTGCGGCAGCAGCGCCTCCACCTTGCCCAGGTCCAACAGGGTGTAGCGATGCGAGTCCTGCTGGATGATGCCCGTCACGATGTCGCCCTCGCGGCCCGAGAACTCCTCGTAGGTCATCTCGCGCTCCGCGTCGCGGAGTTTCTGGTAGATGACCTGCTTCGCCGTCTGGGCCGCGATGCGTCCGAGGAAGTCGGCGGGGACGTCCTCTTCTTTCTCCGACAGGACCTCGCCGGTCTCCTCCTCCAGGACCTGCATCCACGCGCGCATCTCGCCGCTCTCTGGATCCAGCTGGACGCGAACGCCCGTGGTCTCCTCGTCGAGCTCGGGGTCGTGGGCGAGCTTGTAGGACTTGTAGGCCGACGCCAGCGCCTCCTCCAGCCCGGCAAGGATCGTCTGGAACGGGATGCCCTTCTCCCGCTCCAGCTCTCGCAGCGCCACGATGAGTTCTTGGTTCACGACCGCTTGCCTCGTTCCTTCAGTTCCGCTTCCCAATCTGCCACGATCCGGGCCGACGCGATGAGGTCGTACCGCAGGACCACCTCGCCCTGCTCGGTGGCGACCCGCACGTCGTCCTCGGCCGCTTCCACCAGCGTCCCGGCGAAATTCCGAGAGCCGTCCACCGGCTCGAACGTCTTGATCCTGACCCGACTCCCCACGCGCTTGGCGAAGTCGCCGGGTCCCTTGAGCCGTCGCTCGATCCCCGGCGAGCTGACCTCAAGCGAATACGGGCCGGGATCGAACCCTTCCAGATCCAGCCGTCGACCGATCCGATCGCTGGCTTCCGCGATCGCCTCCAGGTCCACACCACCCTCGCGGTCGACCGTCACCTTGAGGAGCGACCGGCCCGGAGCGTGGTGGAGCGTCACGTCCACCAGCTCGAGCCCCGCCCCTTCCACGACCGGCCGGATGGTCTCCTCCACGTCCATTTTTGCTCTCACCAATCACAAAAGAACGTGGGCGCTGGCCCACGTTCCGGTCGTGCCCGTTCGTTGTACTAGCCGAGTATAACACCGCTCGTTTTCACGGCCGCCCGGGGAACGGTCACAGAGCGCGGCGCTGGCCGCCGGGCTGGTTCCAGTGGTCCCGCTTGTTCATCCGCTTGACCATCCGGTCGTCCCACCCGCGGTGCAGCGGCAGGTCCAACCCGTCGGCGACGGACACGGCGACCTCTTCGGAGGTGAACACCCACCGGGTCCAATTCCCGTCGACGTCGATCAGCAGCAGGTCGTACGTGTTCAGGCCGCACCGCTGCAGCACGGCCTCCACGTCGGGTCGGAGCAGCTTGAAGTCGCGCAACTCTTTGGGGATGGCGCCCGTCATCATCGTGGAGCGTAGGTTCGCTCCTCGCGATCGGCAACTCGGGCCATCAGCCGGGAACGTCGGGGCGAGGAGGAACCGGCGGAGCCTTATCGGCGGACGAGGCACCGAATGGCGGCACGTCGACCCGTCGTGCGTAGAACGCCACCGTCGCCCCCTTGAACACGAGCCCCAACAGGACACCCACGGCGGCGAGCCCCGCCGAGATGAGCCGGACTGTCTCGGGGATGGATGGAGGGCGTTGGCCCATTTGGATGGCGTGCAACGTTGCACGCAGGCGGCGGACGGTGGCTACGCCTGGAATGAGGTTGGCGATGATCAAGATGGCCAGCGGCGGAACCAGCACGTAGAGAGCCGTCCGCGGCCACTCCGCACGGATCATGCGCAGGCCCAAAGTGAGGGCTTCGCGGGCGCTCTTCGTCGTGAATGCGAGGGCAGGTGTGACGAACGTGATCGCGAAGTCGATGAGGATCGCTGCGACCGAGGCACCAACGAAGGCGCCGACGATGTCACTCTCCAGGAGCCAGCCGACCCCCGCCCCCACCGCGACCACGGGAGTCACGAGCAGTTGAGTTCGGATGAATCGACCGAAATAGCCCCACGTGGCCTTGAAGGCGTGGTCGAAGGTAAACGGCTGGCCTCTGAATGCCCTCAGGATCCAAAGACGCTGCGTACCGGGGAACCCGACGGCGAAGAACCACACCGGAGCCACGAGAGTGTTGAAGGCGTCTGGCACCAGTAGCGGAGCGCTGAGGATCAACAGCGACGTCACCGAGAGCCAGGGTCGACTCACCATCAGCTGAACCGCGGAGCGAACGTCCGCGATGAACCCCGGGTCGGCCGCGCCCAGCGTGACGTAACTCTCGCCGGACGGATCCACCGTCAGGGTGCCGCCGCGAGGAGCTCCGATGCTGCGGCGGCGGCACCAGCGAGCGGCGCCTTCTCGCGCTGTCCGGTGGCACGGACCTTGAGGTCGACCGTCCCAGCCTCGATCCCCCGCTTGCCCACCACCACCTGGAGCGGGTACCCGATGAGGTCGGCGTCGGCGAACTTCACGCCCGCCGACTCCTCCCGATCATCGATCACCACAGCCAGGCCTGCGGCCAGCAACGCCTGATAGAGCTGCTCGGCCGCCTCCACCACCGCCGGCATGTCCATGTTGGTCGGCACGACCACGGCGTCGTACGGCGCCACCGACTTCGGCCATCGCAGGCCATCGTCGTCGGATGACTGCTCCACGATGGCGGGGACGATCCTGGTCACGCCGATCCCGTAGCACCCCATCTGGTACGGCTGCTCGGTCCCGTCCTCGTCCACGAAGGTGGCCTTCAGCGGCTTCGAATACCGCGTGCCCAGCTGGTACGTGTGGCCGACCACGATTCCCTTGGCCAGCTGCAGCCGGCCGTCGCATCGTGGGCACGGATCGCCGGGCCGGACCTGGGCGACGTCCTCCCACCGGTCCACTCGGAAGTCCCGATCGACGTTCGCCCCGGTGACATGGGCGTCGGGCACGTTGGCTCCGGTGACCCAGTTCCTGCCGGCCCGGACCGAATGATCGGCCATCACGGCCACCTCGTCCGGCATGCCCTGCGGTCCCACGTATCCCTTCACGAACCTCCTGGAAGCGAAGTCCGCGTCCTCGAACAGCCGAACCGGCGACGGCCACATGGCCCGAGCCACCTTGTCGTCGTTCACCTCTCGGTCCCCGGGGATCAGGACGGCGACGGTCCGCCCGCCGGCGTCGTACAGGATGGTCTTGAGCAGGTCCGAGGACGGCCGGCTGAGCAGCTCCGACACCGCCTGGATGCTGGATCGTCCCGGCGTCGGGATCTCGGTGAGCGGCTCCAGGTCGCCGGCCGCAGGGGCCTCCGGCGGCCGCGACGTGGCGGCCTCGATGTCGGCGGCATAGTCGCAGTTCTCGCAGTAGACGAACTCGTCCTCACCCACGGGAGAGACCGCGATGAACTCGTGGTTGACGTCGCCCCCGATCTGACCGGGGTCGGCCTCCACGACGCGATAGTCCAGGCCGCAGCGGTCGAAGATGCGGCGGTATGCGGCGAGCATGACCGCGTAGCTCTCGCGCAATCCTGCCTCATCGCGGTCGAAGGAGTAGGCATCCTTCATCAGGAACTCTCGAGCACGGAGCAGCCCGAAGCGCGGACGGAACTCGTCGCGGTACTTCCACTCGATCTGGTACAGGTTGACGGGAAGGTCTCGGTACGAGGTGAACTCACCTGCCACCAGGGGCGTGACGGCCTCCTCGTGGGTCGGCCCCAGGCCCATCTCCCGCTCGTGCCGGTCCTTCAGCTTGAACATCAGCTCGCCGTACGTGTCCCACCGGCCGGTGACCTTCCAGGGTTCGGCGGGCAGGATGATCGGCAGTCGAGTCTCTTGCGCCCCCGACGCGTCCATCTCCTGACGGATGATCTCCTCCACCCTGCGCAGCGTCCGCCAGCCGAGTGGCAGCCACGAGTAGATCCCGGCGGCGAGCTTGCGGATGTAGGCCGCCCGGATCAGGAGCTTGTGCGAGGCGACCTCGGCCTCGGCCGGCGCCTCCCGCAGCGTTCGGGCGAACAGCTTCGACATCCGCATGACGGTTCAGGATACGGGACGGGGGATGCCCGTATCCCGAACCGTCGGCCAGCTAGGAGCAGCTCTGCTGGATGACCTCTCTGGGGCAGTCCGCGTGGTCCAGCAGGTAGGCGATGACGCCGCGCATGCGGTTGGTCTGCTGTCTGATCACCTCGTCGGGCACGTAGAAGTCGCAGCACGACGGGTACATCTCGATGGTGAACGCGATGATCCGCTGCGACCCGTACATCCAGTCGAGGTTGGACCCGTCGGTGATGTAGAGATCGCTCGACTGCTGCGGCGTGTAGCAGTCACCCTGTTGGCACGTGCGGTTGGCCATGGCCGTCCCCATGGTCGTGAACACCTCGTAGTCGGTCGGGTCCATGTCCGGCGGGATGTTCGTGAACGTGTAGCCGTAGGGCCACATGACCAGCTGGCCATAGGTGTGAAAGCTGATCGAGGTGGTGATCTGCTGCTCCCCACCGATGACCCGGCTCTCCACGAAAGCGGCGTAGGCCGCCACCTCAGGCGTCGACTCGGGTGATGGACCCCGGTAGGTCTCGTCTCCCTCGAATCCGCTCGAGCCTCCGCAGCACCCCCACTTGTAGTCGTAGTTCCGGTTGAGATCGGTGCCGATGTAGTTCGGGTTGGGAGTGGGCTGCCGGTTCTTCCGCCAGTAGTGGTAGAACTCGTTCAGGATGTCGTACTCACCCCCATCGGGGTTGAGATCGAAGACGATGTAGACCTCCCGGTTGTTCACCAGGTTCGTGATCTTGTTGATATGGCCGTAGTTGTCGGCCAGCAGATGCAGGATCGACATCGTCATCTCGACGGTCAGGTGCTCGCGGGCGTGATGCATCCCATCGAACAGCGACTCGGGTTCGCTCTCGTCGACGGCCACGTTGTCGCTGACCTTCGCCGCCCAGATGTCCCGATTCTCGTACGACTTGCCGATGCTGAAGACGTCACGATGTCGGGGTGGGCGGCCTCGACCGCGTTGATGTCGGTGACCATCTCGTCGTAGTTGTGGTAGCGCGCGTCCTCCGGCGGGAAGTTGTCGCCGAGCTGAACCGCCGTCGTCGCGTAGCCGAGGGCCTGGATCGCGCTGAGGTTGCGCTGGTTGGCCCGGATGATGACGGAGGAGCCGTCCACGAACACGATATCCGCGCCCGTCCGGGCGATGGCGGTCCGCTGGAACTTGTCGCTGACACCCTCGACACGGTAGGTCGAGACCGTCTGGATCTGCCCGGCCTTGGTGGCCCCGGAGCGGGCGACGGCCGCTCCCGGCACGCTGAGCAGGGCGACCACCGCGACGGCCACCAGGATCAGGATCGGGCGTCCCTTCACTACGCGCACGTCGAGCTCCCTTCGGGATGTGAGTTCGGAAACGCCCGGGACCCTATCCCGCCCCGATCAGATTTGTCTACTTGCTTACATTCAGGCGAGACGCTGCGCTTCCCACTGCTCCTGGGTGATCGAGAAGACGTGATGCTCGAACCCCGCCCGCACGGTGTCCTTCCATACCGTCATCCCCAGGTTGCGGGCCACGCCCGCCGACGGTTCGTTCTCCACACGGACCAGGGCGATCAGTCGATCCACGGCGACGACCTCGAACGCGTGCTCGCGACACGCTGTGGCGGCCTCGGTGGCCAGACCACGCCGCTGATGCCTCGGCCTGACGTGGTATCCGACCTCGACCAGCCTCTCGCCATCCACGGCCTGGACGACCAACCCGCAGTCCCCCACCAGCTCTCCGGTCTCCTTGAGGACCATCCCCCACAGACCGTGGCCGTGCTCCAGGTACGAGCGTTGCGACCATTCGATCCACCCCTCCACCTCGTCGCGGCTGAACGGATGGGGATAGAAGCGCATCGAGTCGGGATCGCCCAGTACCTCGAGCAGGTCATCGACGTCCGCCAGGGTCAGCTCGCGTAGCACGAGCCTCCCGGTCTCGAGCGTGAACGGTTCGGCCAACGGACCGCCGTTACTCGGCGGTGGCGGCCTCGAGCTCCTTCTCGGCGGCAAGCTTGCGCGCCTCTTCGAGGAGGACCTCGACGATCTGCTCCTCGGGGATCCGGTGCTCGCGAACCTCGCCCCGGACGATGAGCTGGCCGTAGCCCTTGCCGGCGGCGATGCCCAGGTCGGCCTCGCGGGCCTCCCCGGGCCCGTTCACCACGCAGCCCATGACGGCCACCCGGATCGGAGCCTTCAACCCCTCCTTCTCCAGAGCTTCGTTGACCCGCTTGGTGAGACCGAGCACGTCCACTTCGGCCCGGCCGCACGACGGGCACGCCACCAGGTCGAGCCCCCTCCGGCGCAGCCCGAGGGACTGAAGGATGGCGTTGCCGACCTTGACCTCTTCGACCGGATCATCCGTGAGCGAGACCCGGATGGTGTCCCCGATCCCCTCGGCCAGGAGCGTCCCGATACCCACGGCCGACTTGACCCCGCCCATGGGCATGGGACCGGCCTCGGTCACCCCCAGGTGCAATGGGTAGTCGCACTTCTCGGCGAGCATGCGATAGGCGTCGATCATGACCCTCGGGCTGGAGTGCTTCACCGAGATCTTGATGTCGAAGAAGTCTTCGTCCTCCAGGATCCGGGCCTCGTTCAACCCGCTCTCCACGAGTGCCTCCGCCGTGGGGCGCCCGTACTTCTCCAACAGATCTTTCTCCAGCGAGCCGGCGTTGACCCCGATGCGGATGGGCACGCCGCGGGCCTTGGCCTCCCGCGCGATGAGCCTGACCTTGTCCTGGTACTTGATGTTGCCGGGGTTGATGCGCAGGCCGTGGATGCCGCCCTCCAGGGCCGCCATGGCGTACTTCCACTGGAAGTGGATGTCGGCGATCACGGGCACGGTGGCGTGTTGGGCGATCGTCTTGAGGGCTTCCGCGTCCTCCCAGTGCGGCACCGCCACCCGCACGATGTCCACCCCCGTGGCCACCAGGGCGGCCATCTGCTGGAGCGTGGCGTTGACGTCGGCCGTCTTGGTGGTGGTCATGGACTGCACACGGATGGGCGCGTCGCCCCCGACCTCGACCCAGCCAACCTTGATCTTGCGGGACTTCCTGCGCTCGGTCATCGACAGCAAAACTACCGCAGGACGGTCTCAGTCGCCGAACACGTGGAAGACGACCTGACGGTCCTTCGGCTCATCCAGCTCGACCAATAGGAGGCGCTGCCACTGGCCCAGCATGGGCTCTCCAGCGCTCACCGGAATGGCGTGGGAGCTGGCCCCCAGCAGCATCTGGCTGACGTGCGACCGGCCATTGGCTCGCTCGTGGCCTTCCTGGAGGTTCTGGGTCCGACGCTCAAGGTCGTCGTGAGCGTAGTAGACGTCGCCGGGGACCAGTGCTTCGAGCCGCTTCCGGAAGTCCTCCAGCGCCCCATCCTCCCACTCGTTGACGAGCAGCGCGCACGTGGTGTGGGCGCAGAAGGCGACCGCGCAGCCCTCGGTCACTCCAGAGTCCTTGATGGCCCGACGCAACTCGTCGGTCAGGTCCACGAAGGCGTGGCGTGCCTCGGGAAGGACCTCGAGGGTCACGGTGGCGGACCTCACACGGCCTCCTTCACTCGGTCGACGGCCGGAGCCTCCCGCTGCGCCGAGGCCGCTCCCTCTCGGTCCTCCGCCGGCGCGCCGTCGGCGATGGGGAGGACGAACTTGAAGGTGCAGCCCTGGCCGTCGACGCTCTCGGCCCAGATCCTTCCGCCGTGAGCTTCCACGATCGAGCGCGCGATGGCGAGCCCGATCCCGGTGCCGCCGTCGTCGCGCGACCGGGACGCCTCGACCCGGTAGAACCGCTCGAACACCAGCGGCAGGTGCTCCTGGGGGATGCCGGGCCCATCGTCCTGCACGGAGACCTCGCACCACTCCTCCTCGCGCTTGGCCCCCACCCGAATCGAGCCGCCGTCGCCGGTGAACCGGAATGCGTTGTCGAGGAGATTGAACAGGACCTGATGCACGCGCTCGGGGTCGGCGGAGACGGCGGGGAGGTCGGAGGAGATCTCGTTTCGAACGGTGAGCGTTCGCGCCCGGTCCGGCCGGGCCATCGCGGCTTCGGCCAGCACCTGATCCACCAGCGAGGCGAGGTGGACGGGCTGGCGATCGAGATGCAGGTCGCCGGACTCGAGGCGGGACAGATCGAGGAGCTGGTCGACCAGTCGGGTCAGGCGATCGGCCTGCGCCAGCATGCCGGCGAGGAGCGCTGGGTTGGGCTCCTCCACGCCGTCGAGAAGGTTCTCCATGTGGGCCCGCAGTGCCGAGATGGGTGTCTTCAGCTCGTGCGACACGTTGGCGACCAGGTCTCGCCTCAGCCGCTCCAACCCCTCCATCTCACCGGCCATGCGGTTGAACGCTTCGGCCAGCTGCCCCACCTCGTCGCGCGAGCGCACCTCGACGGTCGCGCCATAGTCACCGCGGGCCATCCGGCGAGCCGCCCGCGCCATGTCTCGAAGGGGCTGGGTCATGCCCCGGGCCAGGATCCGGGCCAGGAACAGGGCGATGAACGCCGCCACCGCGCCGGCCAGCAGGAACTGCCACCAGAAGCTCCGGAACAGCCGGGCCGTACTCTTCACGGACCCGAGGAGACCTCCGCCCTCGAATCGGTGCGCCAGGTACACCGCGCCCACCACCTCGTTCTGCCGCACCACCGGCACACCCAGGTACTCCTGGTTCCCGGTGGTCCCGGTGTCGATGTCGCCGTGGAGCGCACGCTGGACCGTGGCGGGCACGGCCAGGTCACCGCCCAGCGAGGCACCGGAGGCATTCACGACCACCACGGGTCCAGGGAGCTGCTGGATCCGCTGGTGCAGCGACCTCGAGGGGACCCCGGTCGGCGTGAACGCCAGCGCCGCGACGCCACGAGCCTCGCCGAGGAGCTCGCGGAACTCTCGGTTCCGTTCGAACTGCCGGAACGCGAACCCCACGGCGATGTACAGGATCAGGATGGTGACGGCGACCGCGAAGACGATCACCGAGCCCAGCTTGGCCCGGATGGTCGGGAGGCGGTCGAGCGGCCGCATCGCCATCAGCGGCCGTCCTCCCGGAAGGCGTAGCCCACGCCGTGAACGGTCCGGATGTACCGGGGCTCGCCCGCTTCGTCCCCGAGCTTGCGCCGGATGCGGGCGACGTGGGAGTCGACCACCCGGCCGCCGGCGTAGTCCCGGTAACCCCAGACCCGGTCCATGAGCTGGTCGCGGCTGAACACGACGCCGGGGCTCCGCGCCAGCGTCAGCAGGATCTCGAACTCGAGCGGCGTCAGCGGTACTTCGTCAGGCCCCTTGACCACCTGGCGGCGGGCCGGGTCGACCACGAGGTCCATCCGAGCCACCGGTTCGGTGGCGCTCAGATCGCGGATCCGGTCCATCCGCCGGAGGATGGCCTTCACCCGCGCGGTGAGCTCTCGCATGCTGAAGGGCTTCGTTAGATAGTCGTCGGCACCCACGGCGAAGCCGGCCACCTTGTCCGCCTCGTCCGTGCGTGCCGTGAGCATGAGCACGGGTACCCATTCCTGCTTCTGGATCTCGCGGCACACCTCGAGCCCATCCATCCCGGGCAGCATCAGGTCGAGGACCACGAGGTCGGGGCGCTCGTCGGCTGCGGCGCGCAGGGCCTGCGGGCCGTCGTGGGCCACCCGAACGGCGAAGCCCTCACTGACCAGGCGAACGCGGACGGCTTCGGCGATGGCCTCTTCGTCCTCGACCACCAGGATGTCCTGACCGGTCATGCAACGCTCCTCGAGCCCCGGAAGGCGGGATGACCTGCGAGTTCGCTGTGCCAATGGTAGACCGCGCGGGCTCGTCCCAAACCGAGACCGGTATGAAGAAGGTATGGCGAGGGCAGACCCTTCATCGAGCGTTGCTCAAAGCGTCGCTCGGGTTCGAAGGGCGCTACCGGAACGGGCTGGGGATCGGCTTCACGATGTCGAGGTAGGACACGGCCACGGCGTAGAGGACGATGAACCCGGCGACGACCATGGTGAGGGGCACGAGCTTGCGGGGATCGGGGCGGCGGCCTCGCGCTTTCTCGTAGACCAGAACGGCAAGGTGCCCGCCGTCCAGGGGGGGCAAGGGGACCAGGTTGAGGATCCCCACGAACACGTTGAACACGAAGAGCAGATAGAACAGGAAGTCCCAGGCGCCGGCCTTCACCGCCTGCCCCGCCAGCTGGCCGGCACCGATGATGCTGGTCGGATCGCTCGGCTGGCGTTGGGCCGACCCGAACAACAGCTCACCGAGCCGCCGGACCGCCGCGGGACCGAACACGTGCCCGAGCTGGAGGACCACGAACTTCATGGTCTGCCCCGTCTGGATGACCCCTCGGCCCAGCGCGGTCAACGGGTTGGCGCGGTCGCGGGCGGTGCTCTCGGCTCCCAAAATGATGCCGAGGCGGCCGAACCGTTCGTTCCCGACGGTGGCGAGCACCGGCGTTGCCGTGACGGTCAGCGTGCGATCGCCCCGCCGGACGGTCAGCTCGATGGGCTGGCCGACATGGGATCTCGTGAAGTCACGGACGTCCTCCCCCGCGAGGTCCGGGTCGTCGCTCGAACGCACCGGGACGCCACCGACCGCCACGATCTGGTCTCCTGGGCGGAGTCCCGCGACGGCGGCCGGTGAAGGCTGGCCGTTCAACGTCGGCTCGACACCGTCGATGGCCGGGACGAATCGCGACGGGACGCCGATGGCCGTGAAGAAGATCGCCAGGAACAGGATCGCCATCACGAAGTGGGTGACGGGTCCGGCCGCGATGACCAGCGCGCGCTGCCAGGCCGGCTTCGCCCCGTACGTACGCGGATATTCCGCTGGGGTCGGCTCCTGGAACGGGTTCATCCCCGCGATGCGGACGTAGCCGCCGAAGGGGAGCGCCTTCACCCCGTACTCGGTCTCTCCTCGCCGGATCGACCAGAGGCGTGGACCGAAACCGACGAAGAACTCCTCCACCTTGATGCCGAAGGCTTTGGCCGTGAAGAAGTGGCCGGACTCGTGGACCATGATCACGAGGAGGACGGCCACGGCGAACAGGCCGATGCCTACCCACTCAGACACGTCGCCCGCACCCCCGCCCAGGGATCGTGGAGATCACGAACTACAGGGACTCGATGAACTCGGCGGCCCTGGCCCTGGCCCACCGGTCCGCCCTGGCCAGCGCCACCTCCGACACGACCGCGGCCGGGGTGTGTTCGTCGAGGACCCCTTCGACCGCTTCGGGGATCTGCACCAGCCGGATCTTGCCCTCCAGGAACGCCATGACCGCGACCTCATTGGCAGCGTTCAACGCCGCCGGATACGTGCTCCCCAGGCGCCCCGCGCGATACGCCAGGCCGACCGCGGGGAACGCTTCCCGGTCGAGCTCCTCGAACGTGAGTGTGCCGAGCTTCGCCAGGTTGAGGCCGGCGATGCCGGTGCCGAGCCGGTCAGGGAACGCCAGGGCGAGCTGGAGCGGCAGGCGCATGTCGTGCCCGGCGAGCTGGGCGATCATGCTGCCGTCGGCGAACTCGGCGATGCCGTGGACGATCGACTCCGGATGCACCACCACGTCGATCAGCTTGTAGTCCAGCCCGAACAGGTAGTGCGCCTCGATCACCTCGAGCCCCTTGTTCATGAGCGTGGCCGAGTCGATGGTGATCTTCGGGCCCATGTTCCACGTGGGATGGGCCAGCGCCTCCTTCACGGACGCCCTCGACAGCTCCTCGCGGGTCCAGCCGCGGAAGGGTCCGCCGGACGCCGTGATGATCACGCGCTTGAGGTCGTCACGCCGTTCGCCTCGAAGGCACTGGGCCAGGGCGGAATGTTCGGAGTCGACCGGGACCAGGCGGTCGGGCTCGCCCTTGACCAGGTCCATGATCAGCTCGCCGCCGATCACCAGGGACTCCTTGTTGGCGAGCGCCAGCATCTTGCCGGACTGGAGCGCGGCCAGCGAGGGAACGAGGCCGACGGCGCCGACCATGGCGTTCAGGACCATGTCCGCCTCGGACTCCCGGGCCATGGTCTCCATGGCCTCCGTCCCGGAGATGATCTCGACGCCGGGGAGCGACCCGACCTTGGCCCTGAGCTGGGCCGCCGCCGCGTCGTCGGCGATGGCCACCAGCGGCGGCATGAACTCCCGGACCTGCCCGACCAGCAACTCGTGGCTGGTGCCGGCTCCCAGGCCAAGCACGCGGAACCTGTCCGGACTGCGCCGGACCACATCCAACGCCTGCGTCCCGATGGAGCCGGTTGAACCCAGGATCGCCAGCGACCGCATGTCTCTAGAGGTTACCCCCCCACCTCGCGTTTGGTCCGCAACCATGCAGAAGTTCAGGCTTTCGACGGGGCTTGCCTAAAAGACCAATCGGATGTAATAGAAGGCCGCGGGCGCGACCAGCAGGACCGAGTCGATCCGGTCGAAGACCCCGCCGTGGCCGGGCAGCAACGAGCCCATGTCCTTGACCCCGAGATCGCGCTTGATCAGGGATTCGATCAGGTCGCCCATGGGGGCGAACACGGCGATCACAATGAACAGACCGATGGCCTGGGTCACGGAGAAGTAATCCAGCACGGACGGGATGACGGCCAGAGACGAGATGAAGGTGACGGCGGTCGCCCCGGCCAACCCCTCCCATGACTTGCGTGGACTGATCGTCGGCGCGAGTGGCCTGCTTCCCCAGAACGACCCGAAGATGAACGCCCAGATGTCGTACCAGAAGGTCAGGCCGATCACCGTCAACATGAGCGCCCGCCCCGAATCGGGCTGGGCCAGCAGGAGGAAGACGTAGCAGGCCAGCGCGGGGCCGTACAGCACTCCGAGCATCGTGCTGCCCACGTTGTTGATGAGGTTTTCGCGCGCCTTCAACGGCGCGGCCATGTACCACAGGAACGCCAGGAAGGCCCCGAGCACGACGAAGAAGGCGATGGCGGGCTCGCCCTTGCGGTACGCGCCGGCCATCATGAACCCGCCGATCACGAGGCCGAGGGCCGTGGCCGGCTGGTGGCCCTTGCGTCGCATGGTCGCGTACAGCTCGGCCTGTCCCAGGAGGACCGCCCCGCCCGCCACCACCACGAACGCCGCCTTGGCGATCAGGAGCGCGATGAGCGCCACGAACGCCAGCACGGCCGCGGTGATGACCGCCGCGGACAGGTTGCGGGCCGGACCGGGTGCCTGCGGCGGCGCCGTCTCCGTCATGAGCGGCCGCGATGTGGGCTCCTCCCACGTGGGCCCGGTCAGGGACTCGGGAGCCCCCACCCGGACGGTGCGCGGCCCGGACGGCTCGTCGAGGTCGCTCAGCAGGTCGGCTTCGACCTGCGATGGTTGCTCGGCGTCCCGGAACTCCTCGGCAAGTTGATCGGCGGCAGCCTCGACTTCGGCGATAGAGGGCTCGGGCCACTCCGCTTCGGCGGACGCCGGTTCCTCTGCGTCGGCGTAGGTCGGCTCAAGCTCCTCCGCCCCCGACGTCACCGGCTCATCGGATGGCTCGACCGTCGGCTCCTGTTCCTCCGGCGCCACGGACTCGTCACGCGGGCCCGGCAGATCTCGATACTCCGGTGGGGCCTTTCGCATGTCGTCGAGGGTCAGTTCGTGTCCACCGCCCGGCTCGAGCCACTCGGGCCGGTCAGTCGGCTCCTCGTCGTAGCCGAACATGCTCTCGTCCGCCGTGGTCTCGGGCGTCTCGGCTTCGTCCCCGAGCACGTCTCCCGCTTCCTCGCCCTCGCCTTCACCCAGGACATCGCGAAGGCGACTCCACTCCTCGCCGGTCATCTCGGCGGTGGGAGGTTCGGAGGGCGCCGCCGGCGCGGAGGCTGGGGCCTCTTCTTCCCGCTCTTCGGGTTCGATCCCCGAGGTCTCGTCTTCGGGACGCTCGTCGCCGGTGGTCAGGGACTCGATGTCGGGACGCCAGTCCGACGGCAACAGCTCTTCGGCCTCGCCACCCGTCGCCTCGTCCAGGCGGGAGGGTTCCTCGGACCCGGCCTGCTGCTCCGGCCGTGACTCTTCCTCCTCGGCCCGGCGGCGCCGGGCCTGGGGGTCGGGTGCGAAGAACCGGTCGAGGTCGTCGAAGAGATCGTCGAAGGCGTCGCCGCGCTCTTCGGGACCGGCAGGGTCCTGGCCTTCGCGTTCCATCAGACTTCCGACAACTCCTTCTCCTTGTGCTCCAGGAGCGAGTCGATCTCCGCGATGAATTGATCCGTCAGGCGCTGGAGGTCCTTCTCGGACCGACGAAGGTCGTCCTCGGAGATGGTGTGTTCGCGCTCCAGTCGCTCGAGGGTCTCCTTGGCGTGCCGCCGTACGTTGCGGACCGAGATGCGTCCCTCCTCCGCTCGATCCCTGGCCAGCTTGATCAGCTCCTTGCGGCGCTCCTGTGTGAGCGCCGGAAAGCTCAGGCGGATCACGGTGCCGTCGCTGGACGGCGTCAGGCCGAGGTCCGAGGACATGATGGCCCGCTCCATGCCGGCGATGGCGTTGCGGTCGTGCGGTTGGATCACCAGCATGCGCGGCTCGGGCACCGAGAACGAGGCCAGCTCGCGGATGGAGACCTGCGTGCCGTAGTAGTCGACCGTCAGGCGGTCGAGCAGCTTCGGGTTGGCCCGCCCGGTCCGGATGGACCCGAGGTCGTCCTGCGCGACGGAGACGGCACCCCGCATCTTCTGCTCGGCATCCTTCAACGTCTCGGGGGCGGTCATGGAGCCACGGCGTCCTTTCCTGATGTGATCGTTCGAGGGTACCGGGCCAAGAGCCTACTCACTGGCCGAGAGGCGTGCGACCCCCCGAGAGGTGTCACGCGCTCCCGTGGACGAGCGTACCGATGGGTTCTCCGAGGAGGGCGCGCTTGATGTTGCCTTCCTTCCGGAAGTCGAACACCAGGATCGGCAGATCGTGGCTCATGGCGAGCGAGATGGCGGTGGCGTCCATGACGGTCAGACCCAGGTTGAGCACCTCGAGGTATTCCAGCGTCTCGAACTTGACGGCGTCGGGGTTCAGCTTGGGGTCCGAGTCGTACACACCATCGACCTTGGTCCCCTTCAAGATGGCTTCGGCCTTCAGCTCGAGGGCCCGCTGGGCCGCGGTGGTGTCGGTGGAGAAGAATGGCGCGCCGAGGCCCGCCGCGAAGATGACCACGCGCCCCTTCTCGAGGTGGCGGATGGCCCGGAGCGGGATGTAGGGCTCGGCGATCTGGGCCATCTGGATGGCGGTCTGGACCCGCGTCGGCACGCCCTGCTGCTCGAGCGCGTCCTGCAGGGCGAGCGCGTTCATGACGGTGGCGAGCATGCCGATGTAGTCGGCCCGTGCCCGGTCCATGCCCGGCGCCTGGCGCCCTCGCCAGATGTTCCCGCCTCCGACCACGATGGCCACCTGAACGCCCATGGCCACGATGTCCCGCAGCTGGGAGGCCAGCAGCATGGTGGACTGCTCCGAGATGCCGAATTCCTCCCCGGGAGGAGAGAAGGCGTCGCCGGACAGCTTCAGCAGGATGCGCCGGTAGGTCGGTTCGGGTTGGTCCACCTAGGATCAGGCCTCTTCTCCCAGCTTGAACCGGGAGAACCGCCGGATCACCACATTCTCGCCGACCTTCGCCGCGACCTCCTGGACCAGGTCCTTTATCTTCTTCGAGTCCTCGCGGATGTAAGGCTGGTCCAGCAGGACCGTCTCGGTGAAGAAGGCCTCCAGCTTCCCGTCGACGATCCGCTGGATCACGTTGTCGGGCTTGCCCGAGCTGCGGGCCTGCTCCTCGTAGATCTTGCGCTCGCCGTCGATCACGTCGCTGGGGACGTCGTCACGGCTGATCCACCTGGGGTCGCGGGCCGTGATCTGCATGGCGACTTCGCGAGCCAGCCGGCGGAAGTCTTCCGTCCGGGCCACGAAGTCCGTCTCGCAGTTCACCTCGACCATGGCTCCGATCCTGCGGTCCTCGCCGTGGATGTAGGCGTCGATCACGCCCTGCGAGGCCCGGCGCCCTTCACGCTTACGGGCGTCGGCCTGCCCGCGCTCGCGAAGGAGCACGCGGGCGCGCTCCAGGTCGCCGCCCGATTCCACCAGGGCGCGCTTGCAGTCCATCATCCCGGCGCCGGTCTCCTCGCGAAGCCGCCTCACGGCGTCGGCGGGGATGCTCACTGGGTCCGTCATGTGGTTGGCCTCATTCCTTCGCGTCGTCGTTGTGGTCTTCGTCGTCGCTGGTTCGGGCGACGGCGGGCTCGGGGGCGGGGCGCTGCTCGTCGGCCGCCTCCTGGACCGCGTCCGGCTCGGCCTCGACGGCGTCGGCGTCCGTCGCGCCCGAGGCGGCCGTGTGGATGGCGGCGTCCTCCTCACCGTCGCCGGCGCCCTCCGCAGCTTCGGCGGCGGCGCCCTCCTCGAGCGTGGCTCCGAAGAACGCCTTCTCCTCCTCGGAGAGCTGGACGGACGACCGGTGGACTTCCACGGCTTCCTCGGTCTCGACGGCGCTCACCGCCGGCTCGGGCTCGAACTCCGGCTCGAACGTCTGGGCCGCAACACCCTTGTAGGCGAGGTACTGGCCCTCCTGCACGGCGTCGGCGATCACCTTGGTCACCAGGGCACAGGACCGGATGGCGTCGTCGTTCCCGGGGATGACGAAGTCGACCTCGTCGGGGTCGCAGTTGGTGTCCACGATGGCGACCACGGGGATGCCCAGCTTGCGGGCTTCCTTGACCGCGATGTGCTCGCGCTTGGTGTCGATCACGTACACGGCCTTGGGCAGCGCCTCCATGTCCTGGATGCCCGCCAGGTTGCGCTCGAGCTTCTCCTTCTCGTGCCGGAGCTTGAGGACCTCCTTCTTCGGAAGGAAGTCGAACGCGCCCGAGCGCTCCATCTCGCGAAGCTCCTTGAGGCGCTTCAGCCGGCCGTGGATGGTCTGGAAGTTGGTCAGCATGCCCCCGAGCCAGCGCGTGTTGACGAACGGCATGCCAACCCTGCCGGCCTGCTCCTGGACGATCTCCTGGGCCTGCTTCTTGGTCCCCACGAACAGGACCGTGCCGCCCTGCCGGCCCACATCGAGCAGGAAGTCATAGGTTTCGTTGAGGGCGTCGAGCGTCTTCTCGAGATCGATGATGTAGATGCCGGAGCGCTCACCGAAGATGAATCGGCGCATCTTCGGGTTCCACCGCCGGGTTTGATGGCCGAAGTGGACGCCGGCCTCGAGCAGCTCGCGCCGGGTGGCGACGGGCATCTTCGTGTTCCCCCTTTCGGTTTTTTTGGTCTGCCTCCGCCCGGTTCTTTCCGGCCGCGGCCCGCAGGGCGGGACCCCGTGGCCGGTCCCCAGACGTGTGGATTGGCCGAGCGTCAACCCGACCTGGGTCCGAGTTTAACAGGGGGACCCTTCAGCGCGGGAGACGGGCTCCTACCTGAGCGGAGCGGGGGCTCGTTGCGGCCGGGCCCCGTTCCGTTGGCCGTCCGCCGCGAGCGCATGTTCACGGACCACCAGCCACCGGTAGGTGAAGGTGGCGAGGGCGATCATGTGGAGGAAGGACACGAACAGCACGAACAGCCACGTCGCCACGCTGGGGGTGGCGGCCGCGACGGGGCTGGGAGGTGCGAAGACCGAGACCATCAGGGACAGGGCCACGTAGGACGCCGTCGCCACCAGGTGCTTGGGCCCGGGGAGCCTTGCGGCCTTTACAGCGAGCAGATACCCCCCGCGGAGCCCGGTCCGCTCGGTGATGACGGCGATCGGGGCGAACACGAAGAAGTACAGACCGGCCAGGAGCCCACCGATCGCGGCGAACTGGCCGAGGAGCCCGACCGCCAGGAACAGCGTGACGATGGCCAGGGCGAAGAAGCCCGCTTCGACGCCGACCAACGGGCCGAAGGATCCGGCCATCCGGCGGAGCGCCGCCCTGGCCTCGCCGGTCCATCCTCTCCCCGGCTGATCCGGCCCCGCGGGATCGCCGCGATCGCCGTCCCGATCGAGGCGTTGCAGGATCAGGGAGATCCAGAAACCCATGAGGGCCGCGCGCACGACGATCAGCCCGACGGCCAGGGCTATTCCCTTGATGGGGGACGACGCTCCTCCGGCCAGCAGCACCTGGATGTCGAGGAACAGGGTATGCATGGGCGGAAGCGACACCAGCATGCCCATGAACCCCGGGGTCGCGGCCAGCACGACGCCGAAGGCCGCGAACGCCGACCACAGCGCGAGGACGGCGAGGAACGACGAGATCACCAGGAGGGGGGACCCGCCGACCACCCGAAGGCCACGAGCCACCGTCACGAACAGTGGTGGATGGATCCACGGTTGGCTCGCCCGTGTTCGCGTCCGCGCCGCCCTGGTCGCCCGGCCGGTCGACCGAGATGCAGCCGCGGCCCCGCGAGACCCCTTCCTTCCTTCGGCTTGGGATGGCGGCCGCTCATGACCGTTCGACGCCTCTACGGGCTGTTGACGCAGCGGGGCCGGGCGCTTGCGGCGCTTCTTCTTGGTCACGCTTCGGTCTCCTCCTCGCCCCGGCCCGGCCGGTCGTTCGGTGAAAGCTTGAAGACGAACCGGAACAGCAGGACCAGCACGATGGTCAGCACCAGGAACGCGCCCGCGTAGTTCACCAGTGCAGCGCCGGGATCGAGCTCGGTCGGGGAGGGTTCGTCCAGGAGCTGCCCGCTGGGATCCGATCCGAACGCGAGCAGTCCCCCTGGTCCGCTGGCGATGGGGGCCAGCAGGAGGTCGCCCGATGGAGCCAGGGCCCCGACCTGCCCGGGCACGATGCCGCGCCACACCAGGTGAGCGGACTCGATGTCGATGCCGGCGATGAAGCCGTCGTCGAGCCCCACGTACACCGTCGATCCGGCCACGAGGGGGGCGCTCCACGAGGCTCGGGACGGGAATCGGAACTCCCATCGCGTCTCGCCGGTCCCCGCGTCCAAGCGATAGATCCCTCCTGCCTCGTCCAGCAGATACACACTCCCTCCGGCAATGGCCGGTGCGGTGCGAAAGCTGAACGGCGCTCGAACCAACCGGCTCCACCGCTCCGCACCCGTGTTCTGGTCGAAGGCCCTGACGACGTCGTCACCGAACCCCACGTAGACCGAGCCTCCGAACACACTCGGAGAGGTCGGTCCGAGCGCGGGGCGCGGCTGCTCGAACCGCCAGCGTGAGCGCCCGGTCGCGGCATCCAGGGCAGCAAGCGTGACGTCGCCGACCGTCTCCGACTCGCTCACCACGAAGACCTTCCCGCCGTCGACCGCGGGCGTGGCGTCCACGCTCCCGGCCGTCCGTACCTTCCACGCCAACGTACCGGTGACGACGTCGGCCGCATACACGAACCCGTTCCGCGACCCGACGTAGACGCGGCCGTCTTCGATCGTCGGCGAACCTCGGGCGATGTCCCCCAACGGAAGGGTCCAGAGCCGGGATCGCGATACCAGGTCGATCGCCACCAGCACGGTCTTCGGGGCCGACGCGCCCTCGGTCATGACCAGCAGGCCACCGGTGCCTGCTGACGGATCGATGGCCGGTGCGGCCACCGGTCCTCCTGCTCGAGGTACCGTCCACAACACCCTGCCGTCGGCCGGATCGACCGCGATCACCTGCGTGGCCGCTACCGAAACGGCGAGGCCGGGAACCACCGCGATGGCCCCGACCCGGGCATCGCCCTCGGGTCGGGCTCGCCAGACCTGCTTCAGCGGCGGAGCGATGGCGACGGCAGCCTGGCCGAGATGGCCCGGACCTCCCTGGAGCATGGGCCAGGTGGACGATCCTTCCTGGGCCGACGCTGGAGAAAGCGTCGAGCCGGCCAGCGTCGCCATCAGGAGGATGGCGAAACGGTTCAGCGGCGTCCCATGGGTTGTGCTCCGAGTGGCCAAGACCGCTCATTGTAGGGGGGCGGCATCGGGGCCTCCCCGTACGGTAACGGCGCCAGGTGGATGAAGGTCGCCACCCCGCCAGGTTCGAGGAGCAGCATGGGATCGATGTACGTCGTGCCGACTCGGGCCCCGAAATGGAGCACCGGTGTGGTGGAGCCGGGGTCGCCTTGCCCGGTCTGGCCGATCACCTGGCCTTGGGCGACGACCTCGCCCTTCTTCACGGAGATGCCGGACACCCACGAGTAGGTGGTTCGAACCCCGTCCGCATGGTCGATCGAGATGTACAGGCTGCCCCCCACCCAGCCCGCGAACGCCACGGTCCCATCCTGCGCGGCCACGAAGTCACTCCCGAACGCGGCGCCGATGTCGATGCCCCGATGGCCTGGACCGAACGGGTCGGGAGGTGGCTCGAATACACGGACCACCGGTCCGGCCACCGGCCAGGCGTACGTGCCGGATCCGGGGTCGGCAGGATCCAGGCCGGGTTGGACGGGAAGCAGGACGAAGCTCAGAGCGGCAAAGGCCGCCAACATCGATCGGATGGGCGTCACGGACCCTCCCTCGGACGCCCCGGAGGTCGGCAGTGCGACGTTAGGTGACGGCGTCACGGATGCCAATGACATCCGTCACGATGAACCGGAATTCCTCGATCCCTACGCCCCGTCGTCGCGCAGGTTGTTGCGGAGCTGCCCCACCGCCTTGGTGTGGATCTGGCAGACCCTCGACTCGGTGACGCCGAGGACCTCGCCGATCTCGGCCAGGGTCATGCCCTCGAAGTAGTACAGCGTGATGACGATCTTCTCCCGTTCGGACAGGGAGTTGATGGCGGCCGCCAGGATGGCTCGGGTCTCGTTGCCCTCCAGGCCCGATGACGGATCGGACGCCGCCAGGTCGGCCAGCGTGTCCAGGAGCGACAGGGACTCTCCTCGCTCGGCCCCCGCGGAGACCACCTCTTCGAGCGCGGTCACGGTCACGAACGAGATCTGCGTGAGAATGTCGTGCAGCTCGGACGTGCTGACGCCGAGGTGCTCGGCGATCTCCACCTCGGTGGGAGGGCGCTTCAACCGAGCCTCCAACTCCGACTGGGCTTTCTCCACCTCCCGCGCCTTGAACCGCACCGATCGCGGGACCCAGTCGAGTGACCGCAGCTCGTCGATGATGGCGCCCCGGATCCGCGGGATGGCGTAGGTCTCGAACTTGATCTCGCGGGAGAGATCGAACTTCTCCAGCGCGTCGATCAATCCGAAGATGCCGTACGACACGAGGTCGGCCTGCTCCACGTTGGCGGGCAGCCCGGTCCCGACCCGGCTGGCCACGTACTTCACCAGCGGGGCGTAGTGGATGATGAGCTTCTCCCGGGCCTCCTGTGAGCCCTCGCTCTTGAACTCCAGCCACAGATCGTCGAGCAAGCTCACCTGAGCCGGATCCGGAGCGGGTTTCGCCTTGGCCGAGCGGGTGGGTGCCATGACATCAAGCCCTCGGGTGACTCTGGCGGTAGGCGGCGAAGAGCCTACTCCTGGACACGTGCGTGTACCGCTGCGTCGTGGCGAGGCTGGCGTGTCCGAGCAGCTCCTGCACGGCCCGGATGTCCGCTCCCCCCTCGAGCAGGTGGGTAGCGAACGAGTGCCTGAGCGTGTGGGGGCTGATCTTCCTCCCGGCCAGCACCCGGTCGGCGTGTCGCTCCACCATCGCCCTCGCGTCCCGTGGACCCATCCGCTTCTTCCTCCGATTCAGGAACAACGGGCCCTCCCGCGCCGTCCAGCCGGACCCATCGGCCGGGAGGAACCACCCCCGTCCCTCCTCAAGGTAATCGGCAAGCGCGGCTTCGGCGAAGTCCCCCATCGGGACGACACGCTCTTTGCTGCCCTTGCCCATGACCCGCACGGATCTCGCTTCCAGGTCCACGTCCTCCACGTCCAGGCCGCACAGCTCCGCGATCCGAAGCCCGGAGCCGTACAGCAGCTCGAGGACCGCCCGGTCGCGGAGGCCGACGGGATGGGTATCGGCCGGCGCGGCGGCCAACTGTTCGGCGTCGGACGCCTTCAGGACCGCCGGCAGCCGGGAGGGGCGGGACGGATGGGACAGTTGAGTCGCCGGGTTGGCCGGTGTCAGGCCACGACGGCCTGCCCACGCATAGAACGATCGGATGGACGCCGCCTTCCGCGCGACGCTGGTCCTGGCATACCCGCGCGTGCCCAGATGGGCCAGCCATCGTCGCAGCAGGTGGTAGTCGGCGTCGTGCAAGGACCGGCCGCCCCGATGGAGGAACGCGGCCAGCGACGCCAGATCGGATCGGTAGGCGTCGACGGTGTGCACGGAGAGACGGCGCTCGTGGGCGAGATGCTCCACGAACGCGTCGATGGCAGCCGCGTCCTGCGGCGCGACGTGCTGATCGGGCGAGGCCGTCGACATCCTCCCGGCTGGGCCGGCGGCGGTGCCGCCACCCTGGCGGCGCGGGCCCAGCCGACTTGTAGCACACCGGGGCGGCAGGTCAAGGATGGGGCTTCAGCCGGCCGAGAGTCGCCGTTCGTACCGGCCACCCACCTGCCTCACCGACCCTCGGAGCTCCAGCCTGGCGATCGCGGAGAGCACCGCCGGGAGCGGCATGCCCGTGAGCAGCGCGAGCTGGTCCAAGGTGAGCGGGGCGCCCAGCATCCGCCAGACGGCCCGCTCGTCAGGCGCCACCGACGGATCGGCTCCGAGACCGGCGTCGGCGGACGCGGTCCCGAGCGTGCCCGCGCTCTCGACCAGGTGGGCCAGGCCCAGGTCGCGGAGCAGGTCCTCCGACCCTCGGATCATGGTGGCCCCCTCTCGGATCAGGTCCAGCGGGACCTGGGAGAGGGCGCTGGTCGGAGATCCGGGGACGGCGAACACCTCGCGTCCCACGTCCAGTGCGTGGTGGGCCGTGATCATGGAGCCGCTCCCGCGCGCCCCTTCCACGACGACGAGCGCGCGGGACAGCGCGGCGACGATCCGGTTGCGAGCGGGGAAGCGGAACGGTTCGGCCGGGGTGCCGGGCGGGTACTCGCTGACGACCGCGAACCTGCTGGCGATCTCCGCCAGCAGCTCGGCGTGCTCCTTCGGGTAGACCATGTCGATCCCACATCCGAGCACCGCGATGGTGGCGCCGCCGCCGTGCAGCGCGCCCTCGTGGGCGGCTCCGTCGATCCCCCGAGCCCCGCCGCTCACCACACACACCCCGGCCTGGGCGAGCCCGGAGGCGATCTCCTTGGCCACCTCCCGCCCGGTGGGTGAGCATGTGCGCGCGCCCACCATCGCCACCCTGGGGGTCAGCTCCGAGAGGTCGCGACCCCGGACGAACAGGCCTGCGGGCGGATCGTGCAGGTGGAGCAGCTCGGGTGGATAGCCCGGCTCCCCCACCGCGACCAGACGCGCGCCGCACGCCCGGACCGCCCGTGCGGCCGCCGCCGGGTCCAGCACGCGGGCCCGATCGACGTCACCTTGGCTGGCCGAATCGCCCCGTCGCACGGCTCTGAGGCACGCCCAGGCCGTGGGGTGGTTCCGGGCCACCAGGCCGAGCCGCTGCGGGGTCAGCGACGCGAGATGGAGCAGGACCACCAGCGCCTGGCGGTCCCGCCGGGTGGCGGCGAAGCCGGGCGGATAGGAGACCTGCTCCTTCGATGAGGGACGATCGCTCATCCGGCCCGGACGGCCTCCTCGTGGGGATCGGCGGCCCGGTAGCGCAACGCTTCCAACATGTGGCCTCCATCGACCTGCTCCGAGCCGGCGAGATCGGCCACGGTCCTGGCCACCTTCAGGGCCCGGTCGAAGCCGCGGCCCGACAGCTGCAGTCGGTCCACGGCGAGGGACAGCACGCCCTCGGCGTCCGTGGTCAGTCGGGCGTCCCGGCGCCCCACCTTCCCAGACATCTGGGCGTTCGAGGTCCAGGGTGTCCGCCGGAGCCTGAAGCGCTGACGTTCCCGGGCCTCCTCGACCCGATCGCGGATGGGCTTCGACGGCTCTCCAGCCATCGAGCCCATCAATTCCTCCCGGGACAACCGCGGCACCGTCTGGTGGATGTCGATCCGGTCGAGCAGCGGTCCCGATAAGCGCTCCCGGTAGGTGACCACTCGGGCGGGAAGACATCGGCAGAGCCTCCGCCCGTCGCCCTGGTACCCGCACGGGCACGGGTTGCACGCAGCCACCAGGGCGAAGCGAGCGGGGAACTCCACGGCCCCGGAAGCCCGGGCCACCACGATCCGTCCGTCCTCCATGGGCTGGCGCAGTCCCTCCACCGCGTCCCTCCGGAACTCGGTGAACTCGTCGAGGAACAACACGCCGTGGTGGGCCAGCGAGACCTCGCCGGGGCGGAGGAACCCCGAGCCGCCCCCCAGCAGGCCCGGCACCGAGATGGAGTGGTGAGGAGCACGGAACGGCCGGAACTGGATGAGGCCCCCACCCGAGAGCAGCCCGGCCACCGAGTGCAGTCGGGTGACTTCCAGGGCCTCCTGCCGAACCATGGCCGGGAGGATGGTCGGCAGCCGCCGCGCCAACATGGTCTTGCCGGATCCGGGCGGGCCCATCATCAGGACGTTGTGGCCCCCGGCCGCGGCCACCTCGAGTGCCCGTCTCGCTTCTCCCTGGCCGCGGACATCGGCGAAGTCGACGTCGGCGGCGTTGACGTCGTCGGGCGATGCCTGCGCCACCGGGGCCGGCGACGGCTTCCAGCCGCCCCGCAGGAACGCCGCCACGGCAGCCAACGTGGGTGCGCCCACAGCATGGAGGCCTTCGACCAGGGCGGCCTCGGCGGCGTTGCCCTCGGGAACGACCACGCCTCGCAAGCCGCGTGCCGCGGCGGCCATGGCCACGGGGAGGACGCCGGCCGTTGGCACGATCTCGCCCTTCAGCGACAGCTCGCCGAAGAAGGCGTAGCCGTCGAGCAGCCTGGGCGGGAGCTGCGCGGAAGCCGCCAGCACACCCAGCGCGATGGGGAGATCGAAGCCGGGACCCTCCTTCCGCAACCCCGCGGGCGACAGGTTCACCACGACACGGCGGAGGGGCCACGTGAGGCCGGAGCTCTCGACCGCCGGCCGGACCCGTTCGCGGGCGTCCTGGACCGCCGCCCCGGGCAGGCCCGAGAGGACGACGGCGGGGAGCCCTCGACCGACATGCGCCTCGACCGTCACCAGTCGTCCCTGGACCCCGACCACGGCAACGCCGAACACTCGCCCGTACACCCGCCGCACGGTAGGCCGGCCCGCCGACACACGATCCGGCTCTGCCCGTTCACCTGCGGAGACGTGCGGGGCACGTGCTCGCGAACGCTCCAGCCGTCAGAACGCCGCTTCGAACACGTAGACCACGGGCGGCCCGCCGCGCACGGCCGACACACTGGCGACATCGAAGCGGACCTCGTCCCACTCGAGTCCTCCGGCGCGTGCGAGGAAGGCCTGGGCCAAACCGCGAAGCTTCGCCTGCTTCCTCCAGGTCACGGCGTCGAACGGCCCACCCAGGGTGGCGCCTCGGCGCGTCTTCACCTCGCAGAACACGATGGTCCGGCCGCGCGCCAGCACCAGGTCCAGCTCACCCAGAGGGCACCGCCAGTTCCGAGCGAGCAATCGATAGCCGGCCCGACGGTAGTGGGCCAGCGCGGCACGCTCTCCAGCCGCGCCCACCGGCAGCGGCGCCGCAACACCGTCCATGACGGCGCCAGTGTGTGATGCCCCACCGACACCCTCCCGTACGGGCCGGCATGGGATGAACGACGGCCCTAGTCGGTGTCGGAGTCCTCGGTCGGCTCGTGACGCGATGGACCGCCCATGGCTTCTTCGGGCCGGATGTCCTTGTGGGTGAGGTCCTCGATGTTCACGTCTCGGAAGGTGACCACCCGAACCCGGCTCACGAACCTGGAGGGGCGATACATGTCCCAGACCCATGCGTCCGTCAGCTCCAGCTCGAGCCACACCTCGACCGGGCCCTCGTGCCTGACGACCTCGACGTTGTTGGCGAGATAGAAACGCCGTTCGGTCTCGACCAGGTAGCTGAACATGGGCAGCACGTCGCGATACTCGCGCCACAGGCGGAGCTCGAGGTCGTCCTCGTACCGCTCGATGTCCTCGTCGCTCACGAGCCGTCCTCCCCCTTCATGGGACGAGCGTACAGGCGCAGGTAGGTCTCGGGATCCTCCTGGTAGAGCGTCATGCCCTTGAACGACATCCGGTGGATCGGCGACGGCCCGTACCGAGCGATGGCGGCGCGGTGGGACGGAGTCCCATAGCCCCGATGCTGGTCGAAGCCGTACTGCGGGAACCGGCGATGGTAGCGGTCCATGGCGCGGTCCCTGGTGACCTTCGCCACCACCGACGCGGCGGCGACCGATGCGGTCACCGCGTCCCCCTTCTTGATGCACAGGTGCGGGAACCGGATCCCGCGAAGGGCGAACCCGTCGGTCAGGACGAAGTCGGGAAGAACGGTGAGCCGGCGGATGGCCGACCGCAGGAGCGCCAGGTTCGACACATGCAGGCCCCGATGGTCGATGCGCTGCGGGTACGCCCGGCAGACCGACATGGCCACCGCCACAGCGGTGATCCGCTCATACCAGTCGTCGCGTTGGTGGGGAGTCAGCACCTTGGAGTCCGCGAGGCCGTCGCACGCGAACGCTTCCGGCAGGATCACGGCCGCTGCCACCAGCGGGCCGGCCAGGGCTCCCCGGCCGGCTTCGTCCACGCCGGCGACCAGCCGGAAGCCCTCGGCGTGCAGCCGCCGCTCGTAGCGATCGATGGGCCTGGGGGAGGCGTCGGCGCGGTCCAGGCGGCGAGCCTTCACGACCCGCGCAACCACCCCATGTGCGACGGCGGCCAGATGATCACGAACGCGCGGCCGATCACCTTGTCGTAGGGGATGAACCCGATCTGGGAGGACGGGTCCGGATGCACGCCGAGCCCGTATCGGGAGTCACGAGAGTTGAGACGATTGTCGCCCAGGACGAACAGCATGTTCGCCGGGACTCTCACCGGCCCGCACTCACGGTCGTCCTCGGCCGCGATATACGGCTCGCTGAGACGTTGGCCGTTAATGAACACGGCCCCGTTCCTGCATTCGACCAGGTCCCCGGGCAATCCGATCACCCGCTTGATGAAGTCCTTCTCCGGGCTGGTCGCGACGCCGAGCCCTTCCGTCAGCCAGTGCCAGAACGCGGAGACGGCATTGCGATGCGGCTGGGGTCCGGGGTCCGGATCGGCGAACACGATGATGTCCCCGCGGCGGGGAGGATGCAGGTGATACACCACCTTGTTGACCAGCACCCGATCGCCCACGTTGAGGGTCGGTTCCATCGATTCCGAGGGGATGTAGAAGGCCTGCATCAGGAACGTTTTGATCAGCAGGGCCAGGATGAACGCGATCACCAGCAGGACGGGAAGCTCCTGCAAGAAGGACAGGACGCCGTGGCCTGACTTCCCCGGCTTGCCGGGCTTCTGTCCCCGCGACGCTTCGACGGTCGGCTCCTCGCCGACGGATCCAGGCGCTCGATCGTGAGTGGCGGTAGCTGCGTCGCCCGGTTCGGCGGCGGCCGCCGGCTGATCCAGGGCCTCGGTCACGGGGTCCGCGCCTGCGGGAGGATCGCCCGACTCGGGCCGCTGCGTCGGGCTGGACGACATCGGATCAAGCCTGCTCCGACTCTGCTCCCTCGTCGCGGGGCTCGGCGGGCTCTGCCACGGACCCGGTCTCGCGCCGTTCCCTGATGCGGGCGCTCTTCCCCCGACGTTCTCGCAGGTAGTACAGCTTGGCTCGTCGGACCCGTCCGCGGGAAACGAGCTCGATCCGGGCGATGGTGGGCGAGTGGAGTGGGAAGGTCCGCTCGACGCCGACCCCGAAGGACACCTTGCGGGCGGTGAAGGTCTCGCGCAAGCCCCCGCCGCGGCGACGGATCACCACGCCCTGGAACACCTGGATGCGCTCTCGGCCGGCCTCGGCCACACGAACGTGCACGCGAACGGTGTCGCCCGGCCGGAACTCCGGCAGGTCTTCGCGCAGGCGAGGCTTTTCGACGAGGTCGACCTTGTTCATAGCAGGTACGTCCCTTGGGAACGCTTGGGGTGCGGTGCGCAATCATAGCATCGAGCTGCGGTCGTCCCCGCCCAGCAAGTCGGGCCGATTGCGACGCGTCTTGTCCAGGGCGGCCTTCCGGCGCCATTCGGCGATCTTCCCGTGATCTCCCGACAGCAGCACGTCGGGAACCTCCATGCCCCGGTACTCGCGGGGGCGGGTGTAGTGAGGATGGTCGAGGAGCTCCTCTTCGAACGACTCCGAACCCAGCGACTCCTCGTTCCCCACCACTCCGGGAACCAGGCGCGTGACCGCTTCGAGCAACACAAGCGCGGGGATCTCTCCGCCCGACAGGACGAAATCGCCGATCGATACCTCCTCAGCCGGGATCCCGGCCACCACCCGCTCGTCCACACCCTCGTACCGTCCGCAGATCAACACGAGCCACGGTTCGCCGGCCAGCTCGCGCACCAGGGCCTGGTCCAACCGACGACCGGCCGGAGAGAGCAGGATCACGCGCTTCGGTTCCTCCCCGAGCGCCTCAACGGCCTCGAAGATCGGGCCGGGCTTCATCACCATCCCCGGTCCGCCGCCGAAGGCGTAGTCGTCGACCTGCCGGTGGCGGTCGTGCGTGTGCTCGCGGATGTCGTGCACCTGCACGCGAACCACACCGGACTCCACGGCGCGGCCCAGCAGACTCTCGCGAAGAGGCCCCTCGAAGATGCCGGGGAACAACGTGAGCACGTCGACGCGCATGCGTGCCTCGGTGGGGCTTGGCTCGGTCACGGCTCGGTCAGGCCCGGGACGAGGCGCACGACGATCCGCCGCGCGGACAGGTCGACGTCGGCGACGACCTCCTTGAGGGCCGGCACCAGCGTCTCCTCCCCGTCCGCCTTCACCAGCCACACGTCGTTCGCCTGCGTGTGGATGACCTCGCGGACGGATCCCAACGAACGTCCGTCCTCCGCGACGACGTGGCACCCGATCAGGTCGTGGGTCCAGAACTCACCCGGCGGGAGGGACGGCGACTCGGAGGCTGGGACGAAGAGATACGTGCCCTGGAGGGCCTCCGCTCGATCCCGGTCGATCAGCCCTCTGAACTTCACGAGCAGGCGCCCTCGATGAGGCCGTGCCTCGGCCACGACCAGCTCCTCGCCCTGATCTTCACCGACCAGCACGCGCGCACCCGGCTCGAACCTGGCCTCGACCTGGGAGAGAGGAAGCACCGCGACCTCTCCTTTGACGCCGTGCGCCCTGGTGATCCTGCCGACCGCAACGAACCGAGGAGGATCGCTCACCCAGCGATCTCGACGACCATGACCCGGCCGTCCTTGGTCCCGGCGGCCCGCATCACGTCACGGATCGCCTTGACCGTGCGGCCGCCCCGGCCGATCACCTTCCCAACGTCGTCGCTGGCCACCGAGAGCCGGAGGATGGTTCGCCCCTCGCCATCGGCTTGGGTGACGGTGACGGCGTCGGGGTCGTCGACCAGGTTCCTGGCGATGTACTCCAGGAGCTCCCTCGGATCCATGGAGGATCCTTACGTGGTGCCCTTGGAGGCTGTGCGGGCGGCCTGGAACTTCTCCCAGATCCCCTGTGCTCTCAGGAGCGCGGTGACCTGCTCCGTGGGCTGTGCGCCCTTGTCCAACCAGTACAGCGCGCGGTCCTCGTCGATCTCGATGAGCGACGGGTCCTGCAGGGGCTGGTACCGCCCGATGCTCTCGATGAACCGGCCGTCGCGCGGGCTCCGCGAGTCGGCCACCACGACGCGGTAGGCGGGGCGCTTGGTCGCCCCCCTCCGCATCAACCTGATCTTGACCATCCGAACTCCTCTCGGCCGGCGAACGGCCCGATGCCGCTCGCTCGCGATCGCAGGCGCCTCAGGTGCCCGGGAGTCGCATCCCTGGGGGGAGCTTCGGCAGCTTCAGGCCCTTCATGCCCTTGGCCCCACCGCCGAACCCGGCCATCCCCATCATCGACTTCATCATCTTCCTGGCTTGGGCGAACTGCTTCAGCAGGGCGTTGACGTCCGCTGTGGTGCTGCCCGAGCCCCGGGCGATCCGAAGGCGCCGGCTCCCGCCGATGATAGCGGGGTTCCGCCGCTCTTCCGGCGTCATCGAACAGATGATGGCCTCGGTCCGGGCCATCTCGCCCTCGTCCACCTCCAGGTCCTTGAGCTGTTCCTTGGCCCCCGGCACGCCGGGGAGCATGGCAAGCAGGTCCTGGAGGGGGCCCAGCTTCTTCACCTGGCGCATCTGCTCCAGGAAGTCCTCGAGGGTGAACTCCGCCCGAGCCATCTTCTCGGCGGCCTCGCGGGCCTTGTCCTGGTCCATCTCCTTCTCGGCCTTCTCGATCAGGGTCAGGACGTCGCCCATCCCCAGGATGCGAGACGCCATCCGGTCGGGATAGAACGGCTCCAGATCGCCCAGCTTCTCCCCCACTCCGGCGAAGAAGATGGGCCGCCCGGTGACGTGGGTGATCGACAGCGCCGCCCCGCCCCGAGCGTCGCCGTCCAGCTTCGTCAGGACGAATCCCGTCACGTCGACCTCGCGCATGAACTCGCGGGCCTGGATGACGGCGTCCTGACCCGTCATCGAGTCGCACGCCATCAGGACGTGGTGCGGTTTGATGGCCTCCTTGACCCGGCGGGCCTCGCGCATCATCTCCGGGTCGACGTGCAGTCGTCCGGCAGTGTCGACGATCACCACGTTGCGGCCCTCCCGGATGGCCTGCTTCACCGCCGCCTTGGCCACCTTCTCCGGACGGTTCCCGTCCGACACCACGGGCACGCCGACCTCGCCGCCCAAGGTGAACAGCTGCTCGATCGCGGCGGGCCGCTGCAAGTCCGCTGCCACCAACAGCGGCTGCCGTCCCTTTTCCTTCAGGTGGAGAGCCAACTTCGCGCAATGGGTGGTCTTCCCCGACCCCTGGACGCCGGCCATCATGATGACGACCGGGTTCACGCCGGGCAGCTTGAAGGGCGTGTGGGCACCGCCGAGCGTGGCCGTCAGCTCGTCGCGAACGACCTTGATGACCTGCTGGGCGGGCGTCAGGCTTCGGAGGACCTCGTCGGAAAGCGCTCTGGCGCGAACGCGATCGAGGAACCCGTCCACGACGTCGAGCGCCACGTCCGCATCGAGCAGGGCCGTCCGGATCTCGGCGAGCGCGGCGTCCACCTGCTTGGGGTGGAGCTTGCCTCGCGACTTGAGCTTGCGGAAGACCGCATTGAAGCGGTCGGTCAGCGCATCGAACATGCCGTCGTCGATTTCTCGGGAGACCTGCGGCCGTATGCTAGCCGCGACAGGCCATTGTACGAGAGGCGGCGGTGACAGCGGCCGACACCCGCGCCAGCAGGGAACTCGACCAGGCACGACGACTGGAGCGCGGGCTGAGCAGGGTCCGGAGCTTCGGGGTCCTGCTCGGCATCTACCTGGTCTCCCAGACGAACAGCGGCCCGCCTCCGCACGCCACGAACACCGTGCTGGCCGCGGGGTACGCGCTGATGGCTGGCCTGGCCGTCGCCAACATGGGGATCTGGCTGGGCACCCGGCGCGCCACGACCGTCGACGCCATGCGGAAGATCGGCGTCGTGGCTTTCGCCATCGACATGCTGGTGCTGTTCGCCTTGACCTGGGTGTTCAGCTACCAGCCGAACGACACCACGTGGGTCGTCCTCTACATCCTGCCGCTGGAGGGTGCCCTCCGGTACCGGCTGCGCGGCGCCCTGGCCAGCGTGGCGCTCACGCTCGTCAACGAGACGGCCCGCGATGCGTACCTGGCCTCCCGGTTCGCCGGCTATCCCTTCCTGGTGTCGAACGTGGTGTTCCGTGCGGGCATCCAGTCGATCATCGCCCTGGTCGCCGGGTTCATGGCCCGCTCCCTGGCCCGGCAGGCCGGGAAAGCCGAGGAGGAGGCCCGGCGGGCGGAGGCCGTGGCCAGCCGCGAGACCTCGGCCAGACGCGAGCTCGCCGCGTTCAACACCGCCATCCTCACCGGTGTGGCGGCCGAGGACCTGGATCCCTCGATCAGGCTGATGGCCGAAGCGATCGGCCGGGACCTCGGGTTCGAGGCCTTCACCATCCTCCTCCGCGACGGCGACGAGCTGGTGGTGAAAGGGATGTCGGGCATGCCCTTCTACGAGGACCGCATCCCTTTGGGCCAGGGGGTGACCGGGACCTGTGCCGCCACCGGTCGCGCGCTGATCGTCCCCGATGTTTCCACCTTCCATGGCTACATCCAGGTAGATCCGGAGATGCGCTCGGAGATGGCCGCGCCCCTGCGGATCGGTGAGGAGGTCATCGGCGTTCTGGACGTCGAGAGCCGGACGCCCGACGCCTTCGACCAGACGTCCCTCGACGTGCTGGTCCGCCTGGCCGATCAGATCGCCCTCGTGGCGCACAGCAACCTCCTGTTGTCCCAGCAGGCGGAGACGGTCCGGCGGCTGAAGGAGCTGGACCAGATGAAATCGGACTTCGTCGCCATCACCAGCCACGAGCTGCGCACGCCGATCACCGCCATCCGGGGCTTCGTCAGCACGCTCCTGCGCAACCAGGATCGCCTCGAGCCCGACCAGGTCGCCAGCTTCATGGCCATCATCGATCGCCAGAGTGCCCGCCTCGCCAGGCTCGTCGAGGACCTGCTGTTCGTGTCGAAGATCGAGGCCGGGGCGCTCCAGCTCACGGTCCAGGAGGTGGACCTGGGGGACTTCCTCCGGGAATGCGTGGAGTCCATCGGGCCGGACGCGAAGGCACGCGTGCAGCTGCTGCCTCCACCCGACGGCACGTCCGCTCCCATCGACCCCCAGCGCGTCGACCAGATCGTGCGCAACCTGGTGGACAACGCCCTCAAGTTCTCCGACCCCGACCAGTCGGTCCTCCTGGAGGCGAGGGCGGATGCCGATACCGTCACGTTCTCCGTCACCGATCGCGGCCCGGGGATCGCCGCCCAGGATCTCCCCCGCATCTTCGACCGCTTCCACCAAGCCGCCGACGCCATGACGCGCGAGCGCGAGGGCGCCGGGTTGGGCCTGTACATCACGAAGCGCCTGGTGGAAGCCATGGGCGGGACCATCGAGGTCAGCTCGGAGCTGGGGAGCGGTTCCATGTTCGTGGTGCGCCTACCCCGGACCCTTCGGGCATGGGCCACCGCGGAGGGTCACGCCATGGATGGCCGGGTCAGCCAATCGAGCCAGGTCAGTGCGCCGGTGGGATCCCCGCGGTTCCCCGAAGCTCCCTGAACGCGGCCACCAGCTCCGGCAGCTGGTAGTGCGCGTTGAGCCCGCTGGGGTTGGGCAGGAGCCAGACGCGCGATCCTTCCCAAGCGTCGGGTTGTGGTCCCGGCACGGCGGCCGGGCGACCGAACCCCGTTCGGTACGCGCTCAGGCCGAGGAACGCCACGATTTCCGGATGGAAGCGACGGATCTTCCGGGCGAGCCGGCGCGCGCCCGCCATGAGCTCGTCGGCTTCCAGCTCGGCCGCTGTGCCCGTGGCTCGCCCGACCAGATTGGTGATCCCCACGCCGGCGTCCAGCAGTTCTCGCTCATCGAAGGGCGACAGCACGCGCTCGGTGAACCCGGCGCCGTGCAGAGTCCTCCAGAAGCGGTTGCCCGGGCGGGCGAAGTGATGGCCGACCGCGCCCGAGTAGAGCCCGGGGTTGATCCCACAGAACAGCACGGCGAGGCCGGGCGCGATGACGTCCGGGACCTTTCGGCCGTAGGCGGCAGCGACCTGGTCGCGTGTGGGCCGCCACGGGGCCTCCGGGCTCACCGGCCGAGGTAGGTCGCCAGACCTACGCGCAGCGGCGTGAGCCGCAACCCTTCGAAGGCTTCGAGCAGCGGACCGGTGTCGGCCACAGCCGACGCCATCGCGAAGTCGACGGCCTCGGGCGACAGCGGCGGGTTCGGCAGGACCTGCGCGACGAACCCCGCGAGCTTCGGCAGGAACGGCGGGAAGTGGACCAGCGGCTTGCGACGGCCCTTGACCTCCATCATCACGGACAGGATCTGGTTCATCTGGAGCACGTCCGGCCCGCCGATCTCGAACGTGCCCGTCGGCCCGCCCGGCAGCGCCGCGCGCGCCAGGACCTGGGCCACGTCATCCACGAACACCGGCTGCAGCGGCTGGCGACCGTTCCCGATGACGGGCACGAAGGGGAGCCACCGATGGAACGCCACGAACTTGTTGAGGGCAGGGTCCTCGGGCCCGTACACCCATGAGGGCCGGACGATGATGTGCTGCATACCGGTCGCCCGGACGGCTTCTTCCCCGAACCACTTCGCCCGGAATCGCCGCGGGGCGTCTGCCGCGACGCCGACGCCCGAACAGAACACGAACCTCGATACGCCGGCGTTCGCCGCGGCCTTCGCCAGCCGTTCGGTGCCGAGATGATCGAACTCCTCGAAGGTGAACCGCCGTCGCGGCTTCTCGGCGGGGAAGGTCGGGAACGTCAGCGCCTGCACCACGGCGTCGGCTCCTCGTACTGCCAACCCCAGCGATCCCGCATCGAGAACGTCACCCCGGACCACACGGGCCCCCAGGCCCTCGATGCGGCGGGACGAACGATGGGGGTGAGCGGTCATGACCGCCACGTCCTGCCCGTCCCGCACGAGCCGGCGCACCACGGCCGCCCCGATGAAGCCGCTGCCCCCCGCGACCAGGATCATCCGGTCAGGCAACGAGCCCGCGGGCGAACCGCTCGGGATCGAAGGGAACGAGGTCCTCGGCCTTCTCTCCGGTCCCGACCAGTTTCACGGGCACGCCCAACTCCTCGCGGACGGCCAGCACGATGCCGCCCCGGGCCGTGCCGTCCATCTTGGTCAGCACGACGCCGGTGATCCCCACCACGTCGGTGAACGCGCGTGCCTGGGCGATCCCGTTCTGACCGGTGGTGGCGTCCAGCACCAGGAGGACCTCGTCCACGCCGCCGGCGGCCTTCTCCAGGACGCGCCGCACCTTCGCCAGCTCTTCCATCAGAGGCTGGCGCGTGTGCAGCCGGCCCGCCGTGTCGACGATGAGCACGTCGCTGCCCCTGGCCTTGGCCGCCTGAACCGCGTCGAAGGCCACGGCGCCGGGATCCGCGCCCCGCTCCTGGGCGACCAGATGGGCGTTCGCCCGCTGCGCCCACGTCTCGAGCTGTTCGCCGGCGGCCGCCCGGAACGTGTCGCTCGCCGCCAGGCTCACCGACCGCCCATCGCGGGCCAGGACGTAGGCGAGCTTGCCGATGGTCGTGGTCTTGCCCGTCCCGTTGACCCCGACCACCATGACGATGCCCGGCGATCCCTGGGGGGCGTGCCATCGGTCGTCGCCGTCGAACGCCGCCGCCACCTCGCGCGCCAGCACCTCCGCGGGGTCGGCCGGCGGCCGATACGCCGCCCTGACCCGCTCGACGATGGCGGCGGCGGCCTTCGGGCCGACGTCGGCCCGCACCAGGGTCTCCTCCAATTCCCGCCAGGTCTCTTCGGTCGCGTGCCCGCCTCGGAACAGGGACCGGACGCGATCCGCGAGCCCTGACGGCGCGCGTCCGGCGATGGCGTCGGCCCGCTCGGGGGCGCGTCGTGAGGGTGCGGCAGAGTGCGGGGGCCGCTCGCGGACCGCGGGCCCTCCGTCACCCGAGGGACGGCGGTCCCGCCGGGACAGCACGACGACCCCGGCGATGAAGCCGAGGACGATCAGGACGACGATGGCGAAGACGATCTCGATCGGCGATTCCTCCCTTTGGTTGAGGTTCGACCGGCGACGGTCGGGCTCGCCGTTAGCGAACCGCCGCCTCGGCCAAGCGCTGAGAGATTACCGTGGAGGCGCCATCGCGACCGAGCGTGACACCGTACAGGGCGTCGCCCGTCTCCATGGTCCGCTTCTGATGAGTGACGACCAGGATCTGCGAGTCCCGAGCCAGGTCGCGAACCACCTCGAGGAAGCGATGGAGGTTCACGTCGTCCAAGGCGGCTTCCACCTCGTCCATCAGGTAGAACGGACTCGGCCGAGCCTTGAAGATGGCGAACAGGAAGGCCAGCGCGGCCAGTGAGCGCTCGCCGCCGGACAGCAATGACAGCCGCTTGACCCTTCCCCGCCCGGGACGGGCCTCGACCTCGATGCCCGCGTTGAGGAGATCGTGGGGGTCGGACAGGGAGAGCCGACCCTCGCCTCCCGGGAACATCATCACGAACAGCCCCGCGAATTCACGGGCCACGTCGTCGAAGGCGCTCTGGAACTGCTCGGCCATCCGGCGGTCGATGTCCAGGATGAGCTGCAGGAGATCCCGTCGGGCTGCCTTGACGTCGTCGAGCTCGCGAACGAGGAAGTCGTGACGCTGCTGGATCGACTCCAGCTCTCCGCCGGCGAGCAGGTTCACCCTCCCGAGCAGCGTGAGTCGTCGCGCCACCAGGTCGGCGCGACGAGCCAGATCCTGGTGAGAGTCCTCCGGACCGAGCCGCGCGATCGCCTCATCGGGCTCGATGCCATGTCCCTCCCTCAGCACTCGTTCGGCTTCGGAGATCCGGCGCTGAAGGTCGTGGCGCAGCCGGTCCTCGTCCTGGTGCTCCTCACGGTCCCGCTCCGCGGCCGCCGCCAGGTCCCGCCATGCCTGCACCGCCGCGGCATGGTCGGCTTGGACCCGACGGCTCCGCTCAGTGGCCTTCCGGTAGTCGGCGTGGGCGTTCGTGAGGACGACCTCGGCCTCGCCGAGTTCCCGCTCCGCGGTCGCCCGGTCACGCTCGGCATCGGACACGACCTGGCGCAGGGCGATGGGATCTTCCGCGCCGACGTCGCCGAGTTCCCGGCGAGCTCGTTCCACACCAGCCTCCAGACGCGACCGCTCGCGGCGCAGAGCTTCGACCTCCACGCGGAGGTGCACGGGGGGCTCGGCACGCGGCGGCAGCGGGATCCGCTCGGCCACATCGCGCGACCTGGTGGACAGCCCGTCCCCGATCGACCCGATGGCGGTCTCGACCGTGGCGTGCCGCTCCCCGACCAGCTCCCCCTCGCGGTTCAGCGCGGCCAGCTCGGCCGAGACGTTTGCCATGGCATCGGCCGCTGCTGTGATGGAGCGGTCGGTCTCCTCCAGGCTCGCCGCGACGACCTCTGCCCGCCCTGCCACCTCCACCATCTGGCGACGGCCCTCGCGGAGCCCTCGGCGCACCCTGGCCAGCTCGCGCTCGAGCGCCGCGCTGCTCCGCCGGACGTCCTCCAACCGCACGTCCTGCCCTGGCGCGGTCCGCACGAACGTGGGACCGATCAGCGCCCCCTCTCGCGTGACGAACTGCGCGTACGGGTGAACCCGATGCTTCGCTTCCGCCTCGGCGAGCCCGGCGGTCAGGTACACCTCGCCGAGCAGAACGCCGGCGAGCCGGCGAGCCCTGGGGTCGGCTGTCACCAGGCGGAACAAGCTGGTCTCGCCGTGCAGCGACGGGAGGGTCGCCTCGGGACCGCTCTCCACGGCCAGCGTGACGCCGCCGGACGGTTCGGCCACCGCGTCGGCCATGGCCTGTTCGAGATCCTCATAGACCACGGCGTCGGCGAACGCTCCGAGGGCCGCTCGAACCGCATCAGTCAGGTCGGCAGGAGCGTCGATGAGGTCGCGAAGCACGCCGATCGGCCGTCCGCCCCGCCGGCGCACGAACGCCGCGCCCGGCGACTCGGCCAGCTCCGACCTGCGTGCATCGACCACCTCCTGGCGGGCCAGGAGTCCCTGCTCTTCTGCCTCGAGCTCTGCCAGCTCGCGCCCAAGGGTGATCCGCTGGCGCTCCAGGGCGGCTTGTTCGTGAGCGAGCGGCGTCTCCAGCCCATCGAGCCGTTCGATCTCGGCTTGCAGGTCTGCCGTTCGAGCCTCGGCCGCGGCGGTTCGCCCCCGAAGCTCGGCCAGCGCGGTGGTCAGCCGGGATCGCTCGGCCTCGTGGCCCTCGAGCGCACGCCGGAGGGCCTCAGCCTCCGCCTGCCGGGCGAGGTCCTGTTCGTCAACGCGCCGTCGTTCGTCTTCCGCATCCCCCCTGGCCTGCTCGGCAACCCGGAAGTCGCGCTCGGCCGCCTCGAGTTCGCCCTCACGCTCCCCGAGCGTACGCCGTACCTCTGACAGCGCAGCCTCGGTACGGGCCAGCTCCTCTTCCAACGCGAACAGACGGCCGGAGCGATTCGACGCCGTCGCCAGCCGCTCACGCGCTTGCGCCTCCAGTCGGATGGCGGAGCGCAACCGATCCTCGGTGCCGGACTTACGAACCATGGCCGCGGAGTGGGCCTGCTCGGCTGCCTGGAGCCCGGAGTCGGCTTCACCACGCTCCGCCTCCAGCTTCGCGATGTCGGCATCGATCGACGCCAGTGTCGCCTGCGCCTCGGACCTCCGCGCTTCGAACGCTACCCACGCCGGGCGGCGTTCCTCCTCGGCGTGCCGAAGCTCTTGCAGTCTGGCCGCCGCCAACTTCACGGCGAGATCGGCCGCCTCCTGCGTCAAGGCCTCGTGCCGGCCCGCCAGCTCGGCCTGTTGCTTCAGGGGGCGCAGCTGCCGACGCAGCTCCGCAGCAAGGTCCTGGAGCCGCAGCAGGTCCTGCTCCAACCCGGCGAGCTTGCGCTCCGCTCGTTCGCGCCGCCGCCGGTGCTTCGCGATCCCGGCCGCTTCCTCCACGAACGCCCGGCGCTCCTCCGGCCGCGCCGAGAGGATGGCGTCGAGCTGTCCCTGTCCGATGAGCGTGTGGAGGGACCGACCGACGCCCGTGTCGGAGAGCAGCTCCTGGATGTCCAGCAGCCGGCACGGGCGTCCACCCAGCCGGTATTCGCTGTCGCCCGATCGATACACGGTCCGGCTGATCTCGATCTCCGAGGCCGGCACGGGAATCAAGCCGGCGGTGTTGTCGATGACCATGCGAACCTCGGCCAGGCCGAGGGCCGGTCGGGTCGGGCTCCCCGCGAAGATCACGTCCGTCATCTGCCCGCCGCGCAGCGCCCGAGGACCCTGCTCGCCCAGCACCCACGCGATGGCGTCGGCGATGTTCGACTTGCCGGATCCATTGGGTCCGACGATCACGCTGATGCCTGGAGTGAACTCCAGGGTGACCTTGTCGGCGAAGGACTTGAAGCCCTTCATGGTGAGCGCGCGCAGGAACATGGGGCTTCGATGCTAACAACGCCCTTCCGCCGAGTCGCGGAAGCGAGGCAAGAAAATTTCAGCCGTGTGATTCAGTGGGTGATGCGGAATTCCGTGTCGCCGCGCGGGGCTTCCTCGGTCACCTCCACGTCCTCGACGACCGCGAGCGGCGGCCCCTGGCGGCACCATTCGACCAGGGTGTCCACACTGGCCGGATCGCCCTCGAACACCGCCTCGACCCGCCCGTCGGTCGTGTTGCGTACGAACCCACCCAGCCCGAGTTCGCGGGCCCTCCGCGCCGCCTCCGCCCGGAAGAACACTCCCTGCACCTGCCCCGAGACGGAGACCCGCGACCGTTTCCTCGTCATGGATCCCAAAGATACGGGTCGCGGCGGCACCTACCGTTTCTGAACCGAACGCTGTTGCCGGCTTGAACTCTCCTTGGATGACGGCCCGTTAGCTTCGTGGAGCCAACGGAAACCCTCCAGGAAGGAGCGGGGAATGAGAAGGATCGTAAGGATCACGATGGTGGGCATGATGCTCGCCGGGTTGATGGGCTTGGCGGGGGCGGCTCGCGCCAGCGACGACCGAGAGGTCATCAAGCGGGGCGACTGCTCGCAGGCGAGTGACTGGAAGCTTCGCATCCGGACCGACGGCGCCGACCGTCTGGACCTGGAATTCGAGGCCGGTGAGGTCGCCAACCAGACGTGGCAGGTTCGGATGACCTACAACGGCGCCACCGTGTTCAACGGCACCGCGCGCAGCGGCGCCGACGGTGAGTTCGACGTGGACCGCGAGGTGGCCAACAAGGCCGGGCTCGACACGCTTCGCGGGTCGGCCAGGAACACCGTGACCGGCGAGACCTGCCAGGGATCGGTGACCGCGGACTTCTGAGCCGCGCAGATCACGCGCATCAAAGAGAGGGCTTCCCCAGCGGGAGGCCCTCTCTCGTTCTTCTCAGGCTCGTCCTAGCTCTGGCACTGCGGACAGAAGTAGCTGGTGCGGCCGCCCACCTTCACCGACTCGATCGGCGTCCGGCAGCGCCGGCACGCCAGGCCCTTGCGCCCGTACACCTTGAGCTCCGCCTTGAACTCACCCGGCTTGCCGAAGATGTCGACGTAGGCCTCGTCGTCGAGGGTGGTCCCGCGGAATCGCACGGCGTCCTGCAGCACCTCGCGCATCGCACGGTAGAGCCGGCGCACCTCTTGCGACGACAGCGTGTCGCTCATGCGATCGTGGCGAAGCCCGGCCGCGAACAGCACCTCGTCCGAGTAGATGTTGCCCAGGCCGCTCACGAACTTCTGGTCCATCAGCAGCTGCTTCAGCTTGGCCCCTCGACGTGCCAGCTCGCCCGAGAACTCCTGCCACGTGAAGGTGTCCTCGAGCGGGTCGATGGCGATGTGGTCGAGCTCCTTGATCTTGCCGAGCTGGTCGGTCGCGGCCACGAACATCTCGCCGAAGGTTCGCGGGTCGACGTAGCGCATGTCCCCGCCCTGCTGGAACTCCAGCACGACGTGCGTGTGCTGGGGCAAGGACTGGCGCTTCGTCCCCCGGAGGAACTGGCCGGACATCCCGAAGTGGACGACCAGGACGTCGCCGTCCTCGAGCTGCAGGAGGAGGTACTTGCCCTTGCGGTCGACCTTGGTGATCTTCTTACCAGCGAGCCGGTCAGAGAACTCCTTCCGCCTGGCGTGCCGGCGGATGACGCGCATGGCGTTGCGATGGGGGCGCACCTCGACATCCCTGATGCGCTTGCCCACCACTTCCTTCTCGAGGTCGCGCCGCATCACCTCGACTTCCGGTAGTTCCACGGTCCCTTCCGCCTCGGTCGCCGTCTCAGTGCTCCTTCGCCAGCTCGGCGTCCTCTCCAAGCTGGTCGAACGCCTGGCGAGCCGCACGCTGCTCCGCTTCCTTCTTCGACCTGCCCACGCCGCGGCCGAGCTCGCGACCGCCGATGAAGACCGTCGCCGTGAACTCCTTCTCGTGGTCGGGTCCTCGCTCCGCCACCCGGTATTCGGGGAGCCGCCCGAGATCCTGGGCCGCCAGCTCCTGCAGGATGGTCTTGTAGTCGCGATCGCCCTCCCCGCGGACGTAGGCCCCGACCCGGGGCCAGAACAATCGCTCGATCAACGTGGCCGCCTGCTTCATCCCGAGGTCCAGGTACACCGCGCCGAGGACGGCCTCCAAGGCATCCGCCAGGATGCTCGCCTTGCCACGGCCTCCGGACTGCTCCTCTCCCTTCCCCAACAGCAGCGCTTCGCCCAGGCCGAGCTCTCGTGCCACCTCGGCCAACGTCGTCATGTTCACCATGGCCGCTCGGAGCTTGGCGAGCTCGCCCTCCGAACGGTCGGGGAACGCCCGATAGACCAGGTCGGTCACGACCAACCCCAGCACCGCGTCGCCCAGGAACTCCAGGCGTTCGTTGGTGACAGGGAGGCCCCGTTCGAACGCGAACGATCGGTGGGTCAGGGCCGACTCACGAAGATCGGAGGCCTTGAACCTGATCCCGAGGGCCTTCTCCAGTGGCGTCTGCTTCCGAGGCACGCGACCCTTTCGCTCGCCTACTCGACCTCGAGCACGGAACGGCCGCCGTAGTAGCCACAGTTGGCGCAGACCCGGTGCGGCAGCTTCGGCTGGTGGCATTGCGGGCACTCCGCGTACGTCGGCGGCGTGCTCTTCCACTGCGACCGCCGCGCGCTGGTCTTGGACTTGGGGGTCTTCCTCTTTGGGGTGGGCATGTGGGTGGGTCTCCTTCCGCAGGGTGGTCAATCTTCCAGGTCTTCCAGGCCGTCCAGGTCGAGGCTGGACAGTGGACCCCATCGCGGGTCCACGTCGGGCGGACAGGTGCACTCGCCGAGGTTGAGATCCCCGCCGCACCGAGAGCACAGCCCGAGACAGTCGGGGCGGCACAACGGAGCGAACGGCAAGGCCAGCACCACCACGTCCCGGATCAGCGGTTCGAGGTCGACCCGGCCCTCCACGAGCGGGTAGTCGTCGGACTCGGGTTCGGCGCCGTCCGCGTACAGCTCCTGCACGTCGATCTCGAAGTCCTGGTCGAACGGCTTCAAGCACCGGGCGCAGGAGAGCCTCATGGATCCTGACACCGGGCCGCTCACGACGATGCCGTCCGTGACGCTCTCGAACAGCAGGGTGGCCTCGATGGGACGGTCGTCCGGCACCGCCGCCAGCTGGGTGACCAGCCCGGAGATGGCCTCGTCCACCCGGACGGTGCGCGACGCGCCAGGGCTGGAGATGAGGTCTCGCACGTCGATCACGGTCGTCATCAGCTTCGTCATGGCTCCTCGTCTTCGACTTCGGCCTGACCGAACTCCTCCTCAGCGACGGAGACGCCTCGCAGCTTGTCGCGGCCCCGCCGGACCTGGGCGACGGACCGGTCGATCTCGCCGGAGGTCTTTTCGAGCACGATCTCAAACTGCGCGAGCTTGGCGTCGACGTAGTCCTCAGCCTCGAGGCGGATCTGCCGCGCCATCTCGCGCGCCTCTTCGAGGATGCGCTCCGCCTCGGCTTGCGCCGATCGAACGACCTCCTCCCGCGACACGAGCCTGAACCGTTCGGCCTGGGCTTCCTCCACCAAGTGCTCGCCGTCGCGGCGGGCCTTCGACAGCAGCTCCTCGCGGTCCTTGACGACCCACCGCGCCTGCTTGATCTCCTCGGGCAGCTCCGCCTGAGCGGCCTGCAGGATGTCCAGGACCTCCTGCTGGTTCACCAGCACGCTGGAGGACAGCGGCATGGACTTCGCCGTCCGGACGAGCTCTTCGATCTGCTGGAGGCGCGCGCCGATATCCACCTCAGTCCCTCCCCGGCGCGAGCTTCTCCTCGAGACGGTCTCGCACGAATGCAGGCACCAGACCGGCCACGTCGCCGCCGAAGCCAACCACTTCCTTGATCAGGGACGACGAGATGAAGGACCACTGTGGGCTGGTTGGGATGAACAGGGTCTCCAGTCCGGTGAGGTGCCGGTTCATCTGGGCCATCTTCAACTCGAAGTCGACGTCGCCCTCGCCGCGCAGCCCCTTCAGGATCACGTCCACGCTCCGGTCTCGGGCGAAGTCGACCAGCAGCCCAGAGAACGAGGCCACCTCGACGCCATCGAGGTGCGCGGTCGCCTCCTTGAGCATGGCCACGCGGTCCTCCAGGCCGAACAAGGGCTCTTTGGCGGGGTTCTCCAGCACGCCCACGACGACACCGTCGAACCGGGCGGCCGCCCGTTCGATGATGTCGATGTGGCCGTTGGTTACGGGGTCGAAGGTCCCCGGACACAGGGCTGTGAGCCCCATCCTCCCGAGCCTCCTCGCATTCAGGGGATTCGGTAGACGAACACCAGGGTGTCGCCGTACGAAAGGCGCCGCTCGAGCAGCCAGTTTACTGGAATCACAGGCATGTAAGTTCGGGTGGAGCGGCTCAGAATGACTCGCCCACCGGGCTCCACAACGCCCTGACCAGCCAGTTCGCGGAGGAGTTCCTCCAGGGCCGGCTGCTCCAGACGGTAGGGGGGGTCCAGGAAGGCCAGTTCGAATGGGCCAGGACGCTCCCGGACGGCCCGCAGGGCGTCGAGGCGCCGGACCCGGCCGAGCTTGCTCAGCTTGGTCCGGCGGAGGTTCTCTCCGATGGCCTTGATCGCCCCCGGCGCCGAGTCCACGAACAACGCCGACTCGGCCCCCCGGGACAACGCCTCGATGCCGATGGCGCCCGTGCCGGCGAAGAGGTCCAGGACTCTGGCGCCCTCGACGGAGACGCCCAGGCTGGAGAACAGGCCCTCCCGGGCGCGGTCGGACATGGGCCGGGTTCCGGCCGGTACCGGGGCCAGCCGGGTCCCCTTCGCCGAGCCGGCCACGATCCTCATCGTCATGGGGCGGTGGACGTCAGGAGTGGAACAGCCACTCGATGGCCTCCCCCTTGAACGACTGGCGAAGGAGGTCCAGCAGCTGGGGATGCCGGTCCAGGTCGGGATCGTTCTCGACGATGGCGAACGCCCGCGCCCGGGCCCGCCGGACCAGGTCGGCGTCGTCTGCCAGCCGCGCCAGCTTCAGGTCGGGCATGCCGGACTGCCGGATGTCGAAGAGCGTCCCCTCGCCGCGAAGGCGGAGGTCTTCGTCGGCCAGCTCGAACCCATCGGTGGTGCGAGTCATGGCTTCGAGCCTGGCCCGGGCCTCCTGGTTGTCGGGGGGACTCTCGTCGAAGAGCACGCACGTGGACGGATGCCCGCCTCGGCCGATCCGACCGCGGAGCTGGTGGAGCTGCGCCAAACCGAACCGCTCGGCGTTCTCGACCAGCATCACGGTGGCGTTGGGGACGTCGACGCCGACCTCGATCACGGTGGTCGAGATCAGCACGTCGGCGAGCCCCGACCGGAAGTCCTCCATGACGGCTTCCTTCTCCCCCGGCCGCATCCGCCCGTGCAGCAGCGCGATGTTCAGGTCGGGAAAGATCTGTGCGCGAAGCCGCTGGGCCTCCTTCTCCGCGGCCTTCACCTCGAGGCGGTTCGCCTCATCGATCGCCGCGCAGACCACGAACGCCTGGTGCTTTGCCTCGACCTCTTCGCGGACCAGCGCATACGCCTGAGAGCGTTCGGCCGCCGTGCGGGCCACCGTCGTCCGGATCGGCTGGCGGCCCGCGGGCAGCTCGTCCAGCACCGAGACGTCCAGATCGCCGTAATAGGTGAGGGCCAGCGTCCGCGGGATCGGGGTCGCTGTCATGATCAGCACGTCGGGGTGGGCGCCCTTCTCCTTCAGCACCACACGTTGGTGCACCCCGAACCGATGCTGCTCGTCGATCACCGCCAGGCTGAGGTCCGCGAACTCCACGCCTTCCTGGACCAGGGCGTGCGTCCCGATCACCAGGTCGACGGTCCCGTCGCGCACAGCGTCGAGGACCCGCTGCCGGTCCCGGCCGGTGACCGAGGCGGTGAGGAGCGCGTACGTCATGCCCGGCCCGGCGACCAAGGACGCCGGCTCCGGTGCGGGTTCGGGTTCCGCTTCGGCCACGAGGTCAAGCAACGAGGGCTGGTCGTCCGGCAGCGTCGCCTCAGCGATGTCGGCCAGGAGGTCGCGGCCACCCACGGACCTCAGCAGCGTCCCAGCGGTGCGGAAGTGTTGGCCGGCGAGTACCTCGGTGGGAGCCATGATGGTCGCCTGGTGGCCCGATTGGATGGCCGCCAGAGCCGCGTAGAGCGCGACCACCGTCTTGCCCGACCCCACATCACCCTGGAGGAGCCGATTCATGGGCTTCGGCGCGGCCAGATCCTGCTCCAGCTCGGCGATGGTTCGACGCTGCGCCGCGGTCAGCTCGAACGGCAGGCCGGACAGGAAGGCGGTGGTCAGTTCGCCTTCGATCTGGTGAACGACCCCCTTCGCTCCGGCCTCCACCCGATGCTTGCGGAAGGCCACGCCGAGCTCCAAGGCGAACAACTCGTCGAACTTGAGGCGGTCCCGCGCGCCGGCCAGCGCCTCGGGGTCGTCGGGAAAGTGGATGGCGCGAAGCGCCTCGTCTTCCGGACCCAGGCCTTCTCCCTTGACCACGTCGGGCGGCAACGGGTCGGGGATCCGGCCCAACCGCTGCAGCGCTCGGAACACCAGCTCGCGGATGGTCCGAGTGGAGATCCCTTCTGTCGCCGGATGGACGGGAGTGATGCGGCCCGTGTGAACAGTTTCCCCTTCGTCCCCCCGCAGCACCTCCACCTCCTGGTTCGCCAGCTGGAGCCGTCCGCGGTATACGGAGGCGACGCCGGACACCGCGAGCTCGACGCCCTCGCGGTACGCCGAGGCGGTCCAGGGCTGGTTGAAGTACACGAGGTCCAGGGAGCCGGTGCCGTCATAGAGCGTGATCGTGACCATCGACTGGCGGCGGCGGGTGACCCGACGGTCGACTCGCTTCACCCTGCCGATGACCGTGACCTGCTCACCCTGCCGGAACCGAAGCTCCCCAACGGGGACGGTGGCCGACCGGTCGATGTACCGGCGGGGGTAGTGGCGGAGCAGCTCACCGACGGTGGAGATGCCGAGCCCGTGCTCGAGGACCTCGTGAGCGGGCGGACCCTTCGTCCGCATTCCCGTGCGGCGGTTCGCGACGCGCGGGTCGATGTCGGCGACGGGACGGTCCAGGCTCAGGGGGCCGTCGGGGGTGGAGCCGGCGCTCACTCCACCCCGATGAGGAAGGGAGGCCCGGGCTGTCCTCCGTCCACCACGTGCACTTCCAGGTCTGGGAAGGACCGCACGAGAGCCCCGACGACGGCGTCGCGATCGTCGTCCGTTGCGGCAGCTCCGGCGACCACCGTGATCAGCTCGGGACGCTCCCCCAGCAACCCGGTGACCACATCGACCGCGTCGGTTGTGGCAACCGTCGCAAGCGCCGCGCTGCGCACCCGTTCGGCGGCCTCGCCCATCGCGGTCGCGTTGTCCTGGCGTGAACCGATCGGATTGAAGGCCGTCGCCGCCGCCACGCCAGCGGGGATGGAGTCGGCTGCCACCACGATCACGTCCTTCGACCCGTGGGCCATCGCGTCATCGATGGAACGCGCCGCGTCCGCGGCGTTCGGGATGACGAACACGGTGCGGGCTGGCGCCGATTCGATCGCGGAGACGATCCCGGAGACGGCGGCGGGATCCGACGGATCCGCCCGGACCACGTCGGCGCCCAGCGAACGGAAGACCCCGATCAACCCGTCGCCAACGGCCAGGACCACCATCGCGCACGTTCCCTCGGCAATCTGGACGGCGCGGGCCTGTCCGGCCACGCACTCCGCCACGCGATCCGCCAGCGAGTCCACCCGGACCTCCCGCACCCCACCGGCTCGGCGGCCGGCCTCGACGGCCGCGTCGGGCCGATCGGTGTGCACGTGGACGTTGAACATACCGCTGCCGCCGACTAGTACCAGCGAATCACCCAGGCCTGCGAGCTGAGATCGAAGCGAAGCCGCGGCGTCGTCGGAAGCGTCCAGAAGGAACTGCACCTCGTAGGGGAACGTGAGGTCGGGAGCGGGACGATCGCCGGGCGACCTCCCGACGGGGCCGAGTGGCCCGATGGGTTCGGACGGCCGGGCTCCCCGGACGGCCGCCACGAGGGCATCGAGCAGCAGCACGATGCCCTTGCCCCCCGCGTCGACCACACCGGCCTCGCGCAGCTCGGGCAGCTGGTCGCGGGTCTTGGCCAGCGAGCGACGCGCATCATCCAGCGCGGCTGCCAGCACCGTCGACACCCCGGCCTCCGAGCTGCCCTCGGCGGTTGCCGCCCCGTCCGCGGCGTCCCGGAGCACCGACAGCACCGTGCCCTCCTTGGGCCGGGCCACCGCCCGATAGGCCTGATCGGCCGCTCGGCGCAGCCCCTCACGGACCTCGGCGGGCCCGTACGTCCCGTCCTCCCGCATGGCTTCCACCAGACCGCGCAGCACCTGCGAGAGGATCACGCCGGAGTTCCCCCGCCCCCCCATCAGCGACGAGTTGGAGACGGCCTCACGAACCTCGGATGCCGGGCTACCGCCGCCGTTCGAGTCGAGCGCCCTGACCACCGCGGTCTGGGTCAGCAGCAGGTTCGTGCCGGTGTCTCCATCGGGCACGGGGTACACGTTCAGGGAGTCGAGCTCGTCGCGGTGATCCCGCAACGCCTCGGCGTACATGCGCATCGCCAGCTGAAACGTGGCGAGGTCCAAGGCGTCCGCCATGTCGGGCCATCCTAACGGCCGGTTGTCCGGCACAATACGAGGTGGAATGGAACGCGAACGAGGCTGGTTCGCCCCGGCGGTCCGCACCGCCATGGTGATCGTGGTCATGTCGACGCTGGCCGTCGGATGCGGCTCGAGCAGCGGCTCGGATTGTGCCTCGGGCAAGGATCTCCTTCCCCCCAGCCCGACGGCCCTCCCGACCATGGACGTCCAGCAGTTCCGCGAGCTCATGTGCCAGCTGCACGGGAAGCCGGTGGTAGTGAACGTCTGGGCCTCCTGGTGCGGGCCCTGCATCGTCGAGGCGCCGGAGCTGGCGGCCGTCGCCAAGGACTTCCAGGGGCAGGTGCAGTTCCTCGGAGTGGACATCCAGGATCAGCCGGGGCTGGCCAAGGCGTTCATCAGCAAAGAAGGATGGATCTACCCGAGCGTGTTCGATCCCACCGGTGCCATCCGTGACTCGTTCGGCGTCCTCGGAGTTCCCCACACCCTGTTCTACGACGCGAACGGGGAGCACACCTTCACGTGGAGCGGTCCGGTGAGGAAGCCCATCCTGGAGAGCGGGATCCGGGGAGCGCTCCACCGTGGGAGCGGATCGCCCGCGCCGTCACCCAGCGGCAGCTGACCGCTCGAGGGTCAGGCGCCCCACACGGCCGACTCGTCGATGCCCGAGCCGTTGCCCTCACCCGTGGACTGGAAGTGCCGGAGCTCGTGGCTCGCCTCTTCGACCAGGGCGTCGCTCTCGGCGACCGGTCCCGTGTCCTCGCTGTTCAGCGAGGGGGGCTCACCCAGCAACGGCCAGTCGGAGTCCGAAGGACCGGGGATGGCGCCGAGGGGCGGCGCCGGAGAGCGGTCGGAGGAGAGGGCGGCGAACGCCTCCGCCACCGAGTTGTCGGTCGCGTCCATCCTGGCCCTGATCTCGTCCAGGCCCGACGGTGCGGCCAGCAGGGGAAGGGTGGACGCGGTCGAGAATCCGGACATCTGAGCGTCGACCTTCACCATGGCCTCCACCGCCGGGGCGAGGGCGCTCTGCACTCTGTCGGGGACGGATTCGATCTGGGCGCGAGCGTGCTCGATGGCCGACTGGACGGAGCCGAGAGCCGACGCGGCCTGCTCGCGCCACGCGGAGAATCGGACGACTTCGGTCTGGACCTCTCGCCACAACCGGTCGGCCTCGAGGATGTGATCGCGCGTGGAAAGCCGGGCTCGGGCCAGGATCTGGCTGGTCGACTCCTCCGCGGCCATGATGATCTTGGCCAGCTCCTCGGTCATGAACTGCGGCGTGAGGGGCACCTCCTCCGCCTCTGCGGGGGCGGGCTCCGGTGCCTCCGGTGTTGCCGCGATCCTCTCGTTGAGCTCGGAGATGGCCGCCTCGCGGGCGGTCACCTGCTCCTCCAGACGCGCCGCCTTGGCTTCTGCCTCTCGGACCCTCCGCTCGGCCAGGGCCAGCATCGAGTCGCGGTCGGCCAGCATCTGGTCGACCACCATCGGGTCGTAACCGAAGGGCTTGCGTGGAAGCTTCGGCGGTTGGTCCGTCATTCGATCAGAGCCTCCTCGTCAGGCGGACGCTCAGCGGTCAGAGGTCGACCGCTCCTCAAGCGAGAGCATCGGCAGTCCGATGGGCAGGCTGAAGGTCACCCGAGTGAAATCGATGGGTCCCCCTATGGACGGACACGGCCCTTGCCCAGGCCGATGCTGCTGCTAGGGTGAGGCGATCGTGGTTCGGGGGCGCCCGCTCGCTTGGTTCGCCGTCCTTGCCGTGTTCGGCGGCCTCCTCGCCGGACTCGGGGCTCGTACGGCAGGCGCTGCCTCCACGCCGCTCCCGCGCATCCTGTTCACGTCTGCGCCCGGCGCCAGTGTCCTGGTGCACGGCACCTATCCGAAGGTGGACTCGCCCTGTGTGCGGCCGGTCCAGCCCATCCTGCACTCGAGGTTCCCCGGGACCGTCGAGGTAGGGAGGGACACCGACGGCACCCTCTTCGTGATCGGGGTCCTGCCGTTCGAGCAATACCTCGAGGGAATCGCCGAGGTGCCCCGGACGTGGCCCATGGCCGCGCTGGAAGCCCAGGTGGTGGCGGCCCGGTCGTATGCGCTCGCGCACATGTCGTACCCCGACACCACCGGAGACCGACTCGGATACGACCTGTGCGCCACCACGGCATGCCAGGTGTATGCCGGGATGCGCGTGGGCGCCGGCCCCTATGGGGAACGATGGCGGCAGGCGGTGGACGCCACCAGGGACAAGGTCCTCCTCTACAAGGGCAAGCCTGCCGACACGCTGTACTTCTCCACCTCGAACGGCTCGACCGTGGGGAACGACAAGGTCTTCGGAACGGCACCCCTGCCCTACCTCAGGCCGATCACGGAGCGCGACGACGGCGCGTCCCAGCTCTCCCACTGGGACGCCACCATTCCCTTCTCCGATGTCGGCCGTTTCCTGCGCGCGGCGGGCGTGTGGGGCAGCGAGAAGGTGACCTCCGTGACCAGGTCGGGATCCAACGTCACGATCAAGGGCGGCGGGCGAACGGAGACGCAGTCCGTCACCGACTTCAGGATCGACCTGAACTACTGGGGCCCGTGCCTCGACCCCGATCACTACCCCACCAACGGGTTGCCGCAGACGGTCCCGTCGAAGTGGTTCTCCATGGGCGACTCGGGCAGCTCGGTGACGATCACCGGACGGGGATGGGGGCACGGCGTGGGGATGGTGCAGTGGGGAGCCTACGGCAAGGCCCTCCGGGGCCTGTCCTGCGGCGACATCTTGGCGGCGTACTACGGCGGGCTCAAACCCAAGACGTACGCGGAGCCCGCCACCATCCGGATCGGGATCGCCACCGGCTTGAAGACCGTCACCGTGGTCCCGGACGGCGAGGTCATCATGAGCGGCGCCGAGCCTGCGGACAGCCCGTGGCTGGTGACTTCCGGCAAGCGCCTGAAGGTGAAGCACGGCAGGGCGCCGGCGAACCCCCTCTCCCCCGGCAAGCTGCTGGACGCCCCGCAGCAGGCGAAGGTGGGCAGGACGCTGCGCGTGCGCGCCACCGTCCCCGATCTCCTGGTGTCGCAGCTGGTCTTCCGCGTCCCCGGGCAGCCAGACGCCGACGTGGGGAAAGGCGTCACCACGCTGCCGGGGACCGTCTCGCTGTCCGGGACGGTTCCCGACCTGCCACCGGGGACCTACCGCCTGCAGGTCGAGTACACGAACGGCACCGACATCGTGCGCAGCCGCGCCAAGCGCGTGCTGGTGACCGGTGGGACGGTCCCGTCGCCGAGTCCGTCCCCGACACCGTCGTTCGTCCCCACCACCTCACCACCGCTGGCTTTGGCGCCGGCGGGATCGAGCCGCATCGGACTCACCGTCGCCATTGCCGCCATCGGGCTGATCGCGATCGGCCTTGGGACATTGCTGTTCCTGCGTCGCCGCAGGGCCCACCGCGCCACTCCGCCTCCCTGACTGTCCGCCGTTCCTGGGCGAGCCGGAAGGCGGCTGCTACCATGCCTGGGCCATGGCCTCCGTCTGCGAGATCTGCGGGAAGAAGCCCGGATTCGGGATGCGGGTTTCCCATTCGCACCGCCGCACCCCGCGGCGATGGAACCCGAACGTCCAGAAGGTTCGGGCCGTAGTGAACGGCGCCCCGCGCCGGCTGAACGTCTGCACCTCCTGCCTCAAGGCAGGACGCGTCCAGCGCGCCGGCTGAAGTTCTCTATCTCTTCGCAGCTTCCTTCAGGACATGTGCCGTCCTGGTTGCCGTCGCTTCCCAGCTGAATTCTTCCGCCCGCTCGAGTCCACGGTCGACGAGCTGCTTTCGTAGCGCACTATCCGAAAGCACGCGTTCGACCCCGGCGGCGATGGCCTCTGGACCGGCGGGATCGACCAAGACGGCCGCGTCGCCCGCCACCTCGGGCAGCGACGAGACGTTGGAGGTGACCACCGGCGTCCCGCACGCCATGGCCTCCAGCACCGGGAGGCCGAAGCCCTCGTAGAGGGAGGGATAGACGAACGTCTCGGAGCCGGTGAGAAGCCCCACCTTGTTGACGTCGGAGACGTATCCGGTCCGGATCACCCGCTCCCGCACCCTCGTCGGCAAGCTC
>JBIOYQ010000143.1:0-4878 GCA_044870295.1 Actinomycetota bacterium
CGCACTCGGAGGCTGACGGCGCCGAAGGTCGGATCGTTCGGTGACGCAGCGAGGCGCTGGCCTACCTCGCGCTGGACCATGACCACCAGCCGCTCGACGCGCGGCTCCCGTTCGAGCAGCCGCATCACGACGGGCACGGCCACGTTGTACGGAAGATTGGCCACCACGATCCAGGGCCTCCGCCCCGGCAGCACTCGGCTCCAGTCCGCGGTCATCGCGTCCGCCTCCACCACGCGCACCTTGTCGAACGGCTCGGCCACCTCTCGGAGCGGTGGGATCAGCCGCGCATCGACTTCCACTGCGACGACCTCGGCGCCCGTTGGCGCCAGCACCGAGGTCAGCGACCCAAGGCCCGCGCCGACCTCCAGGACCCTCGTTCCTGGTCCGGCCCCGGCCAGCTCCACGATCCGACGGGCCAGGGCGGGGTCGATCAGGAAGTGCTGCCCGAGGGACTTGCGTGGCGTGACGCCGTGGCGGCGAGCCAGGTCGCGGATGGCGCTGGGAGTGAGGCCGGGGAGGCCGGAGCTACCAGGTGATCTCGACGTCCGCGACGCCCTGGCCGAGCGGGGCGATCTGGGTGAACGCCGAGTCGCAGAGGTCGATGATCCGCCCCGGGACGCCGTAGGGACCACGGTCGTTGATTACCACAGTCACCGTCTCGTCGTTGCTCAGGTTCCGAACGGTGACCACCGTCCCGAACGGCAGGGTGAGGTGGGCCGCGTAGTCACCGTCGACCTTGCAGAAGTCGTACCAGGAAGCCTGGCCGGTCTGGCGGCCGTGCTCGCTGTTCTGGTTGCCCGTCAGGTACAGAGCGTCGACCGGCTCGGCCACGATCTGCTCGTCGAGCACCAGCTTCGAGGCCTCCCGCCCGTTGCGGTAGGTGATCCGGTAGGTCCGCTCCACCGACCCGTCCACCCCGGTCGTCTCCAGCTTGGTCTCCCCTTCCTCTAGATCCTTCGAGTACTGGATGAGGGTTGCGTACGGGATGGCCTCCGTGACCGTCCGAACCGCGTAATGGACCCGGATGATCCGGAACCGCATCCCGGACTCGAGGACCGCATCGGGGGCCGGCTTGACCACGTCCGAAGCCGACAGCTCCAGGCCGAGGGCGGCAACGAGGTCCTCCGCGCTGACGGCGTTGGTAAGGATCGGGCGCGGGCGGTGCTGCCCGATCTTCACCACGAGGGCGAGCAGGTCGAGTCCGTCGGGAGCGCTGCGCGAATTCACGCTGATCAATGAGCGCTCGGCCATCCGCCACGATTCCGCCGGGGCGCCGAGGACGGCCCACACGTCCGAGGCCCCGTGACGATGCTTGGCGTCCGCTTTTGCGAGGTTGAACTTCAGCGTGGGATTCGCCTGGCGGGCGGGCACGGAGAAGGCCATCGAGCTTCGGAGGAGGCTTGCTCCTGCCAGCAGACTCAGGGCGATGAGCCCTGGGCGCCGCACCCGCTCCAACATCCGCACACCTCAGCGATTCGAGAGGCGCAGCGGGGAGGGGGGCCGCCGTGGGGCGGCGCTGCGCGTAACGTCAGGGACCCTACCAACACCTCAACCTCAGGTGCAAACTCGTCGGAGAACGTGTGTTCGATACCGTACAGAAGGGACCGAAACCGTCTAGCGGATGAGCGGGAAGGCGCGCAGCGCGGCTTCCGTGGTCGATCCGACCATGCGCTCTACGTTCACACCTCGAGCTTCCGCCAAGATCGCGTGCACCTCGAGTACGTTGGCGGGCGTGTTGCCCTCGCCACGCTTCGACTGCGGGGTCAGGAACGGGCTGTCGGTCTCGGCCAGCAGTTGGTCCTCGGGTGCGGCGGCCGCTGCAGACCTCAACCCGTCCGCCTTGGGGTAGGTCACGTTTCCCGCGAAGGACATGAAGTACCCCCGCGCCGCGGCCTCACCCGCGATGGCCACGTCCCCGGAGAAGCAGTGGAGGACGACCCGCTCGGCTCCCTCCTCCTCCAGGATCCGCATCGCGTCATCCCATGCCTCGCGGACATGGACCACCAACGGCTTGCCGGTCTCGCCCGAGAGCTGGATGTGGGTCCGAAAAGCGCGGTGCTGATCCTCTGTCGGTGAAAGCCTTCGGTAATAGTCGAGACCTGTCTCGCCAACGGCGACGACCAACGGGTGAGCCAAGAGCTCCTCGATCTGGGAGGCGGCCCGCGGATCGAACTCCGAGGCGGTGTGGGGGTGGACCCCGGCCGTGGCGAAGACCCCCCGGAAGGACTCGGCCAACTCCAGCGATCGGCGGCTGGAGTCGGCGTCGATCCCCACGCAGATCAGGCGCTCCACGCCCCGGCGGCGGGCCGCCCGGACCACCTCCGCCGTGTCCTGTTCGACCAGGAAGAGGTGGCAATGGGTGTCGACGGCGAACCCGGGCTGCACCATGACTTGAGGGTTAGCCATCGAGCCTGGGGAACAGGGATTCCCCCTTCGTGGTCCGGGTTCCCGGCCGGAGGCCACCCCACCGTCCCGCTTCTGGAAGGCGCTGGGCCGACAGCGGCTCGGCGATCCCGAGCTGCCCCCACAGCCGCTCTGCGGCCCCCGGCATGACGGGCGACGAGAACACGGCGATCAGGCGGAGCGCCTCCAGGGCCGCCCACAGCTCGTGGGCGAGATCGCCCTTGCGGCTTTCGTCCTTGGCCAGGTTCCACGGGGCGGTCTCGACCAGCCGCCGGTTGACCGTCCGCACGAAGTCCGCCACGTCCCCCACCGCCCCGGTCAGATCCAGGTCCGCCATGTGGGCCTGGAACGCGGCCGTCATCTGTTCCGCCGGACCGGCCAGGGATCCGGGCGGCTCGCTGCGGTAGGGGTAGGGCACTTCTCCGCCGAAGTACGGCCCGACCATCGCCAGCACCCGGCTGGCCAGGTTCCCGAGTCCATTGGCAAGCTCGGCGTTGTACCGGGCCACCATGGACTCCCACGAGAAGTTCCCGTCCTGCCCGAACTGAACCTCTCGTAGGAAGTAGTACCGGTACGCGTCGACGCCGAAGTGATCGAGGAGTTGGAAGGGGTGGATGCCGGTCAGCTTCGTCTTCGACATCTTCTCTCCGCCCACCAGGAGCCAGCCGTGGGCCAGCACTGTGCGCGGCGGGGCCTCGCCGGCGGCCATCAACATGGCGGGCCAGATCACCGCGTGGAACCGGAGGATGTCCTTGCCGACCATGTGGATGTCGGCCGGCCAGATCCGGGCGAACCGGTCCGGGTCCGCACCGAAGCCGACCGCCGTGATGTAGTTCTGGAGCGCGTCGACCCAGACGTACATCACGTGCTTGGGGTCCCAGGGAATCGGGATGCCCCAGGAGAACGAGGTCCGGGAGATCGACAGGTCCTGGAGACCGCCCTTCACGAACGAGATCACCTCGTTGCGGCGCTCGTCGGGCACGATGAAGCGCGGGTTGTCCTCGTAGAAGGCCAGCAGCTGGTCCTGGAACTTCGAGAGGGAGAAGAAGTAGTTCTCCTCGGAGATGCGCTCGACGGGGCGGCCGTGGATGGGGCAGAGGATGCCGTCGATCAGCTCGCCCTCGATCTTGAACTCCTCGCAGTAGACGCAGTACGGGCCCTCGTAGGAGCCCAGGTAGACGTGCCCGCGCTCGTACAGGCGCTGGACGAAGGCCTGGACGGGCCCGACGTGACGCTCCTCGGTGGTCCGAATGAAGTCGTCGTTGGAGATGTCGAGGCGCTCCCAGACCTCCTTCCAGCGCGGAATCATCTCGTCGGCCCAGGCCTGGGGGGTCTTGCCCTGCTCCTCGGCCGCCCGGGCCACCTTCTGCCCGTGCTCGTCGGTCCCGGTCAGGAAGAAGACCTGCTCGCCGGCCAGCCGGTGGTAGCGGGCGATCACATCACAGGCCACCGTGGTGTAGGCGTGCCCGATGTGCGGGACGTCGTTCACGTAGTAGATGGGGGTGGTGATGTAGAAGGTGTCCTTCACGGCCGGGCCATTCTAGGCGGGGGCACGCCCTCCCTTACGTATAACGAAGTGGCGGGGGCTGGTCTGCTCGGGGGCGCAGATGGGTCGAAGGCTGGTGACGGTGGTCGCTGTGGCGGCGATGGCCTCTGGTGCCTGCACTGGCGGGGCGACCCCTTCCCCCTCTCCTTCGACGGCTAGCCCATCCCCTTCCATCAGCCCGCCGGCTCGGGGCGGCGAGGCCACGTTCGGTGCGGAGCAGTGGCCGGAGTGCATCAACCCAATCACCTCGTGCGCATCGGCTACGTGGACCCATTACGCGGTCCTCCAACACGTGCTTCCCCGCGCCATGCAGCTGGATGTCCGCGGCAACGTCATCGCTTCACCGCTGTTGGCCGAGGCCCCCTCCTTGGAGAATGGCGGGCTGACCCAGGACCCTTTCACGGTCACGTATCGCATCGCCCCGGACGCGGTCTGGGATGACGGCTCCCCGATCACCTCCAAGGACTTCCGGTTCACCTGGCTGGCGCAGCTGAACACTCGCGGAGCCTATGCGGCGGTCGACGGCGACGACTACAGCGCCATCGAGGATGTGGACACACCGGACTCGAGAACGGTGGTCCTCCGGTTCCGGGACGTCTACGTCGACTGGCCGGACCTGTTCGGGGGCCTGGATCAGTACGTCCTGAAGAGGGCGGCCTTCCCGGACGTGGACCGGAAGCACCCCGACCTGTCCAAGGAGATCCAGGACGAGATCCCGTTCGCCGGCGGCCCCTTCCGCCTTGAGTCATGGGACGAGGACCAGGCCATCCTCGTCCGCAACGACCGCTACTTCGGCTCGCAGGCCTTGTTGGATCGCGTGACGATGCTGGCCACCATCTCACAGGAGACGGAGGTCAAGGGCCTGGCGAGCGGGACGGTCTCGGCCATCTTCCCGCAGCCCTTCGGGGAGCCCCTGGAGATCGCCTTCG